>NZ_QKLJ01000007.1:0-130636 GCF_003224415.1 Curtobacterium sp. MCBD17_023
CGGGCGCGGTGAGCACTGCAGGGTCCGTGAGCACTGCAGGGTCCGTGAGCACTGCGGGGTCCGACGTGCTCGGACGGGCCAGTCCAGCGGGTGCGTCGAGTCGGACCGGAGCGGCCGGCGCGCCAGGTACGCCCGGTGCGGACACTGCACCGCCGAACGGACGACCGGCAGCGGGGGTGACGCCGGCCACGGCCGTTCGCCTGGCGATCGCGTCGAAGAGCGGCGTGGAGGACACAGCGGACCTTTCCCGAGGAGGAGTCGGATGTCCCGCCGATGTCGGCGCCGGCGAGTGGGACCGAGCATAGTGCGCGTATTTCACATCTGCAATACCCGACGCTCGCGATTCACCCGGCGGCGGCGACCACGTCCAGGACCGCACGCCCGTAGGAGTCGAGCTTGGCCGCACCGACACCGGAGATCTCGGACAGCTCGTCGAGGTCGGACGGTCGTACCGCGGCGATCCCGCGCAGGGTGGCGTCGTTGAACACGACGTACGCCGGGACCCCCTGCTCGCGTGCCTGCCCGGCTCGCCACTGTCGCAACGACTCGAACAGCGGCATGGCCTCCTGCGGGATGTCCGACACGACGGCTCGGCGGGCGCGACCGGCACGCGGCGCCTTCACCGGGTCGCGACGCATCCGGACCTCGACCCGTCCGGCCAGGACGTCGGCGCTGGTCGGGCTGAGGACGAGCGTGCCGTACCCGTCGCCGGAGACCGCCACGTACCCCTGCGCCAGGAGCTGGCGTGCGACGGCCTTCCAGTCGGCGTCGGACAGGTCCTGGCCGATGCCGAACGTCGCGAGGGTGTCGTGCCGGAGTTCCTGCACGCGCGGCGACTGCTTGCCGGTGAGGATGTCCACGAGGTGCGCCACCCCGTACCGCTGCCCGCGCTCACGGTCGAGCCGCACGATCGTCGACAGCAGCTTCTGTGCGGGCACGGTGCCATCCCAGGACTCCGGCGGCGCGAGGCACGTGTCGCAGTTGCCGCACGGCGTGGACTCCTGCCCGAAGTAGGCGAGCAGGCGCACCCGTCGGCACTCGACCGTCTCGCACAGGGCGAGCATGGCGTCCAGGTGCGCGCTGAGCTGCCGGCGGTGTGCGGCGTCGCCCTCGGACTGGTCGATCATCCGGCGCTGCTGCACGACGTCGTTCAGGCCGTACGCCAACCACGCCGTCGAGGGCAGTCCGTCGCGGCCGGCACGACCGGTCTCCTGGTAGTAGCCCTCGACCGACTTCGGCAGGTCGAGGTGCGCGACGAAACGGACGTCCGGCTTGTCGATGCCCATGCCGAACGCGATCGTGGCGACCATGACGATGCCGTCCTCGCGCAGGAACCGGGACTGGTTGCGCTCACGCACCCGGGCGTCGAGGCCGGCGTGGTACGGCAACGCGGCGATCCCCTGGTCGACCAGGGCGGCAGCGGTCCGCTCCACCGAGTTGCGGGAGAGGCAGTAGACGATGCCGGCGTCCCCGCTGTGCTCGGTGCGGATGAACGTCAGGAGCTGCTGCAGGGCGCCGGTCTTCGGCTCGATGCGGTACTGGATGTTCGGCCGGTCGAAGTCGGCGACGAAGTGGGCGGCGTCGTCGAGTCCGAGCCGGGCGGAGATCTCGCGGTGGGTCTGCGGCGTCGCGGTGGCGGTCAGGGCGATGCGCGGCACGGTCGGCCAGCGCTCGTGCAGGATGCTCAGCTCGAGGTAGTCCGGCCGGAAGTCGTGCCCCCACTGGGCGACACAGTGTGCTTCGTCGATGGCGAAGAGCGCGATGCGGGCCCGGTCCAGGAGCGCGCGCGTCGACTCGATCCTCAGGCGCTCCGGAGCGAGGTAGAGCATGTCGACCTCGCCAGCGACGATCGCGCGCTCGACCCGAGCACGTTCGTCCGGCGCCTGCGTGGAGTTGAGGAACGCGGCCCGGACGCCGTTCGCGGCGAGGGCG
The DNA here is from genome assembly GCF_003224415.1 of Curtobacterium sp. MCBD17_023. Lineage (NCBI taxonomy): Bacteria > Bacillati > Actinomycetota > Actinomycetes > Micrococcales > Microbacteriaceae > Curtobacterium > Curtobacterium sp. MCBD17_023. Next base: position 1,933 of record NZ_QKLJ01000007.1, read on the forward strand.
TCGACCTGGTCCTGCATGAGGGCGATGAGCGGCGAGACGACGACGCCGACGCCGTCGCGCACGAGCGAGGGCACCTGGTAGCACAGCGACTTGCCGCCGCCGGTGGGCATGAGGACGAGGGCGTCCCCGCCGGCGACGACACGGTCGATGATCGCGGCCTGCTCCCCGCGGAAGGCGTCGTACCCCCAGACCCGGTGCAGCACGTCGAGGGCAGCGGAGCGGGTGCCCGCCGACTCGGGCGCGGGCGCGGTGGGACTCATGCGACGAGCCTACGGCCGGGGGCCGACACCACCGGACTTCTCCACAGTCACCGCTGCGGACGTGGCGTGACCGGCATCGGCATGGGCATCGGCATCGGCGGACGCACCGACACCCTCGTCCGGGTCGGCACCGGCGCCGACCCGCACCGGCTCCCGCACCGAGTCGCCGGGGGCGACCGACCCGTCACCGAGCGCCGGCGCACCGGACCAGCCCGGGCCTCCCGGCCGGAGCCACTGCCGACCGCCCGCCCAGGGCGGCACCGGTCCACGGAACCGCGGGGCCTCCTGTCCGGGGAACCGACGGTCCAGCTTCCGCCAGTGGGCCACGAGCTCGACGAGTCCCCAGTACCCGAGGGACGACGCCAGCGTGACGACGAAGCCCTGCCACGAGCCCTGCGAGCCTTCGCCGGTCAGGTCGATCTCGGACCAGCCCGGCGCCTGCAGCACGAAGATCATGATGTTGTTCAGCGCGTGCTGGAGGACCGTCGCCTCGAGCCCGCCGGTCCGGAGCACGATGACCGCCGCGACGAGCCCGAACGAGCCGACGTCGAGGATGCCCCAGATGTTGTACCCGTTCGGGACGTGCAGGACGGCGAACAGCAGCGTCGAGACCCCGACGGCGACCACGGTGCTGACGACCCGCACCGGGATCCACGAGCCGATGGTCTGCATGAGGAACCCGCGGAAGACGTACTCCTCGGCCGCCGCCTGGAACGGCACGAGCAGGACGACCAGCAGGATCGTCACCGTCAGCGTCTGCAACGACACGGTGGACTGACCGATCGCGGCGGTGTTCCAGTGCAGCCCGCCGTCGAAGGCGAACATGCCCCACGACTGGAGCAGGAACATCACGATCCCGAGCACCAGCAGCGGCAGCAGGCACCATCCGAGCCAGCCCCACCGGATCCGTAGCCGGATCGAGGACAGCAGCCCGTACGGACCGAGCCGCGCGATCCTCATCGACAGCATGATCGCCGGCAGGAGCACCACGAGGGACACGAGCGACATCGACAACACGAGCGGGTCCGTCGGGTCGAGCGCCCCCTCGGACAGCTTCGCCAGCAGGTCGTTCAGCCCCTCCGGGCCGCGCTGCACCCCGATCGGCACGAGGTAGGCGATCGCGATGACGATCTGCGACAGCACGTAGAAGCCGAGGAAGACCGCCAGGGCCACGAGCGGACGCCACCACCGCCAAGCCGCATCGACACGGGGCAACCGGTGGTAGGGAACGCTCACGCCGAGCAGGGTACCGGTCCGGGCAGGATGGGACCCGTGATCACCGTGCTGCTCGGCCTCGCCGGCGCCGTCGTCTACGGCGCCGCGGACTTCCTCGGCGGCCTCGCGTCCCGCCGGGCACGGGCGGTGTCCGTGACGGCGGTCGCCGCCGCCGTCGGTCTCGCGCCCCTCCTGGTCGGACTCGCCCTGCTCGGCGGTCGCTTCGGCGGCGAGGCCGTCCGATGGGGCGTGGTGGCCGGGGTCTCCGGCGGCGTCGGCGTGCTCCTCCTGTACGCGGCGCTCGCGACCGGACCGATGAGTGTCCTGTCGCCGCTGACGGCGGTCTTCACCGCGGTCGTGCCGGTCGCGGTCGCCCTCCTCCGCGGCACGGTGCTCTCCCCGCTCGGGGTGGTCGCGCTCGTCGTGGCGGGCGTCGCCGTCGTCCTCGTGGCGGCGGTGCCGGACAGCGGTGGTGCCCGCCTGACCGCCCGCGGGGTCGTCACGGCAGCAGCGGCGGGGTGCGGACTCGGCGGGATCGTCCTGGCGTACGACGCATCACCGACGGACGCGGGCGTCGCGACGCTCGTGGTGGCGCGGGTCGTGCAGGCGGTCCTGCTCGGTGCGGCGGCGCTCGTGGTCGTGCGGCTCCGGCCGGGAGGCCCGCCACACGACGCAGGGTCGGTCGGCGGCCCTGCCGGCGCCGGGTCCGGTGCCGTGCGGTCCGGACCGGGCCGGGCGCTCGTGCTCGCGGTGGTCGGGTGCGGGGTCCTCGACGCCGTCGCCAACCTGTTCATCCAGGCGGGCCTGCACTCGAGTGACGACCCGTCGACCCTGCCGGTGATGAGCGTGCTCAACGCGCTCTACCCGATCGGGACGGTCCTCCTCGCCGGGCTCGTGCTCCGTGAACGGCTCACCGCGGTGCAGGCGACGGGCATCGTGCTGGCGTTCGCCGCATCCGTCGGGCTCGCCCTGTCCTGAGAGGACTGCGAGGAATCGTCAGAGTTCTGCGGCGCCCGATCGCCCGACCTCAACCGCATCCGGCCCCGGACCCGCATCGTCGACGATGAGCCGCTTGCCCAGCGAGACCGCCTGGTCCGGCGCGTACCCGAGGGTCTCGTAGAAGGCGATCACCTGCTCGTTCCCGGCGCGGACCTGCAGGTTCAGCTTCGGGCACCCCATGTCCGTGAGCAGCCGCTCGAACTCGGCCATCATCGCCCGTCCGAGCCCGCCGCCCTGCAGGTCCGGGCGCACCGCGAGGTAGTTCACCCAGCCCCGGTGCCCGTCGAAACCGGCCATGCCCGCGGCGACGACCTCCGGGGCACCCCCGGCAGCGCCCTCCGCGACCAGGAACAGCTCGGGCTGCACGGTGAGCTTGCGTGCGATGTCCCGACGGGGGTCGTTCCAGGGTCGGACGAGCCCGCAGGACTCCCACAGCGCGACGACGGCATCGGTGTCCTCGGGACGGAACGGGCGGATGAGGTGCTCCATCTCCACCACGGTAGCGGTGGACCGCCCTGTGGATGATCCCCGCAGCGAGCCGTCGCCGTGGTCTGATAGACCTACTGCGCCGTCCACACGAACCGGAGCCCCAGTGACCTCTCACGACACGCTGCCGACGCGACGCGACGCCCGCGACGCGGCCGATGCCGAGCGGCCCCGGCGACGACGCCCCCGCCAGACCGTCTTCGGCGCGCTCGTCGCACTGCTCGCGGAGCTCCTCATCATCGCGGGAGCGGGCACCGGGCTCTACGTGGTGTGGACCGCCTGGTGGACGGACGTCGTCGCCGTGAACGAGCAGAGCGCCCTCGTGGAGACGCTCAAGCAGCCGGAGACCAAGAAGGCCGTCGGTCCGGAGCACCGGGACGAGGCACCCGTGCTGTCGGAGCCGCCGGGGATGTCGACCGTGTTCGGCACCATGCAGATCCCCCGCTTCGGCGCGGACTACACGCGTCCGATCGGGGAGGGCACGGACCGCGAGCAGGTCCTCAACACGATCGGGCTCGGGCACTACCAGGACACCGCGATGCCCGGGGCGGAGGGCAACTTCGCCGTCGCCGGTCACCGTGTCACCTACGGCAAGCCGCTCAACCAGATCGCCGAGATGCAGGACGGTGACTCGATCGTCGTCCGTGTCACGGACGCGGAGAAGGAGTTCGACGTCTGGTACGTCTACAAGGTGACCGACAGCCAGATCGTCACGCCGGACAAGATCGAGACCATCGCTCCGGTGCCGAACAAGCCCGGGGTCGAGCCGGGCGCCGAGGACCGCTGGCTCACCCTGACGGCCTGTCACCCGATGTGGTCCGCTGCCGAGCGGTACATCGTGCACGCGAAGATGGACTACTGGATGCAGGCGTCGGACGGCACGCCGAAGGAACTCTCGGAGACGGCCAAGTGATCTTCCCCCTCGTGTGGCGCCTCCTGCCCGGCCCCACTGCGCTCAAGGTGCTCGAGCTGCTCGTGCTCCTGGTCGCGATCGTGTTCGTCCTCTTCACGTGGGTGTTCCCGTGGATCGCGGCCGACATCCTGCCGCCGCCCGACGGCACCGTGGACGCACCCCACTCCCCCTGACCGGCGGACGATCACCGGGCGGACGGTCACTGGTGAGCGCTGACCGGCCGGCACTGACCGGCCGGCACTCGTCAGGGGTCCGGCCGGTCAGACGGTGGTGGTGACGCGGGAGCCGCCTTCGGGCGTGCGTCGGACGGCGATCCGCTCGGGGATCCGCTGCTTGAGCTCCTCGACGTGACTCACGATGCCGACCTGACGTCCGCCCGCGGTCAGCCGTGACAGCTGTCCGATGACGTCGTCCAGGGTCTCCGGGTCGAGGGTGCCGAACCCCTCGTCGACGAACAGCGTGCCGAGCGACACCCCGCCCGCCTCCGCCTGCACGACGTCGGCGAGCCCGAGCGCCAGGCACAGCGAGAATGTGAAGGTCTCACCACCGGACAGGCTCCTCGGGTCCCGGGTGCTGTCCGTCAGGTGGTCGCGGACCGCCAGTGCCAGACCGGTCCGCCGGGCCCGGGTACCGGTCTCCCGTTCGTCCGACGTCTCGAGTGCGAACCGTCCGGCGAGCATCGCTCGCAGCCGGTCGTTGGCTGCTGCGACGACGTCCTCGAACCGCCGCATGAGCACGTAGGTTCCGAGCGTGATGCCGGTCGGGTTTGCAGTCGGTGCCGCGGTGGCGATGTCGGCGAGACGGACCACCGCGCGGCTCTCGGCGCTCGTGGTGTCCCGTGATCGGACGGCCCGTGCGAGGTCGGCGGCGCACCGCTCCGCAGCGGCGGCACGCTCGGCCGCGGCTGCTGCGGCTCGGGTGGCGTCGTCGAGGGCGGCGGCAGCGGCATCCCGGGCGCTCCGGGCGGCGTCGAGGTCGAGCACGACGCTGCCCTCGCCGTCCTCGCGCGCCGTCGTGGCCGCCAGGTCCTCCGCTGCCGCGACGACCGCCGGCTCCGCGAGTCCGGCCTCGACCACGGCCAGCTCCCGGTCCGCGGCGGCCACGAGCCCGCGGAGTCGATCCGCCTCGGTGCGGTCGAGGGCGGCGGCCCGTGCGGAGCCGACGTCGGTGAAGCCCTGCGCCTGGACGGCGGCGTCGACCTCGGCCTTGCGGTCGGCGACGTCCCGCTCGGCGGCGGTCACGCGGTCGTCCAGGTCCGCCACGGTACGGAGCACGGCGGCCACGGCCTCGACCCGTCCGACCAGGTCGGCCAGGGTCTCGTCGACGCCGGGGTCGATGGCGGTCCTCGCTTCCGACCCGGCACCTCCTGACTCGGCCTCGATGGCGACCGCGAGCACGGCCTGTCTCGCCGCCTGCACGCGCTGCTCGTCGTCGGCGATGCGAGTGCGGTCTCCCTCGATGCGGTCGGCGAGGACCCGACTGCGCGTGACGAGGTCGTGGTGGTCCTCCTCGAGCGACCGGGTCGCCCGGTCGTGGGCCTGCAACCGACGCTCGTGCTCCTCGACGGCGTCGGCCGCGGCACGGGCTGCGTCGAGGCGGGCCTCCGCGTCGCTGCGCTGCCGAGCCACGGACGCGTCGTCGTGGTCACCGACGGCCTCGGTGAGACGGACGAGCTCGGCACTGGCGACGGCGTGCTCGGCCGTCGCGGCGGCGAGGGCGCGCTCGGCGTCAGCGCGGGACGCAGCGGCGCGGTCGATCTGGTCGGCGCTCGGGTGGTCCTCCTGCGGCTGCGCCACGGCCGGGTGCTCGACCGCACCGCAGACGGGGCAGGCGTCGCCCGGGGTCAGCGCCGCGCCGAGTTCACCGGCCAGGCCGGCGATGCGGCGAGCCCGGAGGTCGTTCTCGACCGAGAGTGCGCCGGACGCGGTGGCGGCCGCCTCGCTGACGGCGGCTGCGGTGTGCGCTGCGGTGTCGGCAGCGGCGGCCCGTGCGGCGAGCAGACGCGCGAGTTCCCGTGCGGTCGCGACCGCGCGTGCAGCAGCATCGGCATCGGCCGCGGTGTCGGCTGCCTGGCTCGCCGCGAGGACGATCGCGGCGCGCTCGTCCGGTCGGGCAGCGAGCGCCTCGGCGGCGGCACCGATCCGGGTGCGCGTCCGTTCGAGCTCCTCGACCGCGGTCCCGACCGCGACCGTCCGGTCGGCGAGGGTCCGCTCGAGCTCGACGAGGTGCCGGACGTCGGCGAGGACCGCCGCGAGCCGGTCGTGGGTCGCCCGGGGTGCCGGATCGGTGACCTCATGCCGGTCGCGGACCGTCGAGCGCTCGCCCACCAGCGCGGTGAGCCGGTCCTCGGCCGAGGCGGCGCCGTCCGCGACCGCCACGACCACGGCGGCGTGGTCCGCGAGGACGAGGGCGGTCCGGTGCTCGGCGACGGCCTGCGCTCCGGCGGCGATGGCGTCCTGGCGGGCGAGCAGGTCACGGCGCCGGTCGACGGCCGCCTGGCGCGCGGTCAGGTCCTGCAGGTGGGCGACGGTGTGCTGTGCGGCGGCCGCGGCGCGTGCGCGGGCGTCCTCGTGCGCGGCCGCGGTCCGGTGCAGCACGGCCACGACGTCGCCGGCGGTCGACTCGTCGGCGTCGTCGTCCCCGGAGGCCTGGCTGAACCGGCCGAGCGCGTCGCGCACCCGGGCGTCCGCCGCCTCGACCTCGGCGACCGCAGCTCGTCGCCGCGCCGCGAGTTCGTCGGCGGTCCGGTCGTAGACCGCGGTCCCGAAGAGTGACTGCAGGAGCTTCCGACGGTCCTCACCGGGAGCGCGGAGGAACTTCGCGAACTCCCCCTGCGGCAGCACGACGGTCTGCAGGAACTGGTCGCGGTTCAGTCCGACGACGCGGGCGACCTCGGCGCCGATCTCCGGCGCCCGGTGGGACAGCGGTTCGCCGACCAGGTCCGACGGGTCGGCGAGTCGCCAGAGCTGCGCGGACGCCTGCTGCCGGATCGTGCCGCTCCCCCGTTGCTTCGGACGGTCGTAGGGCGGCGTGCGACGGACGCGGTACACGCCCGCACCCGTCTCGAACACCAGGTCCACGAAGGGCTCGACGGCGGGGTCGGCATGCTGGCTGTACAGTCGATCGGCACTGGCGTCGCTGCCGGCGAGTCCGCCGAAGAGCGCGTACACCACGGCGTCGATGATCGTGGACTTCCCGGATCCGGTGGGGCCCTCGAGCAGGAACACCCCGGACGCGGCGAGCGAGGCGAAGTCGATCGAGACGAGGTCCGGGTACGGGCCGACGGCGCGGAGGTCGAGGCGGTGCAGGTACATCAGCGTGCTCCCTGCTCGGCCAGGGCGGCCGCGGCGGACTCGTAGGCGTCCAGCAGGATCCCGAGCTCCACGTCGTCCGGACGGCCGCCGGTGGCGTAGGTCACGAAGTCCGCGGCGACCTCGACCGGGTCGGACGTCGCGCTGACGGCTCGGGCCGGTGTCCGGTCGGGGACGTCTGCGGGCTCGTGCGTGATGGCGAGGGCGTGCGGGAAGCGGTCCTTCACCCGGGCGTAGAGACGCTCCGGGTGCACGGTGTCCGTCACGGCGACCCGCACCCATGCGTCAGCGTGCTCCGAGAACGCCCCGGACTCGATCTGGGCGATGCTGCCGCGCACGTCGACGAGCCGGCGCGGTACGGGCGTCGGGAGGAGGTCGACCGTCACGGCCCCGTCGGCCGCGAGCTCGACGAGCGTCACGGATTTGCTGTGGTTCCGCTCCCCGAACGAGAAGGCCAGGGGGGATCCGGCGTACCGGATACGGTCGCCTGCACCGACGCGCTGCGGCCCGTGCAGGTGTCCGAGGGCGACGTAGTCCACGCCGTCGAAGGTGGACTCGGCGACCCGGTCGACGCCCCCGACGCGGATGTCCTGCTCGCTGTCGCTCGGCAGCGCGCCGCCGACGAAGGCGTGCGCGACGACCACCGACCGGGTGCCGGGGCGTTCCGCGAGGTCGCGCCGCACCCAGTCCATCGCCGCGCCGACGACGGCCTGGTGCGAGCGGGCGAGCGGCTCGTCGGGCACGGGCGCGAGCGCGTACCGCACCATGTCGGGCTGGAGGTAGGGGATGCCGTACACCGCGACCGGACCGCCGCCGTCGTCGGTGTCGACCAGCACCGGCTCCGCGAGCCGGGACGGCTCGGCGAGGATCCGGACCCGGTCGCTCATGACGCCCGCACCGAATCCGAGTCGGACCGCGGAGTCGTGGTTGCCCGGGGTCACGACGACGGTCGCCGTCTCCGCGAGGTGTTCGAGGACGTGGGAGAGCATGCGGACCGCCTCGACCGGCGGGATCGCCCGGTCGTAGACGTCCCCCGCGACCACCACGAGGTCGACCGACCGCTCGCGGACGACCTGCACGAGGTGGTCGAGGAACGCCGCCTGGTGCTCCAGCAGGTCCGCACCGAGGAGGGTGCGCCCGAGGTGCCAGTCGCCGGTGTGCAGGATCCGCATGTGAGCCACGGTAACGGCCGCCGGGGACATCCCGGACGCCCACGCTGGCCCTGTGGAGGACCGGACGACCGCGGGCACCGGTGGACGACCGGGCGGCGTACGGTCGGACACATGACCACTCCCGCCGAACTCCTCGTCGAAGCGTTCTCCCGCGTGCCCGAGACCGTCGGACGCGCCGTCGACGGCCTGTCGGAGGACCAGCTCGCGTCCCGACCGGCCGCCGGGGCGAACACGCTCGCCTGGCTCGCCTGGCACATCGCCCGCGGTCAGGACGCCCAGGTCGCCGCCCTCGCCGGTACCGAACAGGTGTGGACGGCGGACGGCTGGGTCGAACGCTTCGGTCTGCCCTTCCCCGCCGAGGCGCTCGGGTACGGCATGTCCCGCGACGACGTCGGTCGCGTCCGCGCGTCGGCGGCACTCCTCACCGGGTACCTCGACGCGGTGCACGCGCGCACGGTCGCGTACCTGCAGACGCTCTCGCCGGAGGACCTCGAGACCGTCGTCGACGACTCGTACGACCCGCCCGTGACCGTCGGTGTGCGGCTCGTGAGCATCCTCGACGACTGCGTCCAGCACGCCGGCCAGGCCGGCTACGCCCGGGGCGTGCTCTTCTTCAACCGCTGACGCGCTGCGTCGTCGCCCGCGTCGCGCTTCGCGCACGGACGACGGACGGGAGGCCCGGTACCAGCTGATACCGGGCCTCCCGCGCGCTCGTGGTCGCGTCAGCGCGCGGCGAGCTCCGCGATGATGCGGTCGCCGGGGCCGCTCTCGACGAGGTCCGCCTCGATCTCCGCGTGCTCGAGGATGCCCTCGATCTTGCGGCGACGGCCGCGCGGGACGATCGTGACGACGGTGCCCTCCTTGCCGGCACGACCCGTACGGCCGGACCGGTGCATGTACGCCTTGTAGTCGTCCGGGGCGTCGGCCTGCACGACGAGCGAGACGTCGTCGACATGGATGCCCCGGGCCGCCACGTCGGTGGCGACGAGCACGTTCACGCGGCCACTGGTGAGCAGCTGCAGGTTGCGGGTGCGTCGCGACTGGTTGAGGTCGCCGTGCAGCGAGGTCGCGCGGATGCCGGCGTCCTCGAACTGGTCGGCGAGACGCTCGGCGTAGGCGCGGGTCCGGGCGAAGACGATGGTCTTGCCCTCGCCGGCGACGAGCTCCTCGAGGACGCGGTCCTTGTCGCGCTGCTCGACCACGAGCACGCGGTGGTCGATGGTCGAGGACGCCTGGTCCTCACCCGCGACCTCGTGCACGCTCGGCTCGTGCAGGAACTCCTCGACGAGCGCCGCCACCTGGGTGTCGAGCGTCGCGCTGAACAGGAGCTTCTGCGCGCGGTTGCCCTGCGGGGTGACCTCGGCCGTCGCGGAGAGGATCTCCTGGACGGGCTCGAGGAACCCGAGGTCGCACATGTGGTCCGCCTCGTCGAGGACGGAGATGATGACCTCGCTGAGGTCGAGCGTCCCCTTCTTCATGAGGTCCTGGACACGGCCCGGGGTGCCGACGATGATGTCGACGCCACGCTGGAGGGCACCCTCCTGGCGGCCGTAGGGCACACCGCCGTAGATCTGCGTCGTGAACAGGCCGACCGACCGGGCGATCGGCTGCACCGTGCGGTCGATCTGCAGGGCGAGCTCGCGCGTCGGGGCGAGGATGAGCGCACGGGGGGCGCGGCCCATCTTGCGCTTCGTGCCGCCGCCGTGCTCCATGAGCTTCTCGACCAGCGGCGCACCGAACGCGATCGTCTTGCCCGACCCGGTGCGGCCTCGGCCGAGGACGTCCTTGCCGGCCAGGACGTCGGGGATCGTCGCCGCCTGGATCGGGAACGGGCTGCTCGCACCGAGTTCGGCCAGCGCGCGGGAGATGTTGCCGCCGATGCCGAGGTCGCCGAAGGTCACGCCCTCGACGTCCGCGGCCACGATCGACTCGGCCTGGAGCTTCTCGAGCTTGACGTCGTCGGCCGGGACGAAGTGGCCGCGGGGAGCGTCGTCACGACGCGGGGCGCGGTCGCGGTCGTCACGGTCGAAGCGACGGGGCGCACGCTCATCGCTGTCACGACGCGGGGCGCGATCGTCACGGTCGAAGCGACGCGGAGCACGCTCATCGCTGTCACGACGCGGGGCGCGGTCGTTGCGGTCGAACGATCGCGGCGCACGGTCGTCACGGTCGAAGCGACGCGGAGCACGCTCGTCACGGTCGAAACGACGCGGAGCACGCTCGTCGCTGTCACGACGCGGCGCACGGTCGTCACGGTTGAAGCTGCGCGGCGCACGCTCGTCGCTGCCACGACGCGGAGCACGCTCGTCACGGTCGAAACGACGCGGAGCACGCTCGTCGCTGCCACGACGCGGCGCACGATCATCACGGTCGAAGCGACGCGGAGCACGCTCGTCGCTGTCACGGCGCGGCGCGCGGTCGTCACGGTTGAAGCTGCGCGGTGCGCGGTCATCGCGATCGAAGCGACGGGGGCCGTGGTCATCGGCGTCACGACGCGGAGCACGGTCGTCACGGTTGAAGCTGCGCGGGGCGCGGTCATCACGGTCGAACCGACGCGGCGTACGCTCGTCGCGGTCCGAACCGCGCGCGGGGCGGCCCGCACCGCGCGGCTCCCACGCAGGGCGGCTGCCGCGGCTGTCGCGCGGCTCCCAGTTCGGGCGCTCGCCCGAGGACGGACGGGAACGACGCTCGTCGGCGTCCCAGCGCTGCTTCTGGCGGGGAGCCGTCGGCTCGGCGGCGCGGAAGCCGCGGTGCTTGGCGCTGCGAGCGGCAGGGGTGCCGTTCGGGTGACGCGTGCGGTCGGTGCGGTCGGCGCGGGAGTTCGCGCCCTTGTCGTACGGGGCCATGTGTTCTTTCCGGGGTGCAGACGTACCACGCAGCCCGGCAGCGACATCGGCGGGGGCGGCTCGTGGAGAGGGGGTTCATCGCAACGTCGATCGACGCGATTCCAGCCCTCGAACTACACAACACCCAAACACGTCCGCGGCTCGCGGCCGCGGTGTCGAAGGCCGACCGATCGAGCATACGCGACCGCGCCCGATCAGACCAGCCCCGTCGACCGGCGAGGCCGGAGCCGGAGGCGGGACGGGCCTCCCGGCGGTCGGGTCAGGACTCGGCGAGCCGCTGGCGCTGCTCGGCCACGTCGAAGTCCGCCGCGGGCCACGAGAGGTGCATGTCCTCGAGGGCGCGCAGCAGGAGCTGCTGGACGGCGAGGCGGGCGTACCACTTGCGGTTCGCCGGCACGACGTACCAGGGAGCCTCCGTTGTCGAGGTGCGGTCGAAGACCACCTGGTACGCGTCCTGGTAGTCGTCCCAGAGCAGGCGGTCGTCGATGTCGCCCGGGTTGAACTTCCAGTGCTTGTCCGGCCGGTCGAGACGGTCGCCGAGTCGTTCGCGCTGCTCGTCCTTCGAAATGTGCAGCATCACCTTGATGATCGTCGTGCCCTGCTCGGTGAGCCGTCGCTCGAAGTCGACGATCGCGCCGTAGCGCCGTTCGATCTCGTCCGGTCCGGCGAACTGCCGGACACGCTGGACCAGCACGTCCTCGTAGTGGGAGCGGTCGAAGACGCCGAGCTGTCCCGCGTCCGGCAGATGCCGTTCGACGCGCCAGAGGAAGTCGTGCTCGCGCTCCTCAGCGGTGGGGGCCTTGAAACCCGCGTAGCGCACGCCGTTCGGGTCGACCGCGCCGACCACATGCGAGACGATGCCGCCCTTGCCCGCGGTGTCCATCGCCTGCAGGACGAGCAGCACACGGCGCTGGTCCCCCGCCGTCGCCGCTGCCCAGAGCCGTTCCTGCAGGGCCGCCAGGCGGGAGGCGCCCGCGGCGAGCGCTTCCAGCCCGTCGATCTTGCGGCCCGGGAACCCCGGGGTGGCGTCGGGGTCGACCGTGTCGAGCCGGAACCCGGGGCCGACGCGGAGGAGCGGCTCGGGGTCGGCGTTCCAGGACTTCTGACGGCTCACGGGTCCTCCTGTGGATCTCGTGCCCATCCTGGCACCCCCGCCTGCCCATGTACCGTGGCTGGCGATGAAGTCCGGCCGCCGTACCCTGCTCGCGCTCGTCGCCGCGGCCGCGGTCGTCGGCGCAGCGGCGTCGTGCACCGTCGACGGGACCGGGGACGGGAACAGCACCGTCACCGCCGACCCCGTCATCTACCCGCTGTCGCTGGAGTACCACGGCATCGACGTCGTGCCGGACGTGCCGTACGGGCAGGACCCCCTGCAGCAGCTCGACGTGTGCCTGCCGGCCGACAGTCCGCCCGAGAGCACGTCCACGCCCACACCGATGCCGACGCCGACCGCCCGGGCTGCCGAGGAGCCGGACCGCGTCGAGGTCGGTTCCCGCCCTGCCGTGATGATGATCCACGGCGGCAGCTGGTCCCACGGCGACAAGGCCACGGCGGCGTACCGGTCGGTCTGTCAGTTCCTGGCGTCCGAGGGGTTCGTGACGTTCAACGTCGACTACCGCCTCGCACCGACCGACCCGTTCCCGGCCGGTCTCGACGACGTCCGTCGCGCGCTCGACTTCGTCTTCCGGCCGACCACCCTGCAGACGTACGACGTCGACCCGGACCGGGTCGGGGTGTTCGGTGGCAGCGCCGGCGGCAACCTGGCCGCGCTCCTGGCCGTCGAGGACCACGAGTCGAGCGCCTACGCAGACGGCTCCCGTATCCGGGCGGTCGTCGACCTGAGCGGGCCGACCGACCTCACCGTCCGGTCCACCGAGGCGGACGGGGTCGCTGCCTCGTTCCAGCGGAAGCAGTTGCTGTACCTCGGGTGCGAGTCGTACCGGTCGTGCCCGGCGGCCGGACGAGCGTCGCCGATGTACCAGGTGACGCAGGAGACCGCGCCGTTCTTCATCGGGCACTCCACCGACGAGTTCATCCCGCTGTGGGAGTCGCAGCGCTTCGCGACGACCCTGCGCGACCACGGCGTCCCGGTGACGTTCGTCGCTGTGCAGGGGTCGGCGCACTCGATCGCGCAGCTCGACCGGGCGATGAGCCGCCGGGTGACGGCGTTCCTGCGCGACAACCTGGGCTGACGCCGACGCCGACGCCGTCCGGCCCCGCTGACCGCCCTCCGGGGTGACGTGCTCCGGGGTGACGTGCTCCGGGGTGACGCTCCGGGGCGACGTGCCCCGCACGGGTGGCACCCGGAGCGGGACTGTCGATGATTTCGACGGATCGTCAGGCTTGCCGGGTGACGCACCCTTCGATCTCCGCCCCGACCCCCTCCGCCGTGCGTGCCCGCACCGGCAGCTGGACGTCGGTCCGCACGGCCGCGGAACTCCTGCTGGGGCTCTCCTTCTTCGTCACGGTGGCGTCCGGTTGGTACGGCGCCGCCGTCGGGCAGGCAACCGTGGTCACACCCGTCGCGGCGGTCGTGTTCCTCGTCACCGTGACGTGCGTGCTGGTGTCCTGGTTCCGCGAGCTCGACCAGGACTCCGACGGCCGCTGACCCCGTCTGCGTGCCGTCGGCCGCACGGTCGCACGACCCGATGCATGCAGGGGCACGCCGCCGCATGAGCGGCGACGCGCCCCGCTGATCACGCCTCGGCGCGAGCCGCCTTCCGCTGCGCCCGACGCTCACGAGCACCCTCGACCAGGGCGTACAACGCCGGCAGCACGACGAGCGTCAGCAGCGTCGATGACACCAGGCCGCCGATCACGACGAGGGCCAGCGGCTGGGAGATGAACCCCGACTTGCCCGTGAGCCCGATCGCCATCGGCAGCAGCGCGAAGATCGTCGCCAGCGCGGTCATCAGGATCGGTCGGAGGCGTCGGGTCGCGCCCTCGAGCAACGCCTCCCGGACTGGCAGGCCTCGTCGCCGGTACTGGTTCACCAGGTCGATGAGGACGATCGCGTTCGTCACGACGATGCCGACGAGCATGAGCAGCCCGATGAGCGACGCGACACCGATCGGGACGCCCGAGATGACCTGCAGCAGGATCGCACCGGTCGCGGCGAACGGCACCGAGACCAGGAGCATGAGCGGCTGGAGCAGGCTCCGGAACGTGGCGACCATGATCACGTAGACGATCAGCACGGCGACCACGACGGCGAGGCCGAGCTGCGAGAACGCCGACGACTGGCTCGCGGCGACACCGCCGATGGAGGCGCTCGCACCGCGCGGCAGGTCGAGTTCGTCGACCGCCGCGGTGACGGACTGCACGGCCGCCCCGAGGTTCGTCGCGTCCGGTGTGACGGTGATCGTGGCGGTCCGGGCGGCGTTCGTCGTCGTGACCGTCGTGGGCCCCTCGGACTGCTCGACCGTCGCGACGTCCGTCAGCGGCACGGTGCCGGTGCTCGTCGGCACGTCGAGTGAGCGCAGTGCCGCGACGGTCGTCGGCGGGTCCGGGTTCGCGATGTACACGTCGAGCGTGGCGTCGTCGATCTCGATGCTGCCGGTGTCACGTGGCGACACCGCGGCGGCCACGAGTCCACCGACCTGGGTCTCGGTGAGTCCGAGGTCGGCGGCCTTCGCCCGGTCCACCCGGACGGCGAGGAAGGGCTCCGCCGCGGACAGGTTGCTCGTCGCGCCGGTGGTGCCCTCGACCGAACGCATGGTCGCGAGGACCTTGCGTGAGGCGGTCTCGAGCTGCGCCTGCGTCGGGGCGGTGACGTCCACCTCGATGTCACTGCTGCCGCCGAACCCACCACCGGACGAGGCGATGGTGATCTCGCCCACGCCGTCGATGGCGTCGAGCCGCTTCCGGGCGTCGGCCTGGATCGTCGGCTGGTCGGCTTCCGCGTCGGTGGTGACCGCGTACTGCACGGAAGCCGATCCGCCGCCGCCGAACGCGGCCTGGATGGACTGCCCGCTCGTGCCGATGGTGGTCTGGACGGTCTCGACGCCGCGGACGTCCTGCAGTTCCCGCTCCACCTGTCGTGCGGAGTCGGACTGGACGTCGAGGCTCGAACCGGCCTTCAGGTCCTGGGTCACGGTGAAGGTGTTCTGCCCCGAGTCCCCGAGGTAGTTCGTGGTGACCAACGGCAGCGCGGCGGCCGTGCCACCCAGGACGACGACGGCGAGCAGGACCACGACGACCGGCGCCCGGACGGCCCAGCGGAGCACCGGGAGGTACACGCGACGGAGACGGTCCGAGGTGCCGGCGTCGTGCAGGTCCGCGGCGGACGCGAGCGCGGCCTCGGACGTCGGACGGACGGCGGGCTCGTCGGCACGCCCCACGGCGTGCGCGGTCTGCTCGTCCCGCTCCGCTGTGGCCCGCTCGACTGTGGCCTGCTCCACTGTGGCCTGCTCACCCGTGGCCTGCTTCGCCTTCTTCGGGCGCAGCCACCAGTACGCGAGCACCGGGACGATCGTGAGCGACACGAGCAGCGAGGCCACGAGCGCCAGGGTGACGGTCACCGCGAACGGCCGGAAGAGCTCCCCGACGAGTTCCGCGACGAAGGCCACGGGGAGGAACACCGCGACGGTCGTGAGCGTCGACGCGGTGACGGCGCCGGCGACCTCGCGGACGGCGTCGAGCACGGCCTGCGCTCGGTCGACGCCGGGGCGCATGTGCCGCTTGATGTTCTCGATGACGACGATGGAGTCGTCCACCACACGGCCGATCGCGATGGTGAGCGCGGCCAGCGTGATGATGTTGAGCGAGTAGCCCGCTGCCTGCATGCCGATCGCCGCGAGGAGCACCGACGTCGGGATCGAGACCGCCGTCACGAGGGTGGACCGCACCGAGAGCAGGAACACCAGGATGACGACGACCGCGAAGGCCAGGCCGAGCAGTCCCTCCTCGGCCAGGGAGTCGATCGACTGCTGGATGTAGGGCGCCTGGTCGAAGACGACGGTGAAGCGCGGGTCGCCCTCGATCTTGGCCTCGATGCCGGGCAGCGCGTCGCCGACGACGGTCGACACGTCGACGGTGTTGGCCTCCTGCGTCTTCGTGATCGAGATCGTCAGGGCCTGCTCGCCGTCGACGCGGCTGATCGACGTCCGCGGCGACTCCTTGATCGCGACCTCGGCGACGTCGCCGAGGGTGGTGTCGGTCGGGGTCGCGGCAGGGGTCGCGGCCGCGTCGGTGGGTGCGGCGTCGGTCGCGCCACCGGTCGTCGTCCCACCCGGGGTCGTCGCACCGGCAGCGGGCCCACCGGCGGCGGGTGCACCGGCGCCGGGTGCGCCGGTCGTGTCGGTCGACGTGGTGTCCGCCGCGTCCGATCCGCCCGAGCCGGACGAGTTGGTGAGGGGCAACGCGCGGATGTCCTCGAGCGACGCGATCCGCTCACCGGTCTGCACCGAGAGGGTCGACCCGTCCTCGGTGATCGTGCCACCCGGGATCAGCGTGCCGTTGTCGTCGAGGGCGTCCGAGATCGCCGTCTGGCTGAGCCCCCGGGCCGCGAGCTCGTCCTCGTCCGGTGTGATGACGACGCGACGCCCGGGGTTGCCGAACACGTCGGCCTGCCGGACCCCGTCGAGCTTCTCGAGGTCGGGGATCGCGGTCGCCTGCAGCCGGTCGACCAGCTCCTCCTGGTTGCCGGACGACGAGACCGCGACCTGCAGCACCGGCAGGTCGTCGAAGGACCCGGTGACGATCTGCGTCTGTACGGAGTCGGGGAGCGAGAGGGCGTTGACCGCGGTCTGGATCTTGTCCTCGGCGCTGGCCAGGTTCGAGCCGTAGTCGAACGAGGCGGAGACGACGCTCTGCCCGGTGGACGACGTCGCACTCGTCGACTCGAGGTCGGGCACGACCTGGATCGCCTGCTCGATCTTCGTCGAGACGTCGTTCGACACGACCTCCGGCGTGGCCCCCGGGTAGGCGCTGACGATGGCGACCTGCGGGAACTCGACGCTCGGGATGAGTTCCTGCTTGAGGCTCGACAGGGCGACGCCACCGAAGACGGCCACCACGATCGTCACGAGGGCGATGAGGGCGCGGTTCCGGAGACTGAAGACGGAGAGGAGGTGCACGCCCTGATCCTCGCAGCCCGGTCCTGCATCCACCCAGCCGAAGTGCATCCTGGGGATGAACGTGCAGGTACCCGGACGTGTGGCGGGGACCTCCCGGTCAGGCGGCGCCGAGCAGGGAGTACACGGCGAGCACGCCGACCGAGCCGACGACGCCGACCCCGAGCGCGACCGCACGGCCGATCGGCGACCGGGCCAGCGCGATGCCGGCGACGAGGACGCCGACCCCGACCACGATCTGGACGACCCACGTGGCGGTCCCCGTGGTCGCGGCGACCTGCAGCAGGGCGCGGGCGCCCTCGCCGATGAGGACCGCAGCGGTCACACCGGCGGCGGCACCCCGCCAGCGGCCGTCCGGAGACCGGAGCGCGACGGCGACGGCACCGGCGAGCAGCCCGGCGGGCAGTGCCATCACGACCCAGAAGTTGGTGATCGACAGCGAGTCCGGGTAGCCGCGGAGGTTCGTCGTCGCCCAGTAGCCGATGTGCATGAGCTCGAGCAGCACGACGCCGAGCGCCATCGCGAGCGCGGTCCGCAGCCGCGGTCGGACACTCCCCCGAGCGACCCCGGCGGCGAGCACGAGCAGCACGGCGACGACGAACCACGGCCCGGCCGCGTTGGAGATGGACGCCAGCTCGGGCACCGCCTGCCCGAAGCTCGTCGCGACGCCGGCGAGCACGGCCCCGGTCACCGCCATGGTGAGTCGGGCGACCGGCGGCACGGCACTGCCGCTCGGGTGCCCGGGAGCGGTCGGCGACGCGGCCCGGGCGACACCGGGAGAGGACAGGGTGCTGTTCATGGTCTCGATGCTGGCGTGCCCGTCCGCTCGTCACATCACCCGGGAGGGGCATGGGCATCCTCCGCAGGAGTGACGCGGCCGACCGCGGACCACGGACGCGGACGTCCGCGCACCACGGACGCGGCCGACCGCGCACCACAGACCACAGACCACAGACCACAGACCACGGACCACAGACGCGTGCGTCCTCAGACCACCGCCGCCGACGACCCCCGCGCGCCCACGGTCGCCCCGCCCACCCGTGCCCAGGACCGCGCGAGGGCGTCGACCACGCGCTCCCGTTCCTCCGCGGTCAGGGTGAACGGCACGCGGAGCGACCGCTCGAACCCGCCGTCCGGCCCGAACACGCCCCCGGACGCGAGCACGACCCCCTCGGACCGCGCCGCGAGGACCAGCGCGGTCGACACCGGACGCCCGAGCCCCACCCACGTGGTCAACCCGCCGGCCGGCGACGGGACGTCCCACTCCGGCAGCCGTTCCCGCAACGCGGCGACGAGGCCGTCGCGACCCGCGCGCAGGGCCGGACGCCGGGCCTCCAGGACGGCCGCCGTCTGCGGGACCAGTTCGCGCGCGACGAGTTGGTCCAGCGTCGGCGTCCCGAGGTCGCCCGTCGGCCGCGCGAGGAGCAGGCGGTGCAGGAGCTCCGGAGCAGCCCGGATCCAGCCGATCCGCAGCCCGCCCCAGAACACCTTGTCCGCCGAACCGACCATCACGACCTCACCCGGCGCCCCGGCGGCCAGCGGGGGCGCGGACGGGCCGTCGATGCGGAGCTCCCCCATCGTCTCGTCGGCCACGACGACGGTGCCGACGGCCGCGGCGGCCTCGAGCAGGACGCTCCGCGTGGACGTCGGCATGGTCGCGCCCGTCGGGTTGTGCAGCTCGGGCATGACGTAGGCCATCGTCGGCGCCGAGCGGCGCAGGGTCGCGTCGAGCACGCCCTCGTCCCACCCGCCGCGTGGGTCGACGGGGACCGACACCAGCCGACCACCGGCAGCGCGGAGGGCCTCGTGCGCGTGCGGGTAGGTCGGCGACTCGACGAGCACCGGGTCACCGCGCCCGACGAGCACCCGCGCCAGCAGCGCGATCGCGTGTTGGGCGCCGACGGTGACGATCACCTCGGAGGGCGAGGTCGGCAGCCCCCGGGCCGTGTACCGCTCCGCGATCGCCGCGCGGAGGCCCGGGTCCCCGACGGTGTCGAACCCGATCCCGGCGAGCGCCGCCGGCAGGTGCCGCATCGCGCGTTCGACGGCCTCGGCCACGACCGGGGCGCTCCGCAGGGCGGCCTTCCGCAGGTCGAGCACGTCCGCGGGCACGACGCCGCCGAACTCCTCGGGGTCCGGGCGCCCCTCGAGCGGCAGGCGGACGACGCTGCCCGACCCGCGGAGGGACGTCAGGAAGCCGTCGACGCGGAGTCGTGCGTACGCGTTCGCGACGGTGGTGCGGGAGACGCCGAGTGCGGCCGCGAGCCCGCGTTCGGCGGGCAGGCGAGCGCCGTGCGGGATGCGCCCGTCGATGACGAGGACCCGCACGGCGTCGGCGAGCGCCTCGTACGCCGGGGCGTCGGAGCCGGCACGCCAGTGCGTCAGGAGTACGGCGGCGGAGCGGGCACTGAGGAGGACGGGGGTCACGGGGTCCACAGTAGGACGATTGGCTCTCGACCAGCAGGCCAATCTGTTCCAAGCTCGAACCGTGCCCCGCTCCTCCACCGTGTCCCTCCGTCTCGTCCAACTCCTCGTCGGCCTGTTCCTCTACGGCGCCTCGGTCGCACTGCAGGTCCGCGCGGTCGTCGGCGTCTCGTCGTGGACCGTCCTCACGCAGGGCCTGGAGAACGTCCTGCCGTGGTCGTTCGGCGTCATCACGGTCGTGTCCAGCCTGGTGATCCTGCTGTTCTGGATCCCGCTCCGGCAACGACCGGGGATCGGCACGCTGCTCAACGCCCTCGCGATCGGTCCGGCGGCCGATCTGGTCCTCTGGCTGGTCCCCGAACCGGCCGGTCTGGTCGGTCGCGTGCTGCTGTTCGTCGGGAGCATCGCCCTGCTCGCGGTCGCGACGGCGTGCTACATCGGCGCGGGCTTCGGCACCGGCGCGCGGGACGGCCTGATGGTCGGGCTGCACGAACGGTTCGGCTGGCCGGTGTGGGTGGCGCGCACGGTCGTGGAGGTCACGGTCGTCGTCGTCGGCTGGCTGCTCGGCGGGGACGTCGGCGTCGGCACGGTGGTCGCCGCGTTCGCGATCGGTCCGCTGGTCCAGCCGCTCATGCCGCTGTTCCGCCGGTTCCCGTGGAGCCCCGGCCGGGAGGCCGGACCCGCTCCCGCCCCGCTGGTCGCTGACCGTCTGCCCGACGTCTCGATCTGACCCTGGCGTCCGCACAGGACGCGATGTATCGTGTTCCGAAAGACGCGATACATCGCATTCCGTCCGACACCGAGGAGCAGTCATGGCACAGGAGAAATGGCTCGTCGACGAGCCGCAGGTCATCGACACCGGGATCGTCCGCGCACTGCGGGTGGGCCTGGTCGGCGGGCAGGTGGACGTCGTCACGCACGACGAGCCGACCGCGCGCGTGGAGATCCACCAGGTCTCCGGCAAGCCCATCAAGGTGGAGATCGAGGGCGACACCCTGACGGTCGACCACCCCCAGATGCGCTGGGACGACCCCCTCGGCTTCCTCAAGTCCTTCCGCGGCGGCGGCGCCCGCGCGGACGTCAGCATCCTCGTGCCACGGGACGTCACGGTCACGCTCGGGGTCGTCTCCGCCGGCGTCCTGCTCTCCGGCACCGAGCGCGGCGCGGTGCTCAACAGCGTCTCCGGGGACGTCGTCGTCGACGCGGTCATCGGTGACGTCCAGGTCCACGCGGTCTCCGGCACGACCACGATCCGCGACCAGGTCGGCACCGTCACGCTCCGGACGGTCTCGGGCGACGTCGTCGCCACCGGCGAGATCCGTCGGTTCTCGGCCGACGCCGTCTCGTCCGCCGTGGTGCTCGACCTGCACGGCACCCCGGACAGCGTGAAGGTGAACACCGTCTCCGGCCCGGTCGACGTCCGACTCGAGCACGGCACGGCCTACACGAGCACCATCACCACCGCCACCGGCCGCCTGCAGTTCGACGACGCCGAGCTCCGCGGCACCCGCGGCACGTACACCCGGACCGACGGGGAGCTCTCCGGCTCGTACGTCGACATCCGGGTCAACTCCGTCTCCGGCGACGTCGCGATCGTGCACGGCCCGGCACCAGTCCCGGCCGCCGACACCACCCCGACCGCCGACGAGCAGGGCGGTGTCGCATGAGCCCCGTCTTCGCGCACGGACACCTGCGCCTGTACCTGCTCGTCCTGCTCGCCGACCACCCGATGCACGGCTACGAGGTCATCACCGCGCTCGGCGACCGCTTCGGCGGCACCTACGTCCCGAGTGCCGGCACCGTGTACCCGCGGCTCGCCAAGCTCGAGGAGGACGGCCTGGTCACGAAGACCTCCGACGGCCGGAAGACCGTCTACGCGATCACCGAGGCCGGTCGCGCCGAGCTCGACGCACGAGCCGACGAGGTCGCCCAGCTCGAGAACGGTGTCGCGGACAGCGTGAAGTCGCTCGCCGACGGCGTCCGCGCGTCGGTCGGCGCCGCGATGGAGTCGCTCCGCGCCGACCTCGCCGCCGCGCAGCACAGCGGCCCGACGGGGACCCCGGGTGCCGCCGGCGCCGAGCCGGCACCGGTCACGGGGTCCGGCGGCCGGACCCTCCGCGACGCCGAGATGGCGGTCGCCGTGTTCCGGCAGCAGCTCCGTGCCGACCTGCGTCGCCGCGCAGCCCGCGGCACGCTCGACGACGCTGCGGTCCAGCGCCTCCGTGACGGCCTGGAGGCCCTGCGCGGGTCGTTCTGACGCGACCGGACACCAGGACGACCGGTCCGGCGGGGCGGACGCGGTCCGGGCCTCCCGGCCGCCACCGGAGCACCGACCGTCGAACCTGTCCGTTCCTTCAGAGAAGGACAGGAGAACCCTTCCGATCCGCGGCGATCCGCGGATCGGAGCGGTTCTCTGCGTCCCATCGGGTCGTGGGGGAATACGGTTCCGGCCTCCGGTGTTGCGTTCGCCCCGCCAACGAGTAAGTTCGTCGCTCGTGACCAACGAGACCCGGTCGTTGAAAGCCCGACTGATCGGCGACCCGCTCCCCTCCGAGAAACTCGAGGGGCAGCTCCTGCCGAAGCACCTGGCGCTCCCCATCTTCGCCAGCGACCCGCTCTCCTCCGTGGCGTACGCACCGCAGGAACTGCTCATGATCCTGCTGCTCGGCGGGATGGCGTTCCTGACGTTCGCCCCCTGGGTGGCCGCGCTCGTCGTGCTGCTGCTCGTGGTCGTCGTCGCGTCCTACCGGCAGCTCATCAAGGCGTACCCGTCCGGGGGCGGCGACTACGAGGTCGCGCACCGGAACCTCGGCGAGAAGGCCGGGCTCGTCGTCGCGAGCGCCCTCCTCGTCGACTACGTGATGACGGTCGCCGTGTCGGTGGCCTCCGGCGTCGACAACATCATCTCGGCGCTGCCGATGCTCAACCCGTTCCGCGTGGAGCTGGCGCTCCTGTTCGTCGTGCTGCTGGCGGCCGCGAACCTCCGCGGCGTCCGCGAGTCGAGCAAGGCCTTCGCCGTCCCGACCTACCTGTTCGTGGCGAGCGTCTTCCTGATGGTCGTGACCGGCCTCGTCCGCATCGTCGCCGGGGACGCGCCCGTGGCCGAGTCCGCCGGCTACACCGTCGAGAACATCGAGCACACCACGCAGGCGGCCTTCATCCTCCTGCTCCTCCGGGCCTTCGCGTCCGGCTGTTCCGCGCTCACCGGTGTCGAGGCGATCGCGAACGGCATCCCGGCCTTCCGCCGCCCGAAGATCAAGAACGCGCAGCAGACCCTCGTGCTCATGGGCGGCATCGCGATCGTGCTGTTCGTCGGCCTCATCACGCTCGCCCTCGTCTCCCGCGTGCACTACGCCGAGAACGCGTGCGACCTGCAGGGCTTCGCGGACTGTGCTGCCACACCGCAGCGTTCCCTCATCGCCCAGATCGCCGCAGCCACGTTCGGCAACAACTCGGTCCTGTTCTTCGTCATCCAGGCGACCACGGCGGCGGTGCTGCTCCTCGCCGCGAACACGGCCTTCAACGGGTTCCCGCTGCTCGGCTCGATCCTGGCGCGCGACTCCTACGCCCCGAAGGCGCTGTCCACCCGCGGTGACCGGCTCATCTACTCGAACGGCGTCATCGTGCTCGCGCTCGTCGCGGCCGCACTGCTCATCGTCTACCGGGCGAACGTCACGAGCCTGATCCAGCTGTACATCATCGGTGTGTTCGTCTCGTTCACGCTCGGGCAGAGCGGGATGGTCAAGCACTGGGTGAGCCTGCTCCGCGCCGACCGTGCCGGCACCGCCGGGGAGCCCGTGCACCGCGGGCAGGTCGTCCGCAGCCTCACGATCAACTCGATCGGCGCCACCTTCACGTTCGTGGTGCTCGTCATCGTCACCATCACGAAGTTCACGCACGGCGCCTGGCTCGTCTTCGTGATCATGCCGGTGCTGTTCGTGCTCATGCTCGGCGTGAACCGCTACTACCGCGACGTCTCGCACGAGATCGCGGCCGACGCGGAGACCGAGTTCGGCGCCACGGGCGACCACGCCATCGTCCTCGTGAACAAGCTGCAGAAGCCGGTGCTGAAGGCGCTCGACTACGCCATCGCCGCGAAGCACGCCGACCTCGAGGCGGTGCACGTCGCCATCGACGACGCCGAGGCCGCGCGCCTCCGGGAGCAGTGGGCCGAGCACGGCATCGAGGTCCCGCTGACGATGGTGCCGAGCCCGTACCGCGACATCTCGATGCCGCTCATCAAGTACATCAAGGCGCACCGGCTCGAACACGGGTCCGAGGTCGTCACGGTCTACACCCCGGTGTTCATCGTCGGCCACTGGTGGGAGGGGCTGCTGCACAACCACCGCGGCCGCCGCATCCGCAAGAAGCTGCTGCTCATGCACGGCGTCACGGTCGCGCTCGTCCCCTGGCTGCTCGACTCGTCGGAGCTGCTCTACGGCAAGCGCTCCCGCCCCTTCCCCGGGCAGGACCGCCGCGGCGAGCCCGTCCGCCCCGCCCTCCGCCGGTCGCCGCACGGCGTCTTCCGCTCGGAGGCCGAGGAGGACCGGCTCATCCGCTCCGCCCAGCGCAACAGCCTGGAACCGCAGAAGCTCGCGAACGCCGGCACCCCCTCGCGCCGAGCGACGCGACCGGCCGGCCCCGCGGAGGGCGTCGACCCCGCGACCTGCACGGGTGAGATCCGCTCCCTCGTCCCGACCGCCCCGCCGGTTCCGCACACGCCGGACGACCGCGCCTGAGCCGAGCACGGTCGAGCGATGACCCCGCGTGACGGTGTCCGGTCGTACCATGTGACCCCATGACCACCGTGCCCGAGGACCTCCGTACCTTCGCGACCTTCGACGGACACGGCGGCAAGGTCTCGAAGCGCGTCGAGGTGCTCGACCACCGCCCGCCGGTCTCGCCGGACGGCCGCTACGACGGGCTCGTCGCGGTGCGCGGCGAGCACCCGCTCGGCGCGCTCGACGAGCGCGCCGCCGACGACTCCGCCGAACTGACGCGCGGCGTCGCGAGCATCGGCTGGGTGGACCCGGCCACGCTCCGGGACTGGTACCGGCCGGACCGGGTCGTGGTGAGCCTCCTGGACGCCCGCCGTTCCGGGCTGGAGCCCGGGGTCTACGCCGACTCGCGAGGGCGCGGCCGGGTCCGCATCGACGGCCAGGAGGCCCACCTCGGCTCCGACGGGCGGCCCGCGTTCCGCGCACTGGCTGGGACGGCGGAGGCCCCGAAGGTCGACGTCCCACTGCCGATGGACCAGGCCGTGCGGCTCGTGGTCGTGACCGTCGCGGGGCGCGACGGCGACGACCTGGGCGGGACAGCACCGGCGCACCGCACGTCGACCGGTGCTGCCGGCGTGGAGGTCGTGACGACGCCCGTGGCGCCGCTCCTGGCCCCCGGCGAGTACCCGGAGTACGCCGACGACGTGCCGGGGCTGCCGCCGCGACCCGCGTCCGGACGGGTCCGCGTGAGCGCCTCGGTGCTGCTGGACGGGGCCCTGCACCCGGTGGACCGGCTCGACGAACAGGCGAACACGCTCTGGATCGAGCGGGGCGGCCGGGTCGTCCCGATCGCGGCGAGCGACGTCGGCGGAGACCTGGTGCGGTACACGGCGACGCCGGTCTGACGCGGGACTGGCGCCGGATGGCGCCGGACTGGCGCCGGTCCGGCGTCGCCTGTCCGTTCGCCGGTCGTCGGGGGACGCCGTGCTGCGCGAGACGTCGGGGGTGCGGCGTACGGTCACGCTCATGAGTGATGCAGACCAGAACCAGCCGGAGACCCTCGGCGGCGAGCGCCCGGACCCGTCGACCACCGCGAGCAAGGACCCCGAGCAGTGGGTGACCGGTGACGAGCCGATGACCGGCCCGCAGCGCAGCTACCTCGACACCCTCGCGCGCGAAGCCGGCGAGGAGCTCCCCGCCGACCTCAACAAGGCCGAGGCCTCGGAGAACATCGACCGTCTGCAGCAGAAGACCGGCCGCGGCACCAACTGAACCGCAGGCGTTGCTGTACGGCGGTCCGCATCCCAGCGGGCCGCCGTCCGGCATCTCCGTCGCGATCGCCGTCCCCGTCGCGGTCAGGGTCGACCGGGACTGCCGGACGGAGCCGCGAGGCGCCCGATGCCAGCGGTGCGGTCCACCGCTGTCGGTCACGCCCGAGCGGGTGACCGCTCCCCGTCGTCCGCGGCCAGCACCGCCAGGACCTGGCGGGCGATCCGACGACCGGCGCGGTTCGCACCGATGGTCGACGCCTGCGGGCCGTACCCGGCGAGGAAGAGGCGCGGTTCGGCTCCGGCACGCCCGTCCTCCACGACGACCCCACCGGCCTCGGTCCGCAGGTGCAGCGGCGCGAGGTGCCGGAGGTCCGCGCGGAACCCGGTCGCCCAGATGACGGCGTCGGCGTGCACGTGCTCACCGGTCGCGGTCTCGACGCCGTCCGCGTCGAGCCGGACGAACATCGGCTCGGGCTGCAGCAGCCCACGCGCCAGGCCGCGTCGGATCCGCGGTGAGACCGGGAGGCCCGTCCCGCTGACGATGCTCGGCAGCGTCCGTCCCGCCTTCGCTGCCCGGTCCTGGTCCTCGACGGCCGCCACGGCGGCGCCGAGCGCGAGATCCGGGTCGTCGGACCAGACCACCGGGCGACGGGTGAACCACCGCGTGGTCCGGGCGACGCCGTCGAGCTCGAGCAGGAAGCCGATGGCGCTCGTGCCACCACCGACGACCACGACGTCCTGCCCCGCGAACTCCGACGCGTCGCGGTACCCCGTCGTGTCGAGCTGACGGCCCCGGAACACGTCGCGACCCGGCACCCACGGCACGAACGGTGTGCCCCACGTACCGGAGGCGTTGACGACCACCTCCGCGCGGATCACCCCGGTGGTCCCGTCGTCGTCGCGGGTCTCGACCACCAGCGCGGGCGTACTGCCAGCCGGACCGGACTCGACCTCGCGGCGGACCGCCGTGACGGCGACGGGGCGACGCACCCGGAGGTCGTGGTGCTGCTCGAACCGCCGGTAGTACTCCGCGACGACGTCACGGGCCGGACGTGAGCGGTCCGCGTCGTCGAAGTGCAATCCCATCTCGTGCATGCCCGGCAGGTCGTGCACCCGGTGCGCGAGGCCGAGCCGGAGGGCCTCCCAGCGGAACTGCCACGCGCCTCCCGTTCCCGGAGCACGGTCGAGGACGACCAGGTCGCGGCCGGCGGTCAGTCCGGCGCGCTGGAGGTGCCAGGCGACGGAGAGGCCTGCCTGGCCCGCGCCGATCACGACGACACGGGCGTGTTGGTCGGCGGTGCGCATCACCCTCGATTCTGCTGTGCTCGGGACGCGCCGGGCGAAGTCGGCAACGGGGTACATGGTAAAGTGGCCGACAGATTTCAAACCACGAACCGTCTGTTCTTCCCGGGTGCACACTCGTCGCCCGCCGAGACCGGACACGAGCCGACACAGAGGGGGTCACGCATGGGGCGCGGCCGTCAGAAGGCGAAGCACACCAAGGTCGCCCGGGAGCTGAAGTACTTCAGCCCGGACACGAACTACGGTGCTCTCGAACGCGAACTCTCCGTCGCACAACAGTCGGACGAGCCCGACTACGTCGACCGCTGGGCCGACGAGTTCGGTGACGATGGTGACCTGGAGAACCAGACGGACACGAACAAGTCCGCCTGACCTCCCGGTCTGACGACGCCGCGCCCCTCCGGGGAGCGCGGCGTCTCGTCGTGCCCGGGCTGATGCCTCGTCGGGCCTCCGCTGCGGCACGCCGTGCCGGCCTCGCCTCCGCCGGGGTTGCACGGTCTGCCGCCGCCGGGCATCCGCCGGGGTTGCACGGTCTGCCGCCGCCGGGCATCCGCCGGGGTCGCACGGTCTGCCGCCGCCGGGCATCCGCCGAGGTTGCGCGATCTGCCGCCTCCGCGCGCCGGTGGCGGCCGCTTCTGCGACCTCGACGGAGCGCGCATGGCGGGTCGTGCGACCTCGACGACGCCGCGCGCGGTGAGTCGTGCGACCTCGACGGAGCGCGCACGGCGGGTCGTGCGACCTCGACGACGCCGCGCGCGGTGAGTCGTGCGACCTCGACGGAGCGCGCACGGCGGGTCGTGCGACCTCGACGACGCCGCGCGCGGTGAGTCGTGCGACCTCGACGGAGCGCGCACGGCGGGTCGTGCGACCTCGACGACGCCGGGCACGGTGAGTCGTGCGAACGCGGCGACGCCTCGACGACGCGCGGCACCGAGGAGGTTCCGCAACTCGCCGTGCGTCGGACGTCCCGGTGCCACGAACGCGGGATCTCGCGCGCCGAGGTTCCGTGATTCTGGAACCTCGGGGAACGGGCCGCGCGGGGCGGTACTGAGCGGGGCGCCTCAGCCCGCGTAGGACCCCACGAGGCGCACGGCCCCGCCGTCGACGCCCTTGGCGCCCTGCTCGAACCCGGTCAGGTCGCGCGTACCGATCGACACCGAGCCGACCGTCCACGCGGGCAGTCCGGCTGCCCCGAGGGTCGCGATGACCTCGTCCGCCGCGGCACCGGACACGACGGCGAACATGCCGATGCCGAGGTTCCAGGTGCCCTCGGTGTCCTCGATCGGGGTGCCGGCCAGGTCGGCGAGCACGCGGAACACCGGCAGCGGCTGCCAGGTGGACCGCTCGACCTCGACCCAGGACCCGACGGGCAGCACGCGCGCCAGGTTCGCCGCGATGCCACCGCCCGTCACGTGCGAGAGCGAGTGCACGGCACCGGGGTGCTGCTCGATCAGGTCCAGCAGCGGGGTCGTGTACAGGCGGGTCGGCTCGAGCAGGGCCTCCCCCACCAGGCCGCCGAGCTCCGGCAGCGTGTCCGTGTAGCCGATGCCGCGCTGGCCGAGGACGTGCCGGACGAGCGAGTACCCGTTCGAGTGCAGTCCGGAGGACTCGATCGCGATGACCGCGTCGCCGTCCTGCACGAGGTGCGCGCCGAGCTGCGAGCCGGCCTCGACCGCGCCGACCGCGGCACCGGCGACGTCGTAGTCGTCCGGACCGAGCAGGCCGGGGTGTTCCGCGGTCTCGCCACCGACGAGCGCGGTGCCCGTGGCCGCACAGCCGCGGGCGATCCCGGCGACGATGTCGGCGATCCGGTTCGGCACGACCCGGCCGCAGGCGATGTAGTCCGTCATGAAGAGCGGCTTCGCGCCGACCACGACGATGTCGTCGACGACCATGCCGACCAGGTCCTGCCCGATGGTGTCGTGCTTGTCGATGGCCTGCGCGATCGCGACCTTCGTCCCCACACCGTCGGTCGAGGTCGCGAGCAGCGGGCGCTCGAAGTCCTTGAGGAACGAGACGTCGTAGAGCCCGGCGAAGCCACCGACGCCGCCCAGGACGGACGCGTTGTGCGTCGCCGAGACGGCGGACTTCATGAGCTCGACGGCCAGGTCACCGGCGGCGGTGTCGACACCGGCCTCGGCGTAGGGGTTGGGCATACGTCGTCCTCCGCTGGGCATGGCAGACTTGTTCGGTACCACCCGATCCTACGGTCTGGAGCACCCCGCGAATGTGCGGCATCGTCGGCCTCGTTGCGCAGGGGCCTGCAAACCAATCCATCTACGACGCACTGCTCCTCCTGCAACACCGGGGACAGGACTCGACGGGCATCGCCACCGTCGACGGGCACGTGCACCACATGCACAAGACCCGCGGTCACGTGCGCGAGGCCTTCCGCACCCGTGACATGCGGGCGCTCCTCGGGACCATGGGTCTCGGCCACGTCCGGTACGCCACCCGTGGCGCCGCGACGAACGAGGAAGAGGCCCAGCCGTTCTACGTGAACGCGCCCTACGGCATCGTCCTGGTGCACAACGGCAACCTGACGAACACGCGTGAACTCACGCGGGAGCTGTTCGACATCGACCGCCGGCACCTCAACACGACCTCGGACACCGAGCTGCTCGTGAACGTCCTCGCGCACGAGCTGCAGGGCCAGGTCCGCGGCAAGCACCTGGACCCGGGGCAGGTGTTCGACGCCGTCGAGCGCGTGCACGAGCGGGTCGAGGGCTCGTACGCCACGATCGCGACGATCGCCGGGCACGGCCTGCTCGCGTTCCGTGACCCGTTCGGCATCCGTCCGCTCATCCTCGGGCACAAGTTCGACGACGCGGGGAAGAGCGAGTGGGTCGTCGCGAGCGAGTCCCTCGTGCTCGAGTCCGGCGGCTACGACATCGTCCGTGACGTCGCTCCCGGTGAGGCCGTCTTCATCGAGATGGACGGCACGATGCACGCCCGACAGTGCGCGAAGGACCCGCGGCTCGTCCCGTGCGCCTTCGAGTACGTCTACCTGGCCCGTCCGGACTCCGTGATGAACGGCATCTCGGTCTACGACGCCCGTCTCCGTCTCGGCAACCGCCTGGCCGACACCATCGAGCAGTACGCGCCGACCGGTGACATCGACGTCGTCATGCCGATCCCGGACTCGTCCCGACCGGCAGCGATGCAGGTCGCCCAGAAGCTCGGCATCGAGTACCGCGAGGGCTTCTACAAGAACCGCTACGTCGGCCGGACCTTCATCATGCCGGGCCAGGCGGAGCGCAAGCGCAGCGTCCGACAGAAGCTCAACGCGATGTCGTCCGAGTTCAAGGGCAAGAACATCCTCATCGTCGACGACTCGATCGTGCGGGGCACGACGAGCCGCGAGATCGTCGAGATGGCCCGTGCCGCCGGCGCGAACGAGGTCACGTTCACCAGCGCCGCGCCGCCGGTCCGCTACCCGCACGTCTACGGCATCAACATGCCGACCCGTGCCGAACTGATCGCGCACGACCGCAAGATCCCCGAGATCAACACGGTGCTCGGCAGCGACCACCTGATCTACCAGGAGATCGGCGACATGCGCGACGCGATCATCGAGGGGTCCGACGTCCCGGACCTCGAGATGAGCTGCTTCACCGGTGAGTACGTCACCGGCACGGTGTCGCCGGAGTACCTCGCCTGGGTCGAGGCGAACCAGCTCAGCTGACGTCGGTCCGGAGCATCGGGACCACGGACTGGAGGGGTCGCGTCCGCGACCGCAGCCTCAGCGCTCGGGCTGCCCCTGCTCGTCTGCAGTGGGCTCGGCCGTCGCATCGGTCGGGGACGCCGGGCCGGTGGCGGGGCCGTCGTGGTCCTCGAGCTCGCCGTCGACCGTCTCCGGGACCGGGTCGACCGTGACCCGCTCGGCGGTCAGGCTCGCCGCTCGGCGGGACGACACCCGGTCGAGGACGACCGCGACGAGCGCACCGACGAGCATGCCGATCGAGACGCCGTAGAGGCCGAAGTACCCGACGAGCCCGGCGAAGCCCGTCGTCTCCTGCTGGTCGCCGCGGTCGAGGCCCATGGTGAGCGCGACGACGACGACCGTCACGAGGAAGCCGAGCACGGCGCCGCCGAGGATGAAGACGCTGAAGCGTGGGGCGCGTCGGATGGTGACCTGGTCCGGGGAGGTGACCACGTCGGGTGCCGGGACCGGACGCTGGTCGGGTCGATCGGTGTCGCTCACCGTCCCATTGTCCCCCACCTTGGGAGGAGGCTCGCGCGGCAGTTCATCCACTGGACGCGAGATGATGGTCCGGTACCGCGGGGTTTCGAGACGGGAGGTGCGCGATGGTCGACGAAGCCGACCCGGGTGACCGCCGTCCGATGCGGGCTCCCGCCCGGTTGTCATGGCCGGTGCTCCGCCGCCGAGAGGAAGACCGGGCCGTCGCGGTCGTCGCCGATCACCGGTGGAGCGTCGCGCTCGTCGGTGCGCCCGGACTCGGGAAGACCACCGTCGCCGCCCGCGTGACCGACCGCGTGGTCCGACGAGCGCCGGACCCGGCACCCCTGGTCGTGCCGATCACCGCGGTCGCCGCCGGTTCCTCGATGCCGTTCGGTGCGGTCTCGGACCGGTTCGGCGACGTGCTCGGCGACGACCTGACGGAACCGGTCCCGGCCGAGGAACTCCTGCGCCGCGCGGCCCGGACGGAGGGTCGGGAGCTCGTGCTGCGGGTCGACGACGCGGACCTGCTCGACGCGCTGTCCGCCCGCTACGTCGCGTGGCTCGTGCGCGACCACGGCGCGCGGCTCGTCCTCACCTGCCGCGACTTCACGGCGCTGGCCGAACCGCTGCGGGCGCTCTGGCAGGACGACCTCCTCGAGCGGATCGACCTCGTGCCGCTCGACGTGGACGAGACGTCCGCGCTCCTGGAACGCGCGCTCGGTGCCCCGCTGGAACCCGCCTCGGTGGAACAGGTGCACCGGGCGACCGAGGGCAACCCGCTGTACCTGCGCGAGGTGGTCCGTGCCGGTCTCGCCTCCGGCGCGCTCGAGCACACCGCGCTGAGCTGGTACTGGCGCGGGCGGGTCACCGCGTCCCACAGCCTGGCCGACATGTACCGGACCGAACTCGCCGCGCTCCCCGGCGACCTGCGCGACGTCGTGGAGATCGTCGCGCTCGCCGAGCCGATCCCGGTGTCCCGCCTGCTCGCCCTGGTGGACGGGAGCGACCTGGACCGGGCGGTCGGCCTCGGGTTCGTGCGGATGGACTCCACGGGCACCGGCAGCCCGGTCGCACGGTCGTCCCACCCCCTCGTCGGCGACGTCGTCCGGGCCCTGGTGCCCGTCGCCCGACGGACCGCCCTGTTCGCGCGAGCCAACGCCTTCCGCACCGACCGGCAGGAGGGCGCACCGCCGGCGGCACGTCTCCGCGCGATCCTGTGGGCGCTCGAGTGCGGTGTCCTGCCGCCCGTCGACCAGTTGCTCGACGCAGCGCGGATCGCGAACGGCCTCCAGGAGCACGAGAGCACGATCGCCCTCACGTCCGCCATGCTCGGGGCGGTCCTCACGCCGACGGAGCGGGTCCGCACCCACTGCCTGCGCTCGCTCGCCCACGGGTACAGCAGCGGACGCGAGGCCGGCCGGGTCGACGCGGAAGCCGCCTGGTGCCTCGCCACGTCCGGCGTCGACGTCGACGACGTCGCGGTCGTCGAGGCGTGCGAGACACTCGCCAACCTCCGGCAGTTCCACGACGACGACGCCGCGTCCGCCGTGACGCTGACCGAGATCGCCGTCGAACACGTCGGCCCGGCCGCGCGCGAGCAGCTGCGCGTCCTGCGGCTCTCGCACCTCGGGTGGGGCGGCGAATTCGCCGAGATCCGACAGGAGATCGAGCGCTCCGGGGTCCTGCACGCCCCGGCGATCCCGCGGTCCTTCCTGCCCATCGCCGCGTGCGCCGTGATGGCCCTCGGCACCGGCGGGCGGCTCGACGACGCGAGGCGACTGGCCCACGCCTGCCTGGCGACCGCCACGGTCCACCTCGAGGACTCGCCGTGGACCGTCGGGGAGGTCGTGTCGGTGCTGCACCAGGTCCAGGTGTGGCGCGGGGACATCGCCGAGATGGTGACGCAGGTCCCGCTCATCCGGGCCGACCCGTTCCTCAAGTACGACTTCACCCTCGAGCTCTTCGGCATCGGGAACCGGGCGCTCGGGGAGCGACGGTGGTCCGACGCCGTGACGGCCTTCACGGCCGCGTGTGAACGGTACGAGGTCATCGACCCCGGCGGCTTCTCGGCCTACGCGTGGTCCCGTCTGGCCATGTCCCAGGCGTACGCCGACATGCCGGACGCAGCAGCCGAGTCCGTGGAGCGGGCGCGGACCACACCGCTCCGTGCCATGCGGATCCTCGGCGACCAGATCGAGACGACGATCGCGTGGACCGAGGCGCTGCTCGGGAACCCGTCCGGGCTCCGGCGGGCCGACGAGATCATCGCGCGCGGGACGGCGGCGGGTGCGTGGACCCACGTGCTCTACGCGCAGACCCTGCACTACGCGATGGACGCGATGGCCGGTCGGGACACCGCCGCGTCCCTCGCGCGGATGCAGGAAGCGGCCACCCGCGTCGACGGGCCCCTGGCCGCGGCGATCACCGGGTACGCCGACGCCCTGCGGTCGGGTGACCGCGCGTGGATCGCCAGCGCCCAGGCCGACCTGGCCGCGTGCGGCATGGCCGTCACCGCGGGCCGGACGAAGCAGCCGCTCACGAAGCGCGAGTACGAGGTGGCCGAGCTCGCCGCCCAGGGGTACTCGAACCGGCGGATC
Organism: Curtobacterium sp. MCBD17_023; assembly: GCF_003224415.1. Lineage (NCBI taxonomy): Bacteria > Bacillati > Actinomycetota > Actinomycetes > Micrococcales > Microbacteriaceae > Curtobacterium > Curtobacterium sp. MCBD17_023. Next base: position 35,704 of record NZ_QKLJ01000007.1, read on the forward strand.
GCGGACCGACTCGGGTTGTCGGTCCGGACGGTGGACGCACACATGTCGCGCGTGTTCGCGAAGTGGGACATCCGCGCACGGTCGGAGCTCGTCGAACTCGTCTGAACACAGAACGAGCCGGGGATGGACCGGGCCGGGCACGGAACGGCCCGCGCACGGAACGGCCGGCGCACGGAACGGTCTGAGCAGGACGGAACGGTCTGGGCAGACCGCAGAAGAAGTTGCGGGATGCAGCACGACTCGCCGCTGCCGTTGACACACGGCGCCCGGTTTCGCGTAGCGTGGAATGCGTCGCCGGGTTCGGACCCGTTCGGGTCGGGTCCGAATCCCGGCGGCTTCACAAAGGCTAGAGAAGCGGGTGCACGGTCCACATCGGTAGGACCTACCTAATTCCCCCGGGTACCGAGACCGACGGCGTGTCACCACGCCGCCGGGTCAGGGCAGGCGGACCGGCAGGAACGCGGCGATGTCGGCCCGTGAACCGGACGCGCTGACGCGGCGGGTGGTCTCCGGGTCGTCCCAGTGCTGCCGACCCGTCGCGAGCGCGAGCCACGTCGTCGCGTCCGTCTCGACCACGTTCGGCGGCGTGCCGCGCGTGTGCCGCGGTCCGGGCACGGCCTGCACCGCGGCGAACGGCGGGACCCGCACCTCGACGCTGTTGCCGGGCACGTCCTCGGCCAGGCGCTGCAGGGTCCAGCGGACGGCCGTCGCGATCGAGGAGCGGTCGGTCGCGCCGGCGGTGACGGCGTCGAGCGCGGCCCGGCCGACGGCGTCGTCGATGGTCTTCGGCGGCATCCCCACAGGCTAGCCGGTGCACTACGGGCGGCTCATCGGGCTCGGTAGGGTGATCGGGTGCGAATCCTCGTCCTCGGTTCCGGTGCCCGCGAGCACGCGATCATCACGGCCCTCCTGGCAGAACAGGCCGGGCACGTCATCACGGCAGCGCCGGGGAACGCCGGCATCGCCGCCGACGTGGAGACGGTGTCGCTCGACCCCACGAACGGCGCACTCGTGGCGGAGTACGCGCTCGAGAACGACGTCGAACTCGTCGTCGTCGGACCGGAAGCGCCCCTCATCGCCGGCGTCGCCGACCCGCTCCGCACCCGGGGCATCCCGGTGTTCGGTCCCGGCAAGGCCGCCGCGCAGCTCGAGGGGTCGAAGGCCTTCGCCAAGCGCGTCATGGCCGAGGCCGGCGTCCCGACCGGACGTCCCGTGTCCGCCGGCACGGTGGACGAGGCAGTGGCGGCGCTCGACGAGCTCGGTGCTCCGTACGTGGTCAAGGCGGACGGGCTCGCGGCGGGCAAGGGCGTCCTGGTGACCGAGGACCGCCAGGCGGCGATCGACCACGCGACCTACTGGCTGCAGCACGGACACGTCGTGGTCGAGGAGTTCCTCGACGGGGAAGAGGTCTCGCTGTTCTTCCTCAGCGACGGGCACGACGTCCGACCGCTGTCGCCCGCGCAGGACTACAAGCGACTGTCCGACGGCGACCTCGGACCGAACACCGGCGGCATGGGCGCGTACTCGCCGCTGCCGTGGCTCGACGACCGCTGGGGATCCGAGCAGGCCTTCGTGGACGAGGTCACCGAACTGGTCGCCCTGCCCACCGTCCGCCAGCTCGAGCACGAGGGCACGCCCTTCGTCGGACTGCTCTACTGCGGGCTGATCGTCACCGAGCAGGGCGTGCGGGTGATCGAGTTCAACGCCCGCTTCGGCGACCCCGAGACCCAGGTGGTGCTCCCCCGCCTCGCGACCCCGCTGAGCGGCCTGCTGCTCGCCGCCGCGTCGGGGCAGCTCGGCTCCACGCCACGACCGGAGTTCCGCGACCAGGCGGCCGTCACGGTCGTCCTGGCCAGCGAGGGCTACCCGGAGAGCCCGGTCACCGGCCGGACGATCACGGGTGTCGACGCCGCGAACGCCCGCGACGGCGTCGCCGTGCTGCACGCGGCGACGGGCGCCCTCGACGGCGACCTCGTCGCGACCGGCGGCCGGGTGCTCAGCGTCGTCGCCACCGGGGCCGACTTCGCCGAAGCGCGCGACCGCGCCTACGCCGGCCTGCACGACATCACGCTCCCCGGCGCGCAGTTCCGCACCGACATCGCCGCGAAGGTCGTCCGATGAGCGCCGCCCCGGACGTCCAGGGCTGGCGACACGTCTCCTCCGGCAAGGTCCGCGAACTGTACGTGCCCGCGTCGACGGCCGACGTCGCCGGTGCCACCGAACTGCTCCTCGTCGCGTCCGACCGGGTGAGCGCCTACGACTTCGCGCTCGAGCCGCCGATCCCGGGCAAGGGCGAGCTCCTCACCCGGTTGTCGCGCTTCTGGTTCGACCAGCTGCGTGACGTCCCGAACCACCTGCTCACCCCGAGCGGGACGACGACGCCCGTCCCGGCATCCGTCGAGGCACGCTCGATGCACGTCATGCCGCTGCGGATGTTCCCCGTGGAGTGCGTCGTGCGGGGGTACCTGGTCGGCAGCGGCTGGGCCGAGTACCAGGAGACCGGCAGTGTCTGCGGTGTACAGCTGCCCGCCGGGCTGGCGAACGGTGACCGCCTGGCGGAGCCCATCTACACGCCCGCGTACAAGGCCCCGCAGGGCGAGCACGACGAGAACATCTCGTTCGAGCGCACCGAAGAACTCGTCGGCCCCGCGGACGCCGCGGCGCTGCGTGACCTGTCCCTCGCCGTGTACTCCGAGGCGGCGGCGATCGCCCTGCAGCGCGGTGTGGTCATCGCGGACACGAAGTTCGAGTTCGGCCGCGACGCCGACGGACTGATCCGGATCGCGGACGAGGTCCTGACGAGCGACTCGAGTCGCTACTGGGACGCAGCGGCGTACGAGTCGGGCAACCGGACGGACTCGTTCGACAAGCAGATCGTCCGCGACTGGCTCAGCGCGAACTGGGACCGCACGGGGACCCCGCCCGTGCTGCCGGACGAGGTCGTCGAGCGGACGGCCGCGCGCTACCGCGAGCTGATCGAGCGCCTCGGCGCCTGACCGCATCCCGGCCGGCGGGAGACCGACCGGGCAGGCGGCCGATCGGGCAGGCACCCGGTCGGGCAGGCAGCCGGTCGCGCTGCCAGTCGGTCGCGCTGCCCTCCGGTCAGGCCGGGTCAGGCGTCGCGGGACACGACCACGACGGTCAGGTCGTCACCCGGGTCGTGTTCGAGCGCCCGGCCCCGGACACCGGCCAGGAACGTCGACAGGTCCGGCGACTTCCGGTGGAGCGCACCGAGCCGGGAGAGCGACGCCAGGGTCGAGTCCCACAGCTCGAGGGCACCGTCGCTGACGAGCAGCAGGGTGTCACCCGGTTCCAGGACGAGTTCCCCCGCCGCGCGGTCCATCCCGATCGGGTGCAGGCCGACCGGCAGGTCGAGCGACCGCAGCACGGTCTCGGTGCCGTCGGCGTGCAGGTGCAGGACGAGTCCGTGCCCGGCGTCGACGAACGCCAGCCGACCGGTCGCCGTGTCGAGCCGCCCGTGGAACAGGGTCGCGAAGGCCTCGGCGGCGCTGAGGTCCGGGGCGACCTGCTCCTCGAGCCCGGCGACCGCGGTGGACGGGTCCTCGTGCCGGCGGGCGAGCAGGGCGCCGCGCATGCCGGCCGCGAGCAGTCCGGCGGCCATGCCCTTCCCCATCACGTCCGCGATGGTGAGGTCCACCGTCCCGTCGTCGATGCGCCAGTCGTGGAAGTCGCCCGACACGATGCCGTGCGGGATCGACGTCCCGCCGATGGTCCAGCCGGGCAGGTCGACGGTGTGCGGCTGCAGCCCGGAGAGCACCGTGCGGAGGCGGTCGTCGTCGAGACCGGTGGCGAGTTCGCGCTCCGCCCAGACGCCGAGTTCCTCGAGCAGGGCGACGTCCTCGGGGGCGAGGGCACGCGGGTTCGGGTCGATCAGGCAGAGCGTCCCGACCTTGGTCGCGTCGGCACCGACGTGCAGCGGCACCCCGGCGTAGAAGCGGACGTTCGGGTCGTTGTTCACCATCGGCAGGTCGGAGAAGCGCAGGTCGTCCCGCGCGTCCGGCACGACGACGGGGCCGTCCTGGTCGAGCGTCCGGCCGCAGAACGTGTCCAGGATGGGCGTCGACCCGGGGAACACCTGGTCGGACTGCTGCGACTTGTGGAAGAGCACGTCGTCGCCGGCGAGGTTGAGGAAGGAGCCGGAGACGCCGAACGCCTCTCGGGCGATCCGGGTGATGCGCTCGAACCGTTCCTCCGGGCCGCCCTGCACGACGTCGAGTGCGGCGAGCAGCGCAGCACGACGAGCCGCGACGGGAGCGGAAGCGGGGATCGTCTGCTCGACGTGCTCGGTGCTCATGCGACCACGCTAACGCGGATACCGGACAAGCCCTCTCGGAGTTCACGGAACGCATGACCCCAGTCGACGGGCCACGCGCACGACCCCCCCGGCACCGCGCACCGCGCACCGCGCACCGCTCGCGCACCGCTCGCGCTCAGTCGGCGTCGGGGACCGCGTCCCACTCGTCGCCGTACCGCGACAGCACCGACCAGCGGTCGACCGGCCAGGTGATCACGAACGCCCGACCGACGACGTCCTCGACCGGCACGTTGCCGTGCACGCGCGAGTCGGCGGAGTTGTACCGGTTGTCACCCATGACCCAGACACGGCCGTCCGGCACCGTGATCGAGAAGTCCTCGCTGGAGACCCGGTTCACGTCCGCCGGCAGGCGCACGTACGGCTCGTCCACCGCGTGCCCGTTGACCGACAGTCGGCCCTGGGCGTCGCAGCACTCGACCCGGTCGCCCGGCAGCCCGATCACGCGCTTGATGAGGTCCTCGCCCTGCCCCGGGGCGAGCCACGCGTTCGGGTCGCGGAACACGACGACGTCACCGCGCTCGAGCGACATGACGTCGGGCACGAGCTCGTTCACGAGGACCCGGTCCCCGACGAGCAGGGTGTCCTCCATCGACTCCGAGGGGATGTAGAACGACCGCACCAGGAACGCCTTCACCAGGAAGGACACGACCAGCGCCGCCACCACGATCACCACGAGGTCGCGCAGGAACCGGGCCGTGGACCGGCCACGGGTCTGCTCGGTCGCGGCCGACGGATCTGTCTCGCTCAATGGGTGACCACGACCTTCACGACGGAGATGACGAGCGCGACGGCGGCGAGCACGAGGCCGCCCCAGAGCCCGAGGAACGACGGCTGCTTGCCGCGGAACCGCTGGAGGAACACCCCGACCAGGCCGATGCGGACGACCAGGATGACGACCGCGGCGGTCTGCGCCCACTCGGCCGGTACCCAACCGATCCACGCAGCCGCGTAGAGGACGGCGGGGATGAGTCCCGAGGTCGCGATCGGGTTGGCGTTCCGGGTGATCACCGCGACGGACTCCCGCCGCGCCGTGTCGTCGGCGGTGTCCCCGATCGCGTGTGCCACGAGGTGCGCGAGCACGTGCGCGAGGTACGTCAGCACCGCCGTCGCGAGCACGGTGAGCACGGCGGCTCCGTGGTGGATCTGCTCGGGCGAGACCGCGATCGCGACGGCGAGCACGGTGATGTTGCCGTAGATGTACGACGACATCCGGTCGCGGACGTGCTCGACCGGCAGGTCCTGGGGGCGTGGGCGACCGCGGCGTTCGGAGGGCATCGGTCCATCTTGGCCCGTCCCCGTCGGGTCGGACCGACGAGCGACCGGGTTCGATGCCAGGGTGGACCGGACCGCGCACCGACGCACGGTCGGGACGGAGGCCCGGATGACGAACCGCAGACCACTCGCCCTGGTGACCGGGGTGGGCCGCCGAGCCGGCATCGGTGCCGCCATCGCGACCCGTCTGGCGGCGGACGGCTGGGACCTCGCCCTGAGCTGGTGGGGTCCGTACGACGAGCGGGTGCACGGAGCCGCGGACCCGGAGGGGGTGGACGCGGTCGTGTCGGAGTGCGAGGCCGCGGGGGCTGCCGTGACGCGCCTCCCGGTCGACCTCGCCGACGCCGAGCAGGCGGCCGCGCTCGTCGGCCGGGCCGAGGCGGAGGCGGGCGCTCCGGTGACCGCGGTCGTCATGTCGCACTGCGAGTCGGTGGACTCGGACTTCGCGACGACCACTGTCGAGTCGTTCGACAAGCACCTGGCCGTGAACGTGCGGGCTCCGTTCCTCATCGTGCAGGCGTACGCGCGCCGGCTCCGCGAGGGGGCCGACGCACCCCTCGACCAGCGACGCGTGATCGCCCTGACGAGCGACCACGTCGGCTTCAACCTGCCGTACGGGACGAGCAAGGGCGCGCTCGACCGACTCGTCGTCGGTGCCGCGATCGAACTCGGGGACGCGCGGGTCAGCGCGAACACGATCAACCCGGGGCCGAACGACACCGGGTGGATGACCGACGAGATCCGGCAGGCCGCCGTGGACCAGACCCCGCTCGGACGCGCGTCGACGCCTCGGGACACGGCCGCGCTCGTCGGCTTCCTGTGCGGGCCGGACGGCGGGTGGGTGAACGGGCAGCTGCTGAAGACCGACGGAGGCTTCAGCGCGAAGTGACGCGTTTCGTTGACGTGTCACCATGATCGGCGCACACTGAGGACATGCACTCGCAGGACCTCCTCGCCGCGGACACCGGGATGGGCGCCGTCACGCTCCGGGTCGCCGACCTCGACGCGATGACGGCGTACTACCGGGACGGCGTCCGTCTGACGGTGCTCGCGCAAGAGGGCGGCCGCGTGGTGCTCGGCCGTCCGGCTGCCGCGGACGCCCCGGGAGGACTCACCGTGCCGGTCCTGGTCCTCGAGCACGAGCCGGCGCTCCGGAACGCCGGCCCGGGGCAGGCCGGCCTGTTCCACACCGCAGTGCTCTTCGACACCCGGGCCGACCTGGCCGCCGCCCTGTACTCCGTCGCCACCGGCTACCCGCAGTCCTTCACCGGCAGCGCCGACCACCTCGTCAGCAACGCCTTCTACTGCACGGATCCCGAGGGCAACGGCGTCGAGCTCTACTGGGACCGCGACCGGACGCAGTGGTCGTGGACGCACGGCTCGGTCGACATGGACACCGTGTACCTCGATCCGAACGCCTTCCTGCAGGAGCACCTGACGGCCGAGGCGCTCGAGCACGCCGGATCACGACCGGGCCGCGTCGGCCACGTGCACCTGTCGGTCGGGGACGTCGCCACCGCGGAGGCGTTCTACGTCGACACGCTCGGCTTCGAGACCACCGCGGCGATGGGCGGGCAGGCGTTGTTCGTCAGCGCCGGCGGGTACCACCACCACATGGCGATGAACACGTGGAACTCGCGCGGGGCCGGACGCCGACAGCTCGCCCTCGGGCTGGGCCTCGTGCGCATCGAGGTGCCGGCCGACGACGACCTGGGCGCGCTCACCGCTCGGATGCGCGACGCCGGCGTGCAGACCGCGGACGACGGTCGGACGGTCGCGTTCGAGGACCCCTGGGCGAACCGCATCGAGGTGACGACCGCCGGTCGCGGGTGAGCCCTGACCCACCGGCGGCAAGCCCGACCCGCGCTGGCGGCCAGGCGCACCCGGCAGGATGGTGTGATGACTGACGAGATCCGGTGGGAGGTGGTCGAGGAGAGCGCGCTGACGCTCACCGACCACGAAGCGATCGCGGCGATGCTGGCGCAGGCCTTCCCGAGCTGGTCGCACTGGTACGTCGGCGGCCGGAGCTGGGCGGGGATGCAGCCCGAACGCCGGGTGGTCGGTCGCACCGAGGACGGCGTCGTCCTCGCCCACGTCGGCATCCGGCGGATGTTCGTGACGGTCGGCGGCGAGGACGTCCTGGTCGGCGACACCGGCCTGGTCGGGGTCGCACCGCGGCTGCAGGGCACGGGCGTCGGTCGCGAGCTGATGGACCGCGTGCACGACGTCCTCGACGGCCTCCGCGTGCCGTACGGGTTCCTCGGCGCGGGTGAGGACCGGATCCCGTTCTACGCACACATGGGCTGGCACGAGTTCCCCGAAGCGGTCGGTACCTTCAGTGCATTCACGGCGGACGGCGCCGGCGTCTCGGAGACCGAGCAGGGCGGGTGGATGGTCCGTCCCGTCACGGCCCGGCTCGAGGACTGGCCGGAGGGACCGATCCTCCTCAACGGCCAGCAGGTCTGACGCCGGGGCACCGGACGCAGCCGGACGCACGGGAGGCGCGGTGCGAGTCGGACTCGCACCGCGCCTCCCGGCGGTTCCCGCGTCGACTACGCCTCGACGGCGACCGCCTCCGCGTCCTCGTTCGAGCCCGGAGCGGTCGGCACGACGGCGGCGCGCACACGGGCACCGAGGTCGGGGTCGACGTTCGTCCAGTAGGCGAAGACGCGCTCGCGCAGGTCGTCACGCGTCACCTTGGAGACGTGTCCGGCGATGTTGCCGACCAGACGCTCGCGGGCGGCGTCGTCGAGCACCTCGCGGTAGAGCGTGCCGGCCTGACCCCAGTCGTCGTCCTCGGGGTGCAGCGTCGCGGCGGAGCGCTGGAGGGCGCCGTCGGACTCCCACCCGGGGACGTCGTCCGTCGCGTTCGGGTCGGCGTGCGCCCCACCGAGCGTGTTCGGGGCGTACACCGGCACCTCGGCCTTCTGGAAGTCGAAGCGCATGGCGCCGTCCTTGGAGTACGAGTGCACCTCGTTCTTCGGGGCGTTCACCGGCAGCTGCGCGTGGTTCGTGCCGACGCGGTAGCGGTGGGCGTCCGCGTAGCTGAAGATGCGTGCGAGGAGCATCTTGTCCGGGCTCGCCGCGATGCCGGGCACGAAGTTCGACGGGGCGAAGGTCGCCTGCTCGATCTGCGCGAAGTAGTTCTCCGGGTTGCGGTTCAGCTCCATCGTGCCGACCTCGATGAGCGGGTAGTCGGCGTGCGGCCACACCTTCGTCAGGTCGAACGGGTTGAAGCGGTAGCTCGCGGCGTCCTCGTACGGCATGACCTGCACCTTGAGGGTCCAGCGCGGGGTGTCACCACGCTCGATGGCCTCGTACAGGTCGCGGATGTGGAAGTCCGCGTCCTCGCCGGCGATGCGGTCGGCGTCCTCCTGCGTCAGGGTCGCGTGGCCCTGCTCGGTGAGGAAGTGGTACTTCACCCAGAAGCGCTCGCCCGCGGCGTTGATCCACTGGTAGGTGTGCGACCCGAAGCCGTCCATGTGGCGCCACGACGACGGCAGACCGCGGTCGCCCATGAGCCACGTGACCTGGTGCGCCGACTCCGGGGAGAGGGTCCAGAAGTCCCACTGCATGTCGTGGTTGCGCAGGTGCGAGCCCGGCAGGCGCTTCTGCGAGCGGATGAAGTCGGGGAACTTGATGCCGTCGCGGATGAAGAAGACGGGGGTGTTGTTGCCGACGAGGTCGTAGTTGCCCTCTTCGGTGTAGAACTTCAGCGCGAAGCCGCGGGGGTCGCGCCAGGTGTCGGGCGAGCCCTGCTCACCGGCGACGCTCGAGAAGCGGGCGAGCATCTCGGTCTGCTTGCCCGGCTGCAGGAACGCGGCGCGGGTGTACTGCGACACGTCCTGCGTGACGGTGAAGGTACCGAACGCACCACCGCCCTTGGCGTGGACGACGCGCTCCGGGACGCGCTCGCGGTTGAACTGCGCGAGCTTCTCGACCAGGTAGTGGTCGTGCAGGGCGAGTGGGCCGTCGGCCCCGACACCCATCGAGTGCTGGTCGCTGGAGACCGGGGCCCCGCTGTTGGTCGTGGTGGTGGGCGTGTTCTGGTCGGACACGGTTCCTCCTAGGTGGAACGGTTGGAACGGGTGGAACGGTTGGATCGGTCGGGGTGGCTCGGGTTGGTCTCGGTGGGCGGCGCCGGACAGCGGGCGCGCCTGAGGGGGGCCTGCCGGGAGGCCCGTGCGACGTGGGCGGTCAGCCCACGCCGGGTGCGGCGACGGGAGGCGCAGCCGCGGAAGGCGTGGTCGCGGGAGGCGCGGCTGCAGGAAGCACGGCACCCGTCGGCTCATCGGCCTCGTCCACCTGCTCCGCCGCAGCGCACTGCTCACAGATACCCCAGTAGGTGACCTCGGCGGTGGTGACCGCGAAGCCGTGGGTCTCCGACGGGGTCAAGCACGGGGCGTGACCGACGGCGCAGTCGACGTCGCCGATCGCGCCGCACATGGTGCAGACGATGTGGTGGTGGTTGTCGCCGGTCCGGCGTTCGTACCGGGCGGGGCTGCCGGCCGGCTCGATCCGACGGACGAGCCCGGCGCCGGTCAGCGCGTTGAGGACGCCGTAGACAGCCTGGTGGCTCGTCGTCGGTAGTTCACCGGCGAGCGCGCTGACCAGGTCGTCCGCCGTGGTGTGCGGGGACGCCTCGATCGCCCGGAGTGCCGCGAGCCGAGGAGCGGTGACCCGGAGTCCGGCTCCGCGGAGGAGTTCGGTGTCGTCGACCATGCGGAGCCTTTCTCTTGCAGCGTTCAAGACAACGCTCACAGTACACGGCGGATACCCTTCCGACGCCAACGCCACATGGGCGTTGCGGAATACGATGTGTCACGATCCGGTCGCGATCAGCTGAGCATCGCTCGACGGGGGTGGACCGGCCGGTAGCGTCCAGCCATGTCCATGCAGCAGGCCGGCGCGACGCCGGCGAACACCGCTCAGGACGCCCGGGGGACCATCGCGCAGCGGGACCTGGTCGTCGACCTCATCCGGACGGCCTGCGTCGTCCTCGTCGTCGTCGTGCACGTCACGATGGTCGGGGTCGGGTCGGACGCGTCCGGCATCCGGGTCACGAGCCCACTGCAGGAACTGCCCTGGTACGTCGGGGCGACCTGGGTCGGCCAGGTGATGCCGCTGTTCTTCGTGGTCGGTGGGTTCGCGAGCGCCGTCGGATGGCGCAGCACCGTCGCCCGGGCCGGTCACGGCGGCGACCCAGCCCGGGACTTCATCGCGACCCGGCTCGTCCGGCTGTTCCGCCCCGCGGTCCCGCTCTTCGTGGTGCTCGCCGTCGGCCTCGGCATCGCCACCGCGGTCGGGACGCCCGCCGACCTGCTCGGCGAACTCGCCTTCGGCATCGGGTCCCCACTGTGGTTCCTGGCGGCGTACGGCATCACACAGTGCTGCGTCCCGGGCATGGCCCGGCTGCACGCGCGTGCGCCGTGGCGGACCCTGCTCGCGCTGCTCCTGCTCGCGGCCGCGATCGACTCGGTCCGCCTGGCGTCCGGCATCGTCGAGGTCGGCTTGCTCAACCTCGGCCCGGTGTGGCTCTTCGCCCAGCAGCTCGGGTTCCTGTGGGTCGACGGCTGGTTCGCCCGACGGTCCCGGCTCCTGCTGCTCGGCATCGCCGGCCTGGCGTACGCCCTGCTCGTACCCCTGACGTCCGTCGGCCTCTGGGCACCGGACATGCTGCAGGACCTCAACCCGCCGATGCTCCCGCTGGCGTTCCTCGCCGTCGGGCAGGCGTGCCTCGTCCAGCTCGTGCACGCACCCCTGACGCGACTGATGGCGGCCCGCCCCGCACAGGCCGTCGTGTTCCTGCTCGGCCGCGACGGCATGACGATCTACCTCTGGCACCTGCCGCTGTTCATCCTGCTCAACGGGGTCGGCCTGCTCGTGGGGCTGCCGTTCCCCTCCCCGGGGTCGGGCGTGTGGTGGGCCACCCGCCCGGTCGCGGTCGTCGTGCTCCTCGCCGCCACCCTCGGTGTCGCCCGCCTGGTCCGTCGCGCCGACCGGCCCCTCCCCCGCCTGACGCCCGGGTCGGACCGCCCGGCGTGGCCCATGCTGGCGGCCGGCGCCGTGTGCACGATCGGTCCCGCGTTCGCGGTCATGCAGCTCCACCTCTCCTTCCCGCTGGCGCTCGTCGGAGGGGTCGCGATCCCGCTGGGCGTGTGGCTCCTCGCGCGCACGGTGCCGGCGGAGGAGGCGGCGACGCCGGTGCCGAGCGCGGGACGCATGTAGGGATCCTCATACGCCGGGGCCGTGTCGGGCCTCCCGGCCGAAGGAGGATGACTCCCGCAGCGCGACCCCGGGAGGCACCCCACGCCGTCACCCTCCGAGTTCTGGAGCACCTGGCACGTCGACCCCCTGGCGACGGCGCTGGTCGTCGTCGGGGCAGCCGTCTACGGCCGCTGGGTCCTCGCCGCCCGCCGCCGCGGCGCGCGCTGGCCGTGGTGGCGGACCGTGGCGTTCGTCGCCGCGCTCGGCCTGTTCGCGACGCTGCAGTCCGGCATCGTGGGACAGGACGACCGCCAGCTCCGGTGGGCGTTCGTCCTGCGGCTCGCGACGCTGTTCTTCGCGGTGCCCGCGTTCGCCGCGGCGGCCGGCCCGCTCGCGCTGCTCCGGACGGGAGGCCCGACCCGCCTGTCCGGGGCCGCCGACGCCGTCCTGCGGTCCCGTCCGGCACGGCTGCTCGGCAACGCGATCGTCGCGCCCCTGGTGGCCCTGGCCGTGTTCGGCGTCCTGCTCACCCCGCTGGCGGGCGTGCTGCGGCAGTCGTTCCTCAGCACCGAAGCGGTGACCGTCCTCGTCCCGGTGCTGGGCTTCCTCCTGTTGGCACCGCTGTCCGAGGTCGGGGTGCTCCACTCCTCCGCCTTCGCGACCGCCGAGTTCCTGCTCGCGTTCGTCGAACTCGTGCTCGATGCCGTGCCCGCGGTCGTGATGCGGGTGAGCGGCCACGTGCTGGACGGTGCCGGCCGGACCACCCTGCACGTGCCGTGGACACCGTCGCCCCTGCAGGACCAGCACCTGGCGGGCGACCTGCTGTGGTTCATCGCCGAGGTCGCGGACGTCCCCGTGCTCATCGCCCTGTTCGTCCGGTGGCAACGCTCGGACCGCCGCGAGGCCAGGGCCGTGGACGACCTGACGGACGAGCAGATGGCGGCGCTGACGCGGGAGCACCTGCGGCGTCGATCCTGACGGGGGCAGTGGGTCCCGCGCTGCCGGGCTCCCGCGGCTCCACGCCCCGCGGCTCCCGCGGCTGCGCGCCCACGGCCGCCGCCGTGGTCCCGCGGCGCCGTGGCCGCGCCGCCGGCACGCCGGAGCCCCGGCCCCTCGTGCGAGGGACCGGGGCTCCGGCGGCGCGACGAGCGCGGGCGTCGTGCGGCTAGGCGCCTGCGTGCTTGCCGTGGTGCTCGGTGGTGGCGAGCTCCTCCTCGGCGGTGGCGGGTGCCGGTGCCGAGGCGTGTGCGGCGACGTGGTCCTGCTCCCCCGCTGCGGGACGACCACCCGTGACCGGTCCGCTCTCGGCCGGTCCACCGTCGGGCTGCGTGGCGACCGCGCCGGTCTGCTTCCACGCGGCCGTCTGCTTCGGCTTCGTCAGGAACAGGGCCGCGACGATCGCCGCGATGAGCACGACGGCCGGCAGGACCAACGACTGGCCCATCGCCCGCGAGAACGGGTCGAGCAGGAAGCCCGGCAGGGACCCCGTCTGCTCGGCGCTGATGCCGGACCCACCGGACCGGCTGGGGAACTCCGCGCGGATGCGGGCCTCCATGAGGGCGGCGATGCCGGCGGAACCGAGCACCGCACCGATCTGACGGGTGGTGTTGTAGACGCCCGAGCCGGCGCCGGCGAGCCGCGGCGGCAGGTTGCGCGTCGCGGACACGGAGAGCGGTCCCCACATGCAGGCGTTCGCGAGCCCGAGGAGCGCGCTCGGCAGGAGCACCCAGCCCCAGTCGGCGTTCGCGGCGATGAGGGCGCCGAACCAGAACAGCCCGCCGGAGAAGCAGGCGAGGCCGAACGAGGCGACCCAGCGCGGGCTCCAGATGTTCAGCCGCTTGCCGACGTAGGGCGCGAGCGCGGCCGAGAGGACGGCCTGCGGGACCAGGAGGAGCGCGGCCTGCGTCGGCGAGAACCGGAGCACGTCCTGTGCCCACAGCATGATCGGCAGCGCGAAGGACGCGATGGCAACGCCGACAGCGGTGATCGCGATGTTCGCGAGGGTGAAGTTGCGGTCCGTGAACAGGCCGAGCGGGAGGAGCGGCTCCCCCTTCTGCACGCCCTGCCAGACGACGAACGCGGCGAGCACCACGATGCCGGCGATGATGAGCGACCAGACGGAGATCGGACCGGTGATGGTGCCCCAGTCGTAGGTCTCGCCCTCCTGGATGCCGAAGACCAGCAGGAAGAGCCCGACCGCGGACAGCACGACGCCGAGCAGGTCGAAACGGTGGCGGTTCGTGGCGAAGGACGGTACGAACTTCTGCGCGAGGACGAACGCGACGACGCCGACGGGGACGTTCACGAAGAAGATCCACTCCCAGCCGAAGCCGTCGACGAGCAGGCCGCCGAGGATCGGACCGACGAGCGAGGCGACACCGGCGACGGCACCCCACAGGCCCATGGCGGCACCGCGGTTCTGCGGCGGGAAGATGCGGGTGATGACGGCCATCGTCTGCGGGGTCATCATCGCGGCACCGAGGCCCTGCACGACGCGGGCGAGGATCAGCACCTCGATCGAGCCGGCGAGCCCGCACCAGAGACTGGCGAGCGTGAACACGACGAGGCCGACCTGGTACAGCACCTTCGGGCCGAAGCGGTCACCGAGGCGACCGGTGATGAGGAGCGGGACGGCGTACGCGAGCAGGTACGCACTCGTCACCCAGATGACGGCGTTGATGTCGGCGTCGAGTGCCTGGGAGATGGTCGGCGTCGCGACCGAGACGATCGTCGAGTCGACGAGGATCATGAAGAAGCCGACGACGAGTGCCCAGAGCGCTGGCCACGGCTTCTTGCCGTGCTCCAGGTCGGCGGCGGCGGAGGCGGATGTCATCGAGTGGTGTCCTTGCTGTTCTGGAGGTGTTCGTCGGGGAGGGCCGGGCCTTCCCAGGGGATCTGACCGCTGTCGAGGCGGTCGGCGATGGCACTGAGCCACTCGAGTTGCGCGGTGAGCATGGCACGCGCGTACGACACGTCGAGCCAGTAGTGTTCGGCGAGGCCCTTGGCTTGGAGGCCCGCGGCGGCGTCGTCGTACCCGTCGCGCTGCGTGCGCAGTGCGGCGATGCGCGCCCGGAGCGCGGCGGCCACGTCCTCGACGGGGAGGTTGTCCACGTGGGACACGGCGAGCCCGAACTGCGGGTACTCGTCCGCCGGCTCGGCGACCATGCGGCGGAGGCCCGCCTCGAGCGCCGCGCGTCCGGCGTCCGTGATCGCGTAGGTGGTCCGCTCGGGCCGGTTGCCCGCGCGGTCGGTGCCGACGACCTCGGCGTACCCGAGGTCCGCCAGACGGCCGACCTGGTGGTACAGCGTGCCCGGTCGGACCTTGACGTTCCGGTCCTCGCGACGCTGCAGCATCGTCTGGAACATCTCGTAGGGGTGCATCGGCGCCTCGGCCAGCAGGCCGAGCGCCGCGAACGCCAGTGGCGTCAGGTCGGGCACGGGGCCTCCGGTGTTCGATGCCGATTGTTCGAAGTGGAACATACGCCTTCGAACAGTCCTCCACAACCGCTCCGGCGGGTCGTGGGCGGCACCTAGACTGTTCCTGTCCCCACCCGACCCCTGTGCTGGAGTGAACACGTGCCAACGATCGTCGTCGAGGTCATGCCGAAGGCCGAGATCCTCGACCCCCAGGGCAAGGCGGTGGGCAACGCCCTCGCCCGGCTCGGCAAGAACGACCTGACCAACGTCCGCATCGGCAAGCGATTCGAGGTGTCGGTCGACGGCCCCGTCGACGACGCCAAGCTCGCCGAGGTCCGTGAGATCGCGGTCGACGTCTTCTCGAACGCCGTCATCGAGGACGTCGTCTCCGTGAGCGTGGTCGAGTGACGATGCGCATCGGGGTCATCACCTTCCCCGGCTCGCTCGACGACCGCGACGCCCAGCGCGCGGTCCGCCTCGCCGGTGCCGAGCCCGTCGCGCTCTGGCACGGCGACCACGACCTGCAGGGCGTCGACGCGATCGTCCTGCCCGGCGGATTCTCGTACGGCGACTACCTCCGTGCCGGCGCCATCGCCGCGAAGGCCCCGATCATGGCCGAGGTCATCGACGTCGCCGGCAAGGGCATGCCCGTGCTCGGCATCTGCAACGGCTTCCAGATGCTCGCCGAGGCCCGCCTGGTGCCCGGCGCCCACACCCGGAACGCCCACCAGCAGTTCATCCGGCGCGACCAGGTGCTCCGCGTCGAGAACGCCGACACCGCCTGGACCGCGGGCTTCGACGCCCAGCAGGAGATCACCATCCCGCTGAAGAACGCCGACGGCCGGTTCGTCGCCGACGCCGACGAGATCAAGCGCATCGAGGACAACGGCCAGGTCGTGTTCCGCTACGTCGGCGTGAACCCGAACGGGTCGATCGACGACATCGCCGGCGTCTCGAACGAGCGCGGGAACGTCGTCGGCCTCATGCCGCACCCCGAGCACGCGACGGAGCCCGGCTTCGGCCCGGACACCCGCGCTGCCATGGCCTCCGGCACGGACGGCCTGACCTTCTTCACCTCCGTGATCGAGCGCGCGCTCGTCAAGTGACCGCGACTCCAGCGCCCGCGACTCCAG
This sequence comes from Curtobacterium sp. MCBD17_023, assembly GCF_003224415.1. Lineage (NCBI taxonomy): Bacteria > Bacillati > Actinomycetota > Actinomycetes > Micrococcales > Microbacteriaceae > Curtobacterium > Curtobacterium sp. MCBD17_023. The sequence goes on from NZ_QKLJ01000007.1 coordinate 52,069, forward strand.
TGACAGGGAACGACAACACCGTGACCACGCCCGTCCGCCCGAAGCCCGACACCGTCCAGGACGCCGCCGAGACGCCCGACAAGGAGCAGCCGTACGCGGCCCTCGGGCTCAAGGACGACGAGTACGCGAAGATCCGCGAGATCCTCGGCCGCCGCCCCACCTCGGGCGAGCTGGCGATGTACTCGGTCATGTGGTCCGAGCACTGCTCGTACAAGTCGAGCAAGAACTACCTCCGCCAGTTCGGCCAGAAGGTCACGCCGGAGATGAAGAAGAACCTGATGGTCGGCATGGGCGAGAACGCCGGAGTCGTCGACGTGGGTGACGGCTGGGCGGTGACCTTCAAGGTCGAGTCGCACAACCACCCCTCCTACGTGGAGCCGTACCAGGGCGCTGCCACCGGTGTCGGCGGGATCGTCCGCGACATCATCTCGATGGGCGCACGTCCGGTCGCGGTCATGGACCAGCTCCGCTTCGGTGCCATCGACCACGAGGACACCGCCCGCGTCGTGCACGGCGTCGTCGGCGGCATCTCGTTCTACGGCAACTGCCTCGGCCTGCCGAACATCGGCGGCGAGACCTACTTCGACCCGGTGTACCAGGGCAACCCGCTCGTCAACGCCCTCGCGGTCGGTGTCCTCCGTCACGAGGACCTGCACCTGGCGAACGCGTCCGGCGCCGGCAACAAGGTCGTGCTCTTCGGTGCCCGCACCGGTGGCGACGGCATCGGCGGCGCGTCGATCCTGGCGTCCGACACCTTCACCGAGGGCGGCCCGACCAAGCGTCCCGCCGTCCAGGTCGGCGACCCGTTCGCCGAGAAGGTGCTCATCGAGTGCTGCCTCGAGCTGTTCCAGAAGGAGCTCGTCGAAGGCATCCAGGACCTCGGCGCCGCGGGCATCTCGTGCGCGACCTCCGAGCTCGCGAGCAACGGCGACGGCGGCATGCACATCTCGCTCGACGACGTCCTGCTGCGCGACCCCTCGCTCACGGCAGAGGAGATCCTCATGTCGGAGAGCCAGGAGCGCATGATGGCGGTCGTTCGCCCCGACAAGCTCGACGCCTTCCTGCAGGTCGTCGGCAAGTGGGAGGTCGAGACGAGCGTCCTCGGCGAGGTCACCGGCACCGGCCGCCTCGTCATCGACTGGCAGGGCCAGGAGATCGTCAACGTCGACCCGCGCACGGTCGCCGTCGACGGTCCGGTGTACGACCGCCCGGTCGCGTACCCGACCTGGATCGACGCACTCCAGGCCGACGGCGCCGAGTCGCTCGACCGCCCGGAGACCGGCCCCGCCCTCAAGGCGCAGGTCCTGCAGCTGCTCGGCTCCCCGAACCTGTCCTCGAAGAACTGGGTCACGAACCAGTACGACACCTACGTGCTCGGCAACACGGCGCTGTCCTTCCCCGACGACGGCGGCATGGTCCGCGTCGACGAGGAGACCGGGCTCGGCGTCGCGATCGCCACCGACGCGAACGGCCGCTACTGCCAGCTCGACCCGAAGCAGGGCGCTCGTCTGGCCCTCGCCGAGGCGTACCGGAACGTCGCCGTCACCGGTGCCGTCCCGGCTGCCGTGACCGACTGCCTGAACTTCGGCTCGCCGGAGAACCCCGAGGTGATGTGGCAGTTCTCCGAGGCCGTCGAGGGCCTCGCGGACGGCTGCATGGAGCTCGGCATCCCGGTGACCGGCGGCAACGTGTCGTTCTACAACCAGACCGGTGACACCCCGATCCACCCGACGCCCGTCGTCGGCGTGCTCGGCGTGATCGACGACGTCGCCAAGCGGATCCCGTCCGGCTGGCAGGACGACGGCCACAACATCTACCTGCTCGGCACGACGAGCCTCGAGCTCGACGGGTCGGCCTGGGCCGGCACCGTGCACGGGCACCTCGGCGGTCGCCCGCCGGCGGTGGACCTCGGGCGCGAGAAGGCGCTGGCGGAGCTCCTGGCCGCCGCGGCCGACGAGCAGCTGCTCACGAGCGCCCACGACCTGGCGGACGGCGGCCTCGGCCAGACCCTCGCCGAGTCGGTCCTGCGCTTCGGCCTCGGCGCCCGGGTCGTGCTCGACGAGCTCGAGTCCCGCGACGGCGTCGACACCGCGACCGCACTGTTCTCCGAGTCGACCGGCCGCGTCATCGTGACCGTGCGCCGCGAGGACGACGTCCGCTTCCAGGGCCTCTGCAACGGCCGGGGCTACCCGGTCCTGCGCATCGGCGTGACCGACGCCGCGTCAGGCTCGCTCGAGGTCCAGGGTGCGTTCGAGGCGACGATCGACGAGCTCCGCGACGCACACCGCGCCACGCTGCCGTCGCACTTCGGCGACGTCATCCAGGAGAACGTGACCGAGGGCTACGTGGGCCGCGGCCCGCTCGACTCGCACGGCGCGTTCTCGCCCCGCACGGACGCCTGAACCCGGTGCCGATCGTCACGCTGCCCTTCCAGGAGCTGGTCGACCGGTTCGGTCCGGTGCCCGACGGCATCGAGCTGGACGTCTGGGACGTCGAGGCGCCGTACCCCCGGGCCGAGCAGGTCGCCATCGCCTTCCTGCCGTTCTACTTCGGTGGACGGCACCGGTGGCAGTACGTGCACGACCTGCCGAACCTCGAGCTGCTGCAGCTGCCGAGTGCCGGGTACGAGTGGGCGATCCCGCACGTCCCCGGTCACGCGCACCTGGCGAACGGCCGCGGCATCCACGACGACGAGACGGCGGAGCTCGCGGTCGGCCTGGCGCTGACCTCCCTCCGCGAGATCGCGGTGTTCCAGTTCGACCGGGTCGAGCAGCGGTGGGACTCGCGGGAGACCCGGTCCCTCGCCGACCGTCGGGTGACCGTCGTCGGCTACGGCGCGATCGGTTCCGCCATCGCCACCCGGTTCGAGGCGTTCCGCACCGAGGTCACCGTCGTCGCGCGCACGGCCCGCGTGCAGGACGGTCGTCAGGTGCACGCCTTCGGCGACCTGCCGGAACTCGCCCGCACCACGGACGTCCTCGTGCTCATCGCGCCGCTCACCGACGAGACCGAGGGACTGGTCGACGCGGAACTCCTCGCGGCGCTGCCCGACGGCGCCCTCGTGGTGAACGTGGCGCGCGGCAAGGTCGTGGACACGGACGCCCTGGTCGCCGAGCTGCGGTCCGGCCGGCTCTCGGCGGCGCTCGACGTCACCGACCCGGAGCCGCTCCCCGCCGACCACCCGCTGTGGACGACGCCGAACACCGTGCTCACGCCGCACGTCGGCGGCAACACGGACCTCAGCGTGCCGCGGTCCCTCGACCTGGTGCGCCGGCAGGTGTCGGCGCTGGCCGAGGGCCGGCCGTTCGAGAACCTCATCGAGGTCCCCGTCCACCAGGGCTGAGCCTCCAGGCGGACGCGGCCGCGGACGCGGCCGCGCCGGCTTCCCGACGGGCGCGACCCGCTCCCGGCGGCCTCGGGCGGGCCCCGCAGACGCGCCTCCCGGCGGACGCGGCCGACCGCCCGACGGGCGCGACTCGCCCCCCGCCTGATGCGGCCGACGTCCCCGGACGCGACCCGAGCCTCCCGGCCCTCAGCGCTCCTGGAGCGGGATGATGCAGGTCGGGCTGCCGACCGCGATCTGCCCGACGGCGTCGCCCGGCACACCGTCTGCACCGACCGGCAGCACCGCGACGGCGTCGGACATCTGGTTGGCGACGAGCAGGTACCCGGGCACGCGGGCGAAGTGCCGCGGCCACACGCCACCGGCCGACGCTGACCCGACGAACTGGAGCCCGCCGTCGGACGCGTCGAACACGACGATCTGGTCGCGCCCCCGGACGGCCACCGTGACGAGGCCGTGCTCGTCGACCTCGACGTGGCTGAGCAGCGAGGTGTCGACCGGCCCGTCGAAGGCGGCGGCAGCGCAGACCTCGCGGAGCGAGCCCGACTCGTCACGCCGCATCCGGTACACGCGACCGTCGAGCTCGCCGGCGACGACGAGGTCCCCGTCGAACCAGGCCATGTGTCGTGGTCCGGATCCGGGCGTCAGGTGGTGGACGCGCAGCGGCTCGATCGACACCGAGGCGGCATCGGCCACGACACGGAACTCGTGCAGGGCATCCCCTCCGAGGTCGGCGACCAGGACGGTCCCGTCCGGCGTGGCGATCGACTGATGGGCGTGCGGGCCCTCCTGGCGGTCCTCGACCGGTCCGGTCGCGTCGGGCAGGAGCACGGTGGCGACGGCTGCGTCCGGCAGCGCCGCGGACACACCGGTCCCCCGGCCGGCGATCCCGTGCCCCGAAGCCATACCGTCGGCAGCGGGAGCCGTGGCCGTGGTGCCGCCGACGATGCCGTCACTGGCGGAGACGGAGGCCGCGTAGGACTCCGCTGCCTCGAGCGACACCGCGGTGACCGTGCCCGAGACGTAGTTCGTGACGACGAGTGCCCCGGACGGGTCGACCCGGACGTGGCACGGCGCGTCCCCGCCAGCGGGCGCATCCCACAGATGCTCGAGAGCGGACCCGGACCGGCGGAACGCGTGCACCCCGCCGTCGGTCGTCTCCGAGACGGCGTACACGCGGTCCCCCGACACGGCGAGGAAGGACGGGTCGTCCAGCACCGCGACGGTCGAGGCGACGAGGGTGGCCTCGCCGGCGAACTGCCCGGGGCCGACGATCGAGATGCCCGTCGCGTTGCCCCCGCCGGTCGCCGTGTAGGACCCGACGAGCAGGTGCAGGTCGGGCAGGGTCACAGCTCGCCGACCGCGATGCGCTCGTGGTGGTGGATGACCTCGGCGACGATGAAGTTCAGGAACTTCTCCGCGAACGCGGGGTCGAGGTGCGACTCGGCCGCGAGGGACCGCAACCGTGCGACCTGGATCTGCTCACGCGAGGGGTCGGCCGCCGGCATGCCCGCCGCGGCCTTGAGGTACCCGACCCGCTGCGTGTACTTGAAGCGCTCGGCGAGCATGTGGATCACGGCGGCGTCGATGTTGTCGATGCTCTGCCGGATGCTCTGCAGTTCGGCGACGGCGTCCTCGTCGTTCGTGCTCGGGGCCTCGTTCATGCCCCGAGCCTACTGACCGAGCGCGGCCGGGACGAGGGGCGGACCCGAGCACCCATCGACTGCTGAGATGATGTCCTCATGACGGTTCTGCTCGCCATCTCCGGCGTCTTCGCGGTCCTGGCGGGCCTCGTGCACGTGTACATCTTCTTCCTGGAGTCCGTCGCGTGGACGAGCCCCCGGGTACGCCGCATCTTCGGCATCGCTTCCGACGCCGACGCGCAGGCCACGCGCGCGATGGCGTTCAACCAGGGCTTCTACAACCTGTTCCTCGCGATCGGCGCGGTCCTCGGCGTCGTGCTCGTGCTCGCGGACAACGGCGCGACCGGCTGGACGCTCGTCGTGTTCTCCTGCGCGAGCATGCTCGGTGCCGCGGTCGTCCTCGCGGGAACCGGCCGCAAGTACCTCAACTCCGCGTTCGTGCAGGGATCGTTCCCGCTCATCGCCCTGCTCTTCGCGTTCCTCGCGTCCACGTTCGGCGCCTGAGCCGGCACGGCCGCGGCGACTGCGAGTGGCGCCACCGGGCCCCGCGCAACAGAAACCGGCTCGAACCGCGGACTCCCGCAGTTCGAGCCGGTTCCCGTTGGGCCAGGCCGGTCGAGGCCTGACGCCGGGCGTCGGCCGGGAGGCCCGCGCCACCACGCTCGGGCCGCCGCCGGTCCGCCGGTACCCGCCCGCGCCTCCCGGCCGTCCAGCCCGGCGTCGCCGCCGCGCCGCCGCGCGCCCCGGCGCCTGCAAGCGGCGCCACCGGGCCCCGCGCAACAGAAACCGGCTCGAACCGCGGACTCCCGCAGTTCGAGCCGGTTCTCGTTGTGCCAGGCCGGTCGAGGCCTGGCGCCGGGGCGTCGGCCGGGAGGCCCGCCCCACCACACACGGGGCGCCGCCGGTCCGCCGGTACCGGCCGCACCTCCCGGCGTCAGCCCGGCGTCGCCGCCGCGCCGCCGCGCGCCCCGGCGCCTGCAAGCGGCGCCACCAGGCCTCGCACAACAGAAACCGGCTCGAACCGCGGAGTCCCGCGGTTCGAGCCGGTTTCTGTTGTGCGAGGCCGTTCAGCGCCGCCCGATCGCCGGCCCGCGAACCGCAGACCGGCTGCGCCAGCCGGCGGCGCCAGCCGACCGGCGGCCGCCGGCCGCCGGCCGGCGTCAGCCGAGCTTCGCCGCGAACTCGTCCGGCAGACGCTCGAGCGCCCACTCGATCGCCGCGGTGGTCCCCAGCGAGAACGCCGTCGAGACGTCCGAGTCGTCGATCACGATGGCGTGCCCGGCCTCGACCGACGGCACCTTCTTGAACAGCGGGTCCGAGGACGCCTTCGACGCCTCGACGTAGATCGGCAGCACGACGGTCAGGTCCGCGTCGAGCAGGTCGAGGTTCTCGTTCGACAGCGACACCGAGAACTCCTTGCCCGCAGCCTCGTCGATGGCCTTCGGGATCTCGAACCCGAGGTTCTGCATGAACGTGGCGCGGCTGTCGCGGGAGGCGTACACGCCGAAGCCCTCGGACGTGTACGCACCGATCGCCGCGGTCTTGCCCGCGAACTCGGGGTGCGCCTCGCGCGCGGCGGCGTAGGAGTCGTCGAGGTCGCTGAGGAGCTTCTTGCCCTCGCTCTCCTTGCCGAGTGCCTTCGAGATCATGTCGACCTGCTCCGTGGTGGACGCGAGGTAGTTCTCGCCGCCCTTCGGGATCGCGACGGTCGGGGCGATGGCGGACAGCTTGTCGTAGCGGTCCTTGTCGCCCGAGCTCTTCACGTCGAGGATCACGTCGGGCTTGAGCTTGAGGATCTCCTCGTAGCTGGGCTCGAGCGTGTCGATGATCTCCGGCGCCTTGTCGTAGGCGCCCTTGAGCCACGGGCCGACGCCCTCGCCACCGAAGGCGAGCCAGTCGCTGGCGCCGACGGGCTGCACGCCGAGTTCGAGTGCCGTCTCGGCGTCACCCCAGCCGAGGGCCACGACGCGCTTCGGGGCGGAGTCGATCGTCGTGGTGCCGAGGCCGGTCGTGATGGACACCGGGAAGGCCCCGTCGGACGAGCCTCCGCCGGAGGACTCGGACGAGGACGGGCTCGACGAGGAGCAACCGGTGAGTGCGAGGGAGACGGCGACGACGGCACCGGCCGCGGCGAGCACGCGCCCGAGGCGGCGCTTGGGGAGGGAGGTACGGATCACGAAGGGTAGCCTAACCTAAGCGCCGCTTCCCCGGGGGTCCGTGTGACGTCCGCGGACAGGCCGACGCCCGCGGACAGGCCGACGCCCGCGGCTAGGCTGCCGACGTGGCAGCCTTCCCCGACGCCGACCGGACGCAGCTCGCCGTCCTCGGCTCCCCCATCGCCCACTCCCTCTCCCCCGCGCTGCACGCGGCGGCCTACGACGTGCTCGGCCTCCCGTTCTCGTACGGGAGGCACGAGGTCGCGTCCGGCGGGCTCGCCGCGTTCGTCGCGGGGCTGGGTCCCGAGTGGCGCGGGCTCAGCCTGACCATGCCGCTCAAGCGCGAGGTGGTGCCGCTCCTCGACCGGACGACCCCGCTCGTCGACGAGCTCGGGGTCGCGAACATGGTCGCGTTCCGCCACGAGGGCTCCTCGGTCGTCCTCGCCGGCGCGAACACGGACGTCGAGGGGATCGTCCGCCCGGTCGCCGCACTCGGTCACGTGCCCGGCGAGGCCGTGATCCTGGGTGGTGGAGCGACCGCGGCGAGCGCCCTCACGGCGTCCCTGCGGCTCGGAGCCTCACTGGTGCGGGTGTTCCTGCGCGACACCGGCAAGGCGGGTGACCTCGTCATGCTCGCCGCCCGGCTCGGGGTCACGCTCGAGGTGCACCCCTTCGACGAGCTCGTGTCCGCCGGGCCGATGGGCTTCGTGGTGTCGACCCTGCCGGGAGGCGCAGCGGACGACCTGCCGCTCGTGCCGTCCGGGCCCGACGCGGTGCTGTTCGACGTGGCCTACGAACCGTGGCCGACCCGGGCCTCCACGGCGTGGACCGGAGCGGGTGGTCGCGTGCTGAACGGCCTCGACATGCTCAGCGAGCAGGCGATCGGGCAGATCCGCTTCTTCCTGACGGGGGACGAGGACGAGCTCCTGCCGTCCGAGGCCGAGGTCCGTCGGGCGATGCGCACTGCCGTGGGCCTGCCGCCGACGATCGGCTGACCCTTCCGCCGAGAGCCACCGCTGCGCTGTGGCCCGCGAGACGCCCCCGTCTGCCCGGGACGCCGCCGGACCGGGCCCGCGAGACGTCACGCCCGAGCCCGCGAAACGCCCCCGTCAGTCTTCGACGCCGCCGAGTGGCCGAGACGCCGCTGAATCTGGCGGCGTCTCGGCCAGCTCGCGGCATCTCGGTCAGCTCGCGGCGTTCCGCGCGGACGCCCCCGTCTCGCGCGCACCGGCCCGAGCCTGGGCGGTCAGGCCACGACACCGTCGACGTAGTACCAGCGGCCGGCCTCGCGGACGAACTCGCTCGTCTCCTCGAGTGTCCCGCGCTCGGTGTCGGCGCGCCACCACGCGCGGAACGTGACCGTGCCCGCGGTGTCGAACGGGCCTCCCGACCGGGTCGCGACGATGTCGAGCCGCGTCCACCGCTGCGCCGGGTCGAGGTCGAGCGTCGCCGGGCGCGTGCTCGGGTGCCAGCTGTCCAGGAGGTACCGAGGCAGGCCGAGCGCGAAGGCGGAGAACCGTGAGCGCATGAGCCGCTCCGCGGTCGGTGCAGGCGCGCCGGCGTGCAGGGGCCCGCAGCACTCGTCGTAGGGGTTCCCGCTCAGGCAGGGGCAGCGCTCGGTGCTCACCGCTCCAGCCTAGGGAGCGGCGAGCACCGCACGAGCATCAGTCGACGAGCGAGAGCGTCACCGTGATGTTGCCGCGCGTGGCGTTCGAGTACGGGCAGATGGTGTGTGCGAGCTCGACCAGGCGCTGCCGCGAGGTGCCCTCGACGGCGGGCGCGTAGACGTCGAGTTCGACCGCGAGGCCGAAGCCACCCGTGCCGTTGCCACCGATGCTGACCTCGGCGGAGACCTCGGCGCCGGTGGTGTCGAGCTCGAGCTGCTTCCCCGCGACGTGCAGCGCGCCGAGGAAGCACGCGGCGTACCCGGCGGCGAACAGCTGCTCGGGGTTGGTGCCCTCGCCGCTGCCACCCATCTCCTTCGGCGGGCGGGTGTCGAGGTCGATGCGGTCGTCCTCGGTGCGGACGTGTCCGTCGCGGCCACCCCCGGTGGCGTGGGCGGCTGCGGTGTAGACGATGTCGAGAGTCATGGCCCCAGGTCAGCGACCGTCACTGGACGATCGCTGGGGAGGCGCGGGACGGCGCTGCTCGTCGGCCCGGCTGGCGAGCGGCGTCGGGCGTGTCCGGACTCCCGCGCACGCGAGCGTCCGGCGGTCGGTTCAGCTGATGAAGGTGTCGACGATCGCCGTCGCGTCCGCGACGACCGACCGCTCCCACTGCTGCCGGGTCTTCCGGATGCGCGTGACGACCAGACCGTGCAGGGCGATCCAGAGCAGGTCCGCCTGCAACCGTTCGTCCCGGTCGCCCGCGGGCAGGCCGACGAGGAGGGCGTCGAGGCGGCTCTGCAGTCGGTCGATCCCGGACTCGACCGTCGCCGGGTTCTCCAGCAGGTCCCGCCCCTCGAACAGCAGCTGGTACGCGCCGGGGTTCGCGACCGCCCAGGTGACGTACGCGCTCGCGGTGGTCCGCAACGCCGTGGCGCGGTCGTCGGTCGACTCGCTCGCGCCTGCGTCGTCGATCGCCGTGGTGAGCGCGGTGAGGCTCTGGCTGGCCACGGCGATGAGCAGCGCCTGCTGGGACGGGAAGTGCCGGTACACGGCGGTCGCCGAGACGCCACAGGCACGCGCGGTCTCCCTGAGGGACGGCGGGGTGACGGCCAGGCGCTGCGACAGCAGGTCCGTCGCGGCTGCGAGGAGGTCGTCCCGCAGCTGGTCGCCCGTGCGGGTACGCGACGTGTTCGTCATGGAGCAACTGTTGCACGCACGAGAGGTTGACACCCGTTAACCCCTGCACGTAGGTTTACACCCGTCAACCTCGAAGGAGCAGTCCATGGACCACACCGACACCACAGCGCTCGTCACCGGCGCGAGTTCCGGCATCGGACGCGAGTTCGCCCGTGCCCTGGCCGCGCGCGGAGCCGACCTGGTGCTGGTCGCGCGCCGGGCCGACGTCCTCGAGGATCTGGCGCAGTCACTCCGGGCCGCGCACGGAAGGGTGGTGACCGTCGTGCCGCTCGACCTCACGCAGCCGGCGAGCGGCACGCGCCTGCTCACTGAACTCGACCGGCTGGGCGTCCGCGTGGACACGGTGGTGAACTGCGCGGGCATCGGTCTGACCCGCGACTTCGTGGACAGCACGCCGTCCGAACTGGAGGACCAGCTCGCCGTCAACGTCGACGCCGTCGTCGACGTGTGCCACGCGTTCCTCCCCCGGCTCGTGTCCTCCGGCCGCGGCGTGCTGCTCAACGTCGCGAGCCTCACGGCGTACATGCCGACGCCGGGGATGGCGGTCTACGCAGCCTCGAAGGCCTTCGTCCTGCGGTTCACCGAGGCGTTGGCGTACGAGTTGCGCGACGCCGGGGTCACCGTCATGGCCTTCTCGCCCGGTCCGACGAAGACCGAGTTCTACCGGAACTCCGGCACGGACGAGGGTCGGGTGCGCTTCGAGACGCCCGAGCAGGTCGTGGCGGCCGCGTTCCGGGCCCTCGACAAGCCGACGCCCCCGGTCAGCGCCGTCTCGGGCAGTGCGAACACGCGGACCAGTCGCATCGCGCCGCTGCTGCCGCGGCGGACGGTCCTGCGCCTGGCCGACTCGTCCCCGAGGACGACGGCCTGACCTCGTCCCTACACCAGGACGGCCGCCGAGGAGGCATGAGCGGTAGACAGGGGACGTGTACCGACTCGGCTGGCAGGTGTTCCGCACGCAGTTCCGGCAGGACGTGTCCGTCGACCGGCTCCGACGTGCCCTGGTGGTCGGCGGTGTCGTCGCGGTCGGCATCGGTGTGCTGCTCGCAGTGACCGACGCAGGGACCGGCTGGATGGACGTCGGTCCGGGGCTTTCCCCACTCGTCGTCGTCCTGGGGGCGCTGGCGGCCGGACTCATCACGGTGTCGTGCTTCCCGGTGCGCCGCAGGGACGAACCGCCGGCGACGATCAACGGATACCAGGTCCGACCGGACACGATGCGGATCGCTCGGCACTCGGTGCAGCGGTACCTCGGCCGCAGGATGCCCGACATCGAGGCCGACGACCGGGCGGCCGTCCTCAACGACACTGCCCTGGTACGCCGGACGCTCGTGGTCGACGTCATGCGTGCGGCGCCTGGCCTCCTGGGGTTCGCGCTCATCGGTGTCGTGGCGCTCCTGCTCGGAGGTCGCCACGGTCTCGGGTTCCTCGCGGTCTTCGGCTACCTCGGACTCGTTCCCGACCGCATCCTCCGGCTCGGCCGGGCGGAGCGCGCCCACCGTGCCGCCGCTGCTCTCCCGCCGACCGGGCCGGGATCGACCACCCCGACCGGCCGGAACCGGTTCCCGTCCGGGTCGAAGGTCGGCCTGCCCGACGTCTGAGGTCGCAACCGGTGACCGTCACGGCAGGATGAGCCCATGGACACCCGCGCACTGTTCGCCGCGACCGCGCAGTCATTCGTCGACCTGGTCGCCGCACTGCCCTCCCCCGCCGAGGACGCAGCGCTGTGGTCCGCGCCGGCGCTCGGCGTCTGGGACCTCCGCGCGCTCGTCGGACGCACGAACCGCGCGCTCGGCACGGTGGCGACGTACGCCACGGCGCTCGACCACGACCACACCGGCCCGGAGTCCCGAAGCACCACGACGACCGTGACCGACCTCTCCGACGCGGTGGACTACCTCCGGACCGCGACCGGCACGGCGACCGACCCGGACGAGGTCGCCGCGCGCGGTGCCTCGGCCGGCGGGTCGCTGGGCACCGATCCGGCCGCCGCGGTGTCGGCCGCTCGCGACGACGCCCTGGCTGCCCTCGCGGCGGTCCCGTCGGGTGCCCGCATCTCGGTGGTCGGCGGCCTCCGTCTGCCGGTCGAGGAGTACCTGCGCACCCGCATGGTCGAACTGGTCGTGCACGGCAGTGACATCACGCGCGCCGCGGGCGCAGCGGGCACCACGGTCCCGTTCGCCCCGCCGCAGCCAGCGGTGGTCGCCGCCGCCGTGCTGCTCGCCGAGGTCGGGGCGCACCGCGGCGACGGCCCGCTGCTGCTCGCCGCCCTGACCGGCAGGGGTCCCCTGCCGGCGGGCTACTCCGTGCTCTGACCGTCAGCCCCGACGACACCGGCAACCCCGACGACACCAGCGGCACCACCGACAGCGGCACCCCCGACGACACCGGCAGCACCATCGACGCCGACCGCACCGCTGACGGCCCGCGCGATCCGCTGCACGGCGCCGTCGACGAGGGCTCGGCGTGCCGCGTCGTCGTCCTGCTCGGACTCGTGCACGAAGGCGGTCGCCCCGCGGACCGCTCCGCAGTAGTCGACGATGCCGTGCTCGATCTGCGTCCGGATCGCCTGCTCGTAGCCGTGCCGCTCGTACGTCCCGGCCGCGTCACCGGCGACCGGCAGCAGGTGCACGGTGAGGCGGCCGAGGTTCCGCCGCGTCCCACCGGCCGGGTCGACGTCGAACGCCCAGCCGTTGACGAAGACGCGGTCGACCCAGCCCTTCAGGAGCGCCGGCATCGACCACCAGTAGACCGGGAACACCAGCACGAGGTGGTCGGTGGCGTCGAGCCGCTGCTGCTCGCGGAGGACGTCGTCGGGGAGCGCACCGGTGCCGCGGTAGGCGTCCCGGTCAGCGGCGCCGAAGCGCGGGTCGAACCCCTCGGCGGCGAGGTCGACCAGCTCGACCTCGCCGGGGTGCAAGGCGGCCTGCAGCTGCCGGGCGATGCCCGCCGTGAGCGAGTCCGGGTCGGGGTGGGCGGTGACGATGAGGGTCTGCACGGCGGTCAGTCAAGCGGACCCGGCTGAGCCCGGACCGACGTCGGTGGAGCCGGGCACACTGGTCCCATGTGTGGCCGCTTCGTCGTCTCCGACACCACCGCTGACCTCCTGCCCGAGCTCGTCGGTGAGCTCGCCGCGCGCACCGAGCACGTCGACGAGGACACCGGCGAGGTGCACACCGGCCTCGCGCCGAGCTGGAACGTCGCGCCGACCGACCCCGTGTACGCGGTCCGGCAGCGGTACGGGCAGCGCGAGCTCCCGCAGATCAGCTGGGGTTTCGTGCCGAGCTGGGCGAAGGACTTCGCCAAGCAGCGCCCGAAGCCGATCAACGCCCGCATCGAGACCGTGGCGACGAGCGGCATGTTCAAGCGGGCCTTCGCCACGAACCGCTGCATCGTCCCCGCGCAGGGCTACTACGAGTGGGTCGTGCGCGAGGACGGCAAGGAACCCCACTTCGTGCACGAGCCCGGCGGCGCGCTGGCGATGGCGGGCGTGGTGAGCGCCTGGCCGGACCCGACCAAGCCCGAGGACGACCCGGACAAGTGGCGCCTGTCGCTCGCGATCATCACGCGGGACGCCCACGTGGCCCCGGGCGAGGTGCACGACCGCATGCCGGCGTTCCTCACCCCCGACGGCTACGACGCCTGGCTCGGCGAGGGTGCCGGCACGGACGACCTGCTCGCCCTGCTCGACCGGGAGTCGCTCGAGGTCGCTGCCGGCCTGCAGCAGTACGAGGTCGCCCGCACGGTGAACAGCGTCCGGAACGACGGCCCGCACCTCATCGACCCGGTCGCCTGACCGTCCGTTCCCCGGTCTGCGTGGACCCACGGCGGGTCGCCCGCGTGGCCGTCCGGACGAGCAGCCAGACCGCGGCGGAGATCGCGAGGAGGACGAGCACCAGGCAGATGCTCCAGGCGATGTCGTACCCGAAGGGGATGACGGGGTTGTGTACTTCCTGCGCGATCACCGTCGCGGCGGTCCTGGACATGGCGTGTGGTCGACCTTCCCCCTCGCGCCGCAGCCACCCCTCGCGACTGCGTGGACGCCCGTCCGTTCTACCGCTGCCGACGAGACCACCACAAGCCCTCCTCGAGACCGTGACCACCCGGTGACACTGCCCCGGCGGCGCCACCGACGGACGGGAGGCCCGACCCCCGCGAGCCTGTCGACTCACGGAGGTCGGGCCTCCCGTCCGGTGCTGCGCGCCTAGCCGCGCCGACGCGGTCCGCTCACCGGCGCGACCATCCGCCGCCGCAGCAGCAGCGCCGCCCCGGCGAGCACGAGGGCGAACGCCCCGAGCCCGAGCCCGAGCAGCCCGGTGCTGCCGGTGAAGGCGAGCGCCGCGACGTGCACGACGGCGGCGAGGCCGGTCGGGTACCGGACGGTGATCGTCGCGGTGACGACCTGTCCGGCGGTGTCCTGGACCGTGTAGTCGGCCGTCAGCGTGCCGTGGTGGTCGCGCTCCGGGGTGAAGGTGACCGCACCGTCCTCGACGCTCCAGGTGCCGGATCCGTCCACGGTGAAGCGATCGGTCATGTGCCCGGTGGCGGGGTCGAGCAGGTGCAGGGTGTCGGTGTCGAACGTGCTGCCGCCGGTCGGGGTGTCGTTCCCGAGCGGTGTGACGGTCAGGCGCTCGCCCGTCCTGCCGGTGCGCTCGTCGTCGCGGGCGACCGCTGCGGCGACGACCCGGATGGTCGCGGTCGCGGTGGTCGTCTGCCCGGAGGCGTCGGTCACCGCGTACACGAACGTGTCCGTCCCGGTGAAGCCCGCGGCCGGCGTGTAGACGTACGACCCGTCGGCGTGCACGCGGACCGTGCCGTGCTCGGCCTTCCGGTGCAGGCCCGTGGTGAGCGCGGTGCCGTCGTCGTTGCGGAGCAGGCCGTGCCGGGCGTCGACGGCGAGCGGTGTGCCGGCGACGGTGCTGCCGGTGTCGTCGACCGCGGTGACCCCGACGGTCACGGTGACGGTCGCGTCGGTGCGCTGGCCGGCGGCGTCCTGCGCCGTGTACGGCACGGTGTCGACGCCGGAGAACCGCTTCGCCGGGGTGTAGACGAACGTGCCGTCCGCGGCGAGTGTGGCGGTGCCGTGCGCTGCGGTCCCGACGGCGACGACGGTCAGGTCGGTGCCCGAGTCGTTGCCGAGGACGCCGGGGCCGCGCACGGTGACGGGCTTGCCGGCACTCGTGCGGGTGGCGTCGTCGGTCGCGGTCGGGGTGACGTCGATCGCGACGAGGGCGACGGCGGTGTTCTCCTCGGAGTCGTGCGCCGTGTAGGTGAACCAGTCGCGGCCGGACCAGTCGGCGGTCGGGGTGTACTCGTACGACCCGTCCTTCGCGAGCGTGATCCGCCCGTGCCGCGGCTCGACGTCGAGCGACGCCCAGAGCCCGGTGCCGGCGTCGTCGGACAGGACGCCCTTCGCCGCGGACATCCGGACGACGCCGTTCGTCGTCGTGGTGCTCCAGTCGTCGCCGGCGACGGCACCGACCAGGACGACGACGGTGGCCGCGGTGGTCTGCCCGGAGGCGTCGGTCACCTCGTACCGGAAGCGGTCGGTCCCGGAGGTGCCGGCCGCCGGCGTGTAGACGAGTCCGCCGTCGGTGCCCGTGGTGACGGTGCCCCGGCGGGCGTCGCCGTGGCCGGTGACGGTCAGGCCGGTGCCGGAGTCGTTGCCGGTGAGGGTCGTGCCGGCGATGGCGAGCGGCGTACCCGCGGGGGTCTTCAGCACGTCGTCGACGGCCGTCGGGGTGACGGTGACGGTGACGGTCGCCGAGGCGGTGCCGCCGGTCGGGTCGACCACGGTGTAGCGGAACGTGTCCGTTCCCGAGAAGCGGTCGGCGGGGACGTAGGTCACCGTGCCCGCGCCGGTCACGCGCACGGTGCCGTGCGCCGGGGCGCCCTGGGCCGCGGTGCCGACGCCGCTGACCCGCAGCGAGGTGCCCGAGTCGTTGCCGGTCACGTCGACGGCGATCGGGGTGCCGGCCGTGGTGCTGGCGGTGTCGTCGACGGCCTTCGGGACGATGGTGATCGTCACGGTGCCGGTCGTGGTCGTGCCGGAGCCGTCGGTCACGGTCACGTCGAAGGTGTCCGGGCCGGAGTAGCCCGGCTTCGGCGTGTACGTGTACGAGCCGTCCCGGTCGACCTCGACCGCGCCGTGGTCCGGTGCGGTGTGGTCGGTGACCTGCAGGTCGGTGCCGGTCGAGCCCTGCAGCACACCCTGGTCGGCGGGGACGACGAGCTCGCCGTCCGCGGTGGCGCTCGAGTCGGAGGCGGCGAGGACCGGCGTGACGGTGATCGTCAGGGTGCTGGTCGCGGTGCTGCCGGAGGCGTCGGTCACGGTGACGGTGACGTGGTCGATGCCCGACCAGCCGGCGGCGGGCACGTACGTGACGGAGCCGTCCACGTCGACCGTGGCGGTGCCGGAGGCGCCGTTCGTGACGCCGGTGACGACCAGCCCGGTGCCGGAGTCGTCGGCGGTGAGCGATGCCGAGGTGGCGGTCACCGGGTGCCCGGCCGGGGTCGTGCGGGCGTCGTCGCCGGCGCTCGGGGTGACGAGGACCATGACGACACCGGTCGAGGCGTTACCCGAGCCGTCGGTCGCCGTGTAGGTGAAGGTGTCCGTCCCGGAGAAGCCGTCGGCCGGCGTGTACGTGTACGAGCCGTCGGCCGCGAGGGCGAGGGTGCCGTGTGCGGGCCGCTGGTCGACGGTCGCGGTCAGGTCGGAGCCGCGGTCGTTCGCCAGGACACCGGTCGCCTTCGGCACGGTCAGCGTCGAGCCGGCGGTGACGGTGGCGCTGTCACGCATCGCCATCGGCCCGACGACGACCAGGACCGTCGCGGTCGCGGACTGCCCGGAGGCGTCGGTCACCGTGTACGTCAGGGTCTCGGTCCCGGAGAACCCGCGCTCCGGCGTGTAGACGACCGAGCCGTCCGCACCGAGGGTGACGGCTCCGTGTGCGGCACCGCTCACTCCCGTGACGGTGAGGCCGCTGCCGGAGTCGTTCCCGAGCAGCGTGGCCGCGGCGACGGTGAGCGGCCGGCCGGAGGCGGTGCCGACGGTGTCCGCCGTCGCGACGGGCCGCACCGTGACGGTCACGGTCACCGGGTCGGTGGTCCGCCCGGCGGCGTCGGTGGCCTCGTACGTGAACGAGTCCGTGCCGGAGAAGCCGGCGGCGGGCGTGTACGTGACCGAGCCGGAGCGCTCGACGACGGCCGTGCCGTTGGTCGGCTTCGTGGCGACGGCCGTGCGGAGCCCGGACCCGGCGTCGTTGCGCTGAACGTCGATCGTCGTCGGCCGGTTCGCCGAGGTCGTCGCGGTGTCGTCCTGCGCCACCGGGGTGACGACGAGCCGCACCGTGGCGGTCACGGGCGTCCCGGCGGTGTCGGTGGCCGTGTACGTGAACGAGTCGTCGCCGGAGAAGCCGTCGACCGGCGTGTACCGGAACGCACCGGTGGCCGCGTCGAGGACGAGGACGCCGGAGGTCGGCTCGGTGTGGCTCGCGACGGTCAGGCCGGTGCCCGAGTCGTTGCCGAGCACGCCGGTCGCGCGGGTGGTGCGGGTCAGGGTCTCCCCCGCCCGGACCGTGCCGGAGTCGGCTGCCGCCACGGGGGCGACCACCACGGTCACGGTTCCGGTGCCGGTCGATCCGTTCGCGTCCGTGACCGTGTAGCCGAAGGTGTCCGTGCCGGAGAAGCCGTTCGCAGGCGTGACGGTGATCGAGCCGTCGGCGCCGAGGGTGACGGTGCTGTGCGCGCCGTCCGTGACGGCGGTGACCGTCAGGCCGACGCCGGAGTCGTTGCCGGTCAGGGCCCCCGAGGTCACGACGAGCGACTGCCCCGCGACGGTGGTGAGCGTGTCGTCACCGGTGCTCGGCTTCACGGTGACGGTGACGAGGCCGGTCGCCGGGGTGCCGGAGCCGTCGGTCGCCGTGTACGTGAACGTGTCCTTGCCGGAGAAGCCGTCCGCGGGCGTGTACGTGTACGAGCCGTCGGCCGCGAGCGCGAGGGTGCCGTGCGCGGGCCGCTGGTCGACGGTCGCGGTCAGGTCGGAGCCGCGGTCGTTCGCCAGGACACCGGTCGCCTTCGGCACGGTCAGCGTCGAGCCGGCCGTGACGGTGGCGCTGTCGCGCATCGCCATCGGTCCGACGAGGACGGTGATCGTCGCCGTGGTGGTCTGCCGGGAGGCGTCGGTCACCGTGTACGTGAGGGTCTCGGTCCCGGAGAACCCGGCTGCCGGCGTGTAGACGACGGCGGCGTCGGCTGCGAGCGTGGCGGTGCCGTGCGCGGCACCGGTCACCTTCGTGACCGTGAGGCCGGTGCCAGCGTCGTTCCCGAGGAGCGTGGCCGCGGCGATCGTGACGGTCTGGCCCGCCTTGCCGCCGGCGGTGTCGGCCGTCGCGACCGGGGTGACCGTGATCGTGACGACCACGGGGTCGGTGGTCTGCCCGGCGGCGTCGGTCACCGTGTAGGTGAAGGAGTCGGTGCCGGAGGAGCCGGCGACGGGCGAGTACTGCACGGTGCCGTCGGTCCCGACCGCGACCGCCCCGTGTGCCGGCTGGCTGACGACGGCGGTGGTGAGTCCGGTGCCGTGGTCGTTCGCCTGCACGTCGACGGTCACGGGCCGGTTCGCGGGGGTGGTCGCGGCGTCGGCGGTGGCGGACGGCCGCACGGTGATCGTCACCGTGGCCGAGGTCGTCGCACCGGTGGCGTCCGTGGCGGTGTAGTCGAAGCGGTCGGCGCCGGAGAACCCGTCGGCGGGCGTGTAGGTGTAGGTGCCTGCGGCGGCGTCGAGCACCAGCGTGCCGTGTGCCGGGGTGCTCGAGGTCGCCACGCGGAGGCCGTCGCCGGCGTCGTTGCCGAGCACCCCGGTCGCGCGGGTCGTCGTGCTGACGGAGCTGCCGGCGTCCACCGTGGCGGTGTCGTCGACGGCCTTCGGGGCGACCCGGACGGTCACGGTGACGGTGTCGGACTTCCCGTTGCCGTCGACGACGGTCACGTCGAAGCCGTCGGTGCCGGAGTAGCCCGGGGCCGGCGTGTAGGTGGTGGTGCCGTCCTTCCCGACCACGACGGTGCCGTGTGCGGGCGTGGTGGTCCCGGCGACGGTCAGGTCGGTGCCGAGGTCGTTGCCGAGCAGTCCGGGAGCGGCGACCGTGGTGGTCTCGCCGGCGGTCGCACTGATGGTGTCGGCCTTCGCGGTCGGCAGGACGGTGATGCTGACCGTGCCGGTGATGGTCGCGCCGGCGCCGTCCTCCGCGGTGTAGGTGAAGGAGTCCGCGCCGGAGAACCGGGCGGTCGGCGTGTACACGTACGACCCGTCGGCGTCCACCGTCAGCGAGCCGTGCGCGGGGGCGCTGTTGCCGGTGACGGTCAGGCGCGAGCCGCGGTCGTTCGCGAGGACGCCGTCGGCGGCGCTGGCCGTGGCGGTCGATCCGGCGTGCACGCTGAAGGCGTCGTCCACCGCGGTCGGCGTGACCGTGATGGTGACGGTGCTCGTCGAGCTCTGCCCGCCGCCGTCGGTCGCGGTGTAGTCGAACTGGTCCGTCCCGGAGAACCCGGCGGCCGGGCTGTACGCGAAGCTGCCGTCCGCCGCGGGCATCGTCAGGGTGCCGTGGGCCGGGTCGGTGTGCTTCGTGACCGTGAGGCCGGTGCCCGCGTCGTTCCGCAGGACGCCGGCGGCCGGGACGGTGAGCGCGGTGCCGACGGGGGTCGAGTACGTGTCGGCGGTGGTGGTGGCGCGGACGAGCTGCATCCGGTTCGTGAAGGTCACGACGACGTCGGTGCCGTCGGAGCCCACGGCCTGCGGGAAGGTGAAGGCAGCGGTCGAGCCGGTGCCGGACGCCACGACGGTGCCGCTGTTGACGTCGACGGCCTTCCACGTGGTGTCGTAGTCCGCCAGGTCGGCGGTCCCGGCGGCCTTCTGGGTGACCGTGTACTTCTTGCCCGGCGTGGTGAGGATGGCGCCGGCCTTCTGGTCCTGCAGTCCGGTGGCGCTGCCGGTCGTGACGGTGGACGTGCCCTTGCTCGTCGCGGTGATGCCGTCGCCGGTGATGTCGAGGCCGAACTGGTCACCCGTGTGCCAACGCTGGTCGACACTCGTGCGACCCGTGACCGTGTCGGCGTAGTTGCAGCTGGCGAGGTCGCTCGCACCGAAGTTCCCGGTGACCGGGAAGCTCCGGACCTGGGTGCCCGAGGTGGGGTCGAGCTGGTAGATGGTGGTCGTCGAGACGGCGCTCGTGCCGGTGCCGCTGGTGGTCGTGTTCGAGACGTAGAGGTAGCCGTCCGACGAGAACGCGATGCCGGGGCTGTTCGTGCCCGACGGCAGCGTCGCGATCTCGGTGGTGCCCAGGTCCGTCTGGCCGGGGGCCGTCGGGACGGCCTCCGTGTTGACCCGGTAGACCTTGTCCGCCGCGACGACGAAGAAGAGCCCCTGCGAGCTGAAGGCGAAGTCGCCGTTGCCGGACTTCAGGCCGGTGATCTGTCCGACCTGTCCGATGGCCTTCTTCGCCACGGGGTCGTACGCCAGGAGCGCGCCGGCGTTGTCGCCGTAGTAGTAGTAGCCCGTGACCGGGTTCACCGCGCCGCGGATGATCGTCCGGACCTTGTCGGTGGCGACCGGCGACGAGGCGGTCCCGGTCTTCGGGTCGTAGGACCGCAGCGTGGCGGTGGTGTTGTTGCCCGCGGCGTACATCGCCGTGCCCTCGCGTGCGATGCCGAGGCCGTTGTTCGCCCCGGTGCCGAGGTCGGCGACGTCCACGGTCGAGCCCTTGCTCGTGCCCTGCGTGATGTCGATCGCGACGACCTTGCCGGCGCTGTTCGAGGCGTACAGCGTGTTCTGGTCGCAGACGAAGTGCCCGCCGTCCGTCGCCTGCACCGCGGCCGACGCCGGAGCGGTGGTCGCGACGGTGGCCGCCGTGCTGAGCCCTGCGCCGACGAGCAGTGCGGCGCCGAGCATGGCGAGGGGGCGGAGGCCGGACGTGCGGCGGGGCACGGCGGAGCCCTGGGGAGCAGGCAGCATGGGTCACTTTCGGGTCGAGACAGCGCGCCTGGCGCGTTCGAGGGCCCGAAGACTCGGGGAACGGCAGCCGACGCCGATCCCGATCCTGGCAGGAAGCTGAAGCCGCATGGGGACAAGCGGAGTCCCCAGTAGGGGGGACCAGCGCCAGACGACGGGGTACACGCCCCCGGACTGGGGACAGGACACCGGGCCCCCGCGGGCCGGTTCTGGCCCTGCACCTCGTCCCCGCTCCGGCTCGCCTCCCCCGGCAACGTCGAAGCCCCGCCGGTGTTCCGGCGGGGCCTCGGTCATGCTGTTCCGGAGGTCAGGCCTCCGGGTGGTGCTTCGCTTCTGCGTGCTCCGTGTCGGGTTCGGTCAGTCGACCGGTCGGATGACGGACGGGAGCACGATGTGCAGGCGCTCGGCGAGACGCGACTGTGCGTCCTCCAGCGAGCGGAAGTCCCCGACGTACTGGCCGAACGTGTCGGACACGAAGTAGTGCCCGTCCCGCTTGTCGACCGTGCCACCGAAGTAGCCGCCGTAGTTGGCGGACCAGAGGCCGGTCTCGACCTCGGTCCACGTGAGCATGGCGCGGGAGGGAGTGTGGGCCACCTGGGCCTCGAGCACGGCGATCGTGTCGACGGTGTCCGTGTCGAGGGTCACCTCGACCTGGTGCACGTCGTGGCTGATGATCGTCATGGCCCTGCTCCTTCACGTTCTGGGGTACATCTGCTTGCGGGATCAACGGTACGGGGGACGTCCCCGCCCCACCAGCCAGCCCCGTGCATTCACGGGTTCTCCTGATCCGCGTCGGTATCGAGCCCCGGAAAACCGGGACAACACGTCACGTTTCTGGGGTACAGGGGACAAAGCGGGGTACTCGCGATCCGGACGAAACGAGGCGGAGGCTGGCCGGGCCTCCCGTGCGGAGATCCGCCGGACGGCGGACCCGGCCTGGAGGCCCGCCCCGGTAGCGTCACTCCCCGTGACCCCTGATCGACCGGACGACCGCGTGCACGACGTGCCGTCGGCGCCCGTCGGCCGCATGGCCGGGTCCGGCAACGCCCTGCGGCGCCACGGCAGCACGAGCGCGCACGCGACCGGGCGGAGCCGCAGCGTCGCCGGGGTGCTCGCCGTGGGCTACGGGGTGGCGGTGGTCCTCATCGGGTTCTGGGGCAGCCCGGTCGACGCACGCGTGCAACCGCTGCTCGCCCGCGTGGTCGCCGCGGCGCAACGACGCGGAGCGCCGAGCTGGTTCGGGTACGAGCTGTTCGAGTCGCTGGCGAATGTGGCGTTCTTCGTGCCGTTGGGGCTGCTCGTCGTGCTGCTCGCCGGGGCCCGCTGGTGGTGGGCCGGCGCGGCGGCGGGGTTGCTCGTCAGCGCCGCCATCGAGACCGGGCAGGCGCTGTTCCTACCGGCGCGGTTCGCGACCATCGACGACGTGGTGGCGAACACGATGGGTGCCGTCGTCGGGGCGCTGCTCGGGGTCGTGCTGCTCGGGGTGGCGGCGCGGCGACGGCGCTGACGGCCACTCGCGGCTCATCCACCCGAGGGCGGCTCAGCCTCTCCGCACGTGCCGCCGCCTACGGTCGGGGACATGGCCTCGAACAGCACCCCGATGGTGGAGCAGCACATCGCCGTCTTCGGAGGGAGTGGCAGCGGCAAGACCGTCCTGCTCTCGTCGTTCTACGGCTCCGCCCAGGAGCCGAGCGTCCGACGATCGAACCGGTTCGCCGTGACCGCCGAGGACCGTGCACAGGGCCGCACGCTGCACCGCAACTACCTGGGCATGCGCGACGGCGACACCGTGCCCAGCCCGACCCGGTTCGCCTCGACCTCGTACCGCTTCGTCATCGAGCCGTCGGCGGACTCCCTGCCGAAGGGCCGGTCGAGGCAGAAGGCAATGAAGCCCCTGCGGATCGTGTGGCACGACTACCCCGGCGAGTGGTTCGAGGAGGACCCGAGCTCCGCCGACGAGGCCGCGCGCCGGGTCGAGACCTTCCGGTCGCTCCTCAGCGCCGACGTCGCCGTGCTGCTCGTCGACGGGCAGCTCCTCGCCGAGCACGCCGGCGAGGAAGAGCGCTACCTGAAGGCCCTGATCACCGACTTCCACACCGGGCTCTACGCGCTGCGTGACGACGTGCTCGAGGACGGCAAGCGGCTCACCCGTTTCCCGCGGATCTGGACCCTGGCGCTCTCCAAGGCGGACCTGCTGCCCGACATCGACGTCGAGGCGTTCCGGGAGCTCGTCATCGGCAAGGCCGGCGGGGAGCTCGACGAACTCCGCGACGTGCTGCAGAGCTTCGTGCAGGACCCGGACGCACTCGACGTCGGTGAGGACTTCCTGCTGCTGTCGTCGGCGAAGTTCGAGCCGGGGAACATCGACGTGACGACCCGCACCGGCGTGGACCTGCTCCTGCCGATCACCGCGATGCTGCCGTTCGAGCGCTTCGCGAAGTGGGCGACGACCCGGCAGCGCGGGGCGCAGGTGGCGGAGCAGCTGTTGCAGTTCGTCGGGCCCGTCGTGGGGTTCCTGGCGACCTCGCGCTACGGCAAGTCCCCGCTCGTCGGTGCGGCCGCGGGCTGGATCGGTGGCGGGATCGGTTCCCGGGCCGTCAGCTTCGCCACGAAGCGCGTCGCGAAGATCAAGGACGAGGCGGTGGCCGAGCAGGAGTTCACCTCCCGCGTGCTCGCGCGGTTCGCCGAGGACCTGGACCGCGGGGTCGAGCAGCGCGTGCTGCGCCGGGGTGAGTCGTGAGCTTCATCTGGGCGACCCGGGGTCGCACGTGGGGCTTCCGGTTCCTGTCGACCGAGCAGCCGGGGCAGGACCCGCTCGCCCGCTACGAGCAGGCGTTCGACGGGGTGCGTGACGTGCCGGCCGTGGTCCGTCGGCGCTCCCGGGTGCTCGCGGTCCGCTTCCCCGACCCCGAGGGTCGTCGCGACCGCTCCGGGCGGCTCATCCCCCACGAGTTCGTGCTCACCCCGCCGCTCAGCGACTCGGTGCGCTCGGTCGAGGACGCGGTCGCGCAGGTCTGGCCGCTCGTGCGTGAGCGGTACGCGGAGGTGTGGGAGTTGCCGAAGGCGCCCGCCGCTGTGTCCGACGTGTGACGGCCAGCCGAGAATCCTCCGCGTGCACCTGCCAGGAGGCGCAGTGACCGTCCGCCGGACACCTCACCGCCCTACGGTCGGCGTGTGAACCCGAATCGCAGACAGTACCGTCGTCCCTCCGCTTTCCCCTGGTGGCTCTGGGTGGTCGCGCCGCTCGCCGTCATCGGCGTCGTCGGCATCCTCCTCGTCGTGACGTGACGTAGCCCCTGGACACGACGAAACCCCCGGAGCCTGACGGCTCCGGGGGTCCCGCTCAGTGAGCTGAAGCTCAGACGGTCTCGCGCTGGCGACGGACCGAGCCGCGCACGACGAGCAGGCCGCCACCGAGGACGACGGCGCCACCGGCGACCCAGAGGGCCAGGGTGGAGACGGTCGAACCGGTGAAGGCGAGGGAACCGTTGGTGCCGGTGCCCGCACCGTTGCCGGCGGCAACGCCAGCAGCGTCAGCCGGGGCGATGGTGAAGGACGCGACACCGACGACACCGGAGGTGGCGCCCGTGGCGGTCAGGTTGTAGCTGCCCGAGCCGCCCACCGGGAGGGTGACGCGAACGGGGAGCGAGCCGTCGGCGCCGGCCGTGTAGGCCTTCGAGACGGTGGTCACGGGCAGGGCACCGAGCGTGGCGGAGTTGACGCCGGCGCCGGTGATCTGGACGTTGACCGTCTCGTTGTTCTGGAAGGCGCCTTCGCTGAAGTTGATGACGACGATGCCACCGGCGACGTAGTTGCCAGAGATCGCGACGTCCGAGTCGGGAGCGTAGCCAGCTGCGTTGGCAGCGGCGGGAGTTGCGAGCAGTGCGGCGCCAGCCAGCACGACCGCGGCGATGAGCTTCTTCATGAAGTTGTTCCCCTAGTGATCTGATCCGACAGACCCTGATACCAGAGCCCTGCCTCCGCAGATGTCAATCCCCCCGTGACCACAGACATGGCACGTGCGATTGGCGAAGTTCCCTCAATGTAGCGGATGTTCACAGAGTGTTGCCACCCTTCGTGCAACGAGTTCGTGAACAGGCGCTGGATCGGTTCCCAGGGAGCACGTGCCCCGGATTCCGTCCGCAGCCGGCACCGTGCGCCCGACGCAGAGAACCCCAGGTCACGAGCGACGCGTCGTCTCCGCCCGCCCTCCCTGAGGAGGACCGAGGTCGCAACTGAGTGCGGCTAGCAGTCCGCTCAGCCCGCGCAGCACCCCCGGATTGGGGGCACGATCGGCCGCGTAGTTCGGCGAAACGCCGTCTCACCCTGCGGCGAGAGCGGTCACCGAGTACCTATCGTCCGCGCACTCGCTGGCCTCAGCCGACCGGGACCGGCTCGGCGCAGTCGAACTGCAGCGGCTCGACCTTGGTCTGACGGACGCCGGGCGTCGACTCCGCCTGCACTCCGGCCTTCGCGAACTTCGCCTCGCCGAGGAACGCGACGCGGAAGGTCGTGCTCTGGCCCGGCTCGAGCAGCGTCTGGATCTGTGCCACCGGGTGCTCACCGTCCGTTACGGTCTGCAGGGCCGCGCCCTTGCCGTCCTGCGAAGCCTCGAGGTAGATCGAGCCCGGTGGTGCGTACACCGCGACGAGCGTTTTGATCTTGCCGGGCTCTGTGCCGAAGTATCCGCCGCCTGTGACGTAGCTGGGAAGGCTGGTTGCTGCATCGGCCGGAGCGGTGTTCTTCAGCGTCACCTCAACCACGGACGTCGGTCGCCCGTCCTTCCGGCACACTGAGCTTCCGACCGACACCTTCTTGTCGAGGTAGTAGTCCATCTTCGCAGCGGTGCCGTCGTTGAGGTAGACGCCGAACTCGCGCGTCCTCGCCGACGCGGTCGGCAGGGTGCCGGCGACTGCGGTTCCGGCGATCTGCTTCTGCTCCGCTTCGTCCGCGCTCCAGAGCCGGAGCCGCCCGTCCTTCGTGCCGTCGGTCAACGCGGCGATGAACGCCTTGGTGTCGAAGCCACCGCTCGACACCTTCTCGAAGACCGCACTCGCCGCCGATGCGAAGAAGGCATCCTGCACC
The DNA here is from genome assembly GCF_003224415.1 of Curtobacterium sp. MCBD17_023. Classification (NCBI taxonomy): domain Bacteria; kingdom Bacillati; phylum Actinomycetota; class Actinomycetes; order Micrococcales; family Microbacteriaceae; genus Curtobacterium; species Curtobacterium sp. MCBD17_023. Next base: position 78,105 of record NZ_QKLJ01000007.1, read on the forward strand.
GCCGGGTCCGGGTACTTGGCGTAGACGTCGCTCAACAGGAGCTTCGCTGCGTTGTCCGACGTCAGCGTGTCCCCGGTCGGCAGCTGCACCGGACCGGTCGCCCGGAGGATGTAGCCGAGCGTCACCGGGTCGATCGCCAGGACACCATCCACCTGCTGCCCGAACTTCTGCTTCCACATCTCCCGGGCAAGCGCACCGGTGACGTCGAATCGCGGCGTGAGGTTCACGTCCTGCATGTACCGCCCGGTGATGTCGCCGTACAGGCTCGTCGTCGCGGCCGACAGCGGTAGCACCGGCTTGTCGTACGGCCCGAAGGACGACCCCGCAGCTTGGTTGCCGAGACTGATCGCGCCGTCCTTGGCCTGCAGGAGCGCGACCGCGCCGGGGATCCCGCCGCCGGCGCGCAGTTCGGCGTTGTTCTGGAAGAGCAGCACGTAGCTGCGGTTTCCGTCGTGACCTAGCATCACAGGCGCGAGCTGCACGACCTTGTTGGCGGTGCTTGCCTGTCGCGCCACCGTCGCTAACGCATTCCGGAGCTGGTTCACCGCCGACGTGACCGGCGACAACGTCGACGTGGTGTCGATGTCATCGGCTGCGTCGACAGCTTCCGACAGCGTCTTCGTTGCACGCGCAACGGCGGGCTGGGCGTCGGCGAGCGGTTGCAGGTCAATGCGTCCGTTGTCTGGCCTGAACGCCTCCTGGTTGAGGTCACCGAGCACCCCGGCCGTCGGCCGCACCGCGCCGGTGGCAACGTCGTCGACAACGACCGCAACGTCACGGACGGCACGTAGATTCGTGCCGAAGAAAGGCGTGGACTGCGCAGCGCCCCAGATCGGGTCGCCGGTCAAGCTCCGCGCCGACGCGGCGTGGTCCTCCAGCTGCTTCGCCGTCCTCTGCGCCGCAGTGGTGTCCGCCCCCGTGATCTGCGTCCGGAGCGTGCTCACGAGGGCGACCGACTGCTCGAGATGGTGTTTCGCGAGTAGGCCACGCGCACCGACCCAAGCGACAGCGAAGATCAACAGCAGGACGAGAGCGACGACGATCCACAGCACAACTCGGGCTCTGGGCCCCCGGTGTGCAGCAGCGGGTCGCGACTCGGGCAAGTCGGACATGCGGGGAGGCTATAGCATTCCTCGGTTCACGGCGACTCTCAGCCGCCTCGGCGAGGTCCGGTCGACTAGGGCTTACAAGCCATGACCCGTAACACTCCTCCTAAGACTTGCGGAATGCCAGGAGTTCCTTGAATTCCGCCCTGAACCCTCGAAACGCGAGAAGTATCCCGACGCTGACCACTACTCCCCCTAAGGACGCAGCGAGGCGCCCACTCGAATCTAAACCGAAGAAGCGAGCGAGTACACCAGCCGACAATTCACATATGGCCAAAACGCAGACCGCAACCAGCGGTCGCACCAACGGTGCAAGAAAGTGCGATCGTCGGAGCTTCATTGCGGGAGGAGCAATACTGACTCCAACAACCCACATCACGAACTGACCGACGACCACCGCTGACGCAACTTCAACTGCCCCAAGTTTCGCCATCCAATAGCTTCCAGCTATGATAAGAAGCCGGCCTGGCAGCTCCGTCCAAAAGAGCACGCCCACTTTTGCTTTCACCAAGGACGCCCAATACAGAGGGTAAGCAAGGACTTGAAACGCACTCGCTACTGCCAGGAGCTGGAGGATCGGCGCAGCCGGACGCCACTGCTGTCCAAGGACCACCGCAACCAGGTCGCCCGAATTCACAAGAAGCATGAGCAACACCGGGAGCGCCACGTATGCGAAGACTACCTGAAGGCGTCGGAATTTTCGATGGAATGCCGACACCGAGTCGATGCCAGCGAGTGATGGCAACACGGCTCGCGTAAGCGGCGCAGCCAATTGCTGTACCGGCAACACACTGAGTTGGAAAGCGCGATTGTATAGTCCTACTTCCGCAGCCTTCTGCCAGACGCCGAGTAAAACTGTGTCCGCGTTGGTACTGACATAGTTCGCCACTTGGGTGCCAAACGTTGCCAATCCGAACCTAGCATGGGCTCGTAGCCCAGAACGCAACGAGGGACGCGAAGGACGCCATCGAGAGAATAGTGCGGCTAGAACGAGACCACTGAATGCCGCCGCAACTAACTGCCAAGCAAGCGCCCATACTCCGAACCCTTCGGCAGCGAGAATCACGGCCAGCACGAAGCCAGCCAATTGACCTAGCACATCCGTCATAGATAGCCGAATATACTTCGCTGAGCGGTTCAAAACGACTTTGAATTGCACCGCTGCCCCATTGAGAACGAATGTTGACGACAACAATAAGATGAGCGGGACGATGTCCGGCCGACCGTATACGACACCAATCAGCGGCGACAAGGCTATAAAAGATGCAGCTAAAATGAGGCCTATGAGAACATTAGCCCACAGAAGCATCGACTGCAATGGCCGCGACAGCACCTTCGCGCGAAGGGCCGAGAGCGAAAGCCCAAAGTCTCCAACTACCGAAGCTATACCGGTGAGGCTCGTAACCAGTGCAAGGGTCCCGAAGTCTGCTGGGTCCATCAGACGAGCGAGTACAACCAAAGAGGCCAGTTGAAGCCCATACTTCAGCCACTGCCCGGACACGAGCACGATGCTTCCGCGCTTCATCGAGCAGCCACCTGCCGCTCCCCTCTGAAGGGCTTCGGAAAGGCACTAGGCGCAACCCAGTTCCTTTCACAAACGAGCGCCACCAAAGGCAAGGCTATGCCGAGATATCCGGCATTGGTGAAGATCGGAACGGTGAAGGCCGAGGCTATGGAAACGGCCATCAGAACGCGTACGGCTCTGCGCGACTCCTGACTCGCACGTGCTGAAGCACGCCAGATAGATGCAATCAACAAGAGAAGGCATACAAGTTGAGGTATCCCACCACAAACAAGTTCTAAGAGCCACTGAGACTCCGCGGACGGCCAAACTGCCCACTGGGGAAATGCTCCCCATTGCCTGAACTCGATGTAAAATCCTTGACCCCAGCCGGTCCAGGGCCGCGATGAGACGACGGGCAGAGTCTGTGACTCCCAAATCTGGATGCGATAAGACAGGCTCTCAGGCAACCAGCCCTGCCTCTGAGCGAATGCGCCAGGATTGTAACCAAACTGCTGCCTTAGACGCGCCGTGATTGGGCCACTCAAGAACGCGGTGAGAATCGCTCCGAGTGCAACTATCGGAACGGCCCTACGACGGAACGATGCCGAGCGCGAAAGTAAAATCAAGGCTACAAACGCTGCGCCCGTGATGATCGCAAGAGTAAGAGTCGATAAAATCCCGCCCGCAACCAAGGCGAGGGCGAATACCAGACGTCTGCCATCGATCGCTGTCTCTCCTGCCAACAAGCAGAGGGCCGTGAGAACGACCAGCAAGTACGCACCCAGGCCGGTCCAGTGTCCCACCGTGCTCGTGGCCCTAGCCAGGCCGCCCGCGGTATCCTGCGTCGGACTGAAACCCGTCAGCGAGAGAACAAGGTCCTCCGCGGCGGGAACCTTGACCGTCTGAAGCAGTCCAAGCAGCGCAACCGCAGGAGCCGGAAAAACGATGATCCGTAGCACTTGCTTCCAGTCGACGCCGGTCATCAACATCAAGCGGCATGCAACGAATACAGCGGCGTAAATGACTAGTTGAAGTATTACATCGCTTCGATAGCCGTGGCCCACGTCAGCACTGTTGAACGCTTCCAGCAATGCTCTGGAACCAATGTACAACGCAAAGGCGACGTCGATCATGGTGAGCCTGTAGAACAGGAGCATCCTCGACGAAGTTACAAACATTATCACTACGGCGAGCAGAAAGCACAGATTGGCAAAATTGACGCCGCCTATCCTCCACTCAACCCCAGGTGAAGCAGCACCCACTCCTATAAGAACGGCCGACAGCGTTGCCGGTGAGGTGAAAGCCGTTGCCGCACCTTTGTTGGAATCCACGGACTTACTCCGACGTTAAACGGCGATAAACACGATTATGAGCACTGGCGGCCTCGCCCCAGTCTCGACTTGGACCCCACTCCGGAGATGCATGAGGCGCCGACAGCGGAATCTCATCCTTATCGAAATCTATAACCCGGACCCAGTCGGACCCAAACTCTGAAACAAGAGTCTCCGCCACGGCTGACTTCTGCACGACGACTGGCGTCTCGAGCGAAAGCGCAAGAAGCAAGGCTCCTGAGTTGTACAGACTTTTGTACGGTAGCAACACTACGGTGGCTTTCGAGATCTCAGCTATCAGGACGCTATCCGCCACTCGACCCTCGTTGAATACGCTCCCCGGAGAGTTCTTAATCAGCGTGCGTATTTCCTCAGCGTATTGTGCATTCGGAGCTTGTCCTATCACCTTCAAGTGGAGACCTCCGGTCCGACCGACGGCCGCAATAGCACTCTCTATGCCTTTGTAGGGTTTTACGATTCCGAAGACCAGCGCAGTCGGGTCGACCTTGGAATCCGCGGGCTCGACTTCGACCTCTCGAGCCTCTACCCAGGGCCTGTAGTTCGGATGAGGAATGACAAAATCGTCGTCAAGCGGGAAGTCAAGGCCTTGACGTACGGTAAGGTACACGTCGCTAAGAGTCGATGGAGGGAGAGTTCTTATGGCTAACTTGCGTAGGCGCCCGATTCGGTCATGGGGGTGCAGATTATGTTTCGTTCGAACGACCGGAACACGGCGACATCGCAGGGTGAGGCCCCACATGCAAAGAAGCAAGGCTGAGACTACTCGCTTTAGTCGACCTCCTGATATCAAATGCTCTGGCCAATGCAGATGGACGATGTCGTACTCACCAAACAGTGCTCGAGTCCACGAGAAGCCAATGACCTCCGTCTCGGGAGACGTTCGAGCAGCAAGCAATTCTATATAAGGATTTTTCGCCCAATGCCGCGTCCTAACATCGATGAGCACCTTGCGCTGGGTCATTGCTTCGTCCGCCTTTCCGTCAAGAAAGCTGCTGGCAAACCTGCCAGAGCAACAGCTACTGCCGCTAGGTGAGGTACTGCGTGAATCCGGCCCAACGCGAACCGGACCCCCCGGAGATCCCGCTGGCTGATAGCCGCACGCATAATGTGAACGAGTACGAAGTCTGCGCGTGAACGAGGGGACATCGAGGATTCATGCCGAAGAAGAAATGCTTGTGAGTCGCGCCACTCACGACGTCGGGAAATGGAATCCGCCGACCCCTGTTGCGTGAAGACGCGGGTTGCATTCACATGCACTTTCACGTCCGCAATCTCGGAACACCGGATCAGAAAGTCCCAATCTTGATGTTTCCGCAACGTCGGATCCCACTCGACGGCACGACCCAAAACCGCAGAAACGAGGATGGCACTGCTTTGCAAGCCTGTTGCCCCGTAGCGGAACGAACTCCGTTCCGCTAAGTAAGTCGCCAATCCTTCGTTCCGGAAAGTCGGCGGATGCCGCGGGATTCGACGCACGGACTGATCGGTCGTGCTGCTGTCTTGGACTAGATTGAATCCTGCGGTGATCAGTACACGTTGAGCGGAGCAACTGAGCACCGAAACATAATCTTCGCCGAATCGCCCTTGCGCCCAGTAGTCGTCGTCGTCGAGGTAGGCAATCCAGTCCGCCGTGGCCAGGCGGGTTCCGATTCGTCGGCAAGCCCCGCCCCCCTGCATCCCTGTAGAACACACTATCTCTGCCCTGGTTCCAGCCAGCATGCTGGCTATTTCGACCTCAACCTCGGGCCGATCTAGAACCACGATCACTCTAGCCACTTCCGGCTGCGCAAGGGCGCTCATCACCGCTCGGCGTAGGGTTGACCGTCCCGTGGTTGGCACAACCACATCAATCATCGGATGATCCGCGCCTTCTTAGGATTGCGAAAAGCCGAAAGGGTTCGAGAAGATAGCGATCTGCCAGTCGACGCGGGTCCAGCAGCAGGCGATACAGCCACTCAACGCCCAATCTGCCCATCCACCTTGGTGCTAACGACTGAGCGCCCGCCAGATAATCGATTACCCCACCAACATTCGCTACCACTTTGCCTCGCAACTGATCCTCGTGTGCGACGATCCACTCTTCCTGCTTGGGCATGCCCATCGCCACAAGAACCAGATTTGCCCCTTCAATGGCACGGTCAGTCTCGTCGGTGTTGGCAAGGCCAATGCCGTCATAGCCGTCGATTCCCTCCCAGATCAAGCCTTCGTAAGCAGACGTTACCGCGGCTTCAGCTAACCTGCTAGCGGCCGACGTCCCGCCGATAGCGACGATGCGCAATCTGCTGCGCTCCTCATGCCTGAGGAGTACCTCGAGCCAATCAGTGCTGCCAACACGATACTTCGACGAACCAAGCCGTGGCCAGAGAGACGCGGCCAGGATGGGCCAGCCATCTATAAGCCGAAGATCTGCGCCGCCCGTGTAAGCCGCAAACGCTTCGTTGGTCATATGCATGTAGACGCCATGAAGATTGTAATTGGCTATCTGCAAGCCACCACGATCGATACTCTCGAAGATAGCGGCTACGACTTGCGCAGCAGTCCGTGGAGTCACGGATATTTTGAAGAGCGGAACGTTCAATTCCCCACGCATTGCATCACAGCCCTATCGTCGAAAGCATCTGCTTAGAAATTGACAACCACGAGAATGCACCGGCTCGAGTAATCGCGGAAGCACTCATGCGCCGAAGATCTGTGGAAACGTCACTCAATTCGAAGATGACGGTCGCGAGACCCGGTCCGTCTTCGGGCGTGATTACGCGGCCTTCGATTCCATCGCGCACATTGACGGGTAATTCTCCAACATTCGTCACCACGCACGCCAGACCTCTAGACATCGCTTCAAGGGCTACCAGTCCAAATGCTTCCTGTCGAGCTGGTAAACACAGCACATCGTGCGCGTCATAAACATCGCGCAAAACATCCCGATCCTGGATGAGTCCTTGAACGTCGATCCAGGAGGCGTCCCTCGTCCAGCCGGGTAATTGCTGTTGGTCAACCCCAGCGATGGTGAGCGTGATTCCGGGTCTACTCTCATGCACCGACGCCATAGCTTCAAGAAGAAGGTCGAGCCCTTTACGCTGCACCTCCTTCCCAACGAACAGGAATTTCCTTGCCGGACCAGATCGTTCGCTTGGCGACCGGCCGGAGAAGCTATTCAAGCCGTTGCCGGTGAGTACTATTTTTTGGGGCGGAACGTCGTAGTGCTCGGTAAGACTGTCGAACGCAGCCCGCGATGCCACAAAGATTTTCGTCGCACCAGAGTAGTATCGCTGCTCACGCCTGCGTCGTTTGACCTGCTGAACCTCAGGCAGCGTCCACTTAGGTGCAGCCCCTTGCAGCATAGTGGAGGTTGCGTCAATGAATGCGCTGTACGGCAGCCTGCTGGGAAAGTACCAAGATCGAATGTGAATGACGTGACGGACGTCGCCCGAACGGCCGATCAACTTCAAGTCCCTGATTGCCGATCGAAGTGCAGCTTGAAGCCAGCCATGCAGGAATACTTCGTCCCACCTATCTCGTCGCCGACGGAAGGTCAGCGCTCTAGCTAGCCACCGCACGGGTCGATTTGGGTATGCATTGATAGGCACGACGATGGCCAGTTCTTGCATTGCCTGAGCCAGAAAATAAGGAACACCCGAAACGGCCCGGCTGTTGCGGAATGAACCATTAGCCACAAGAGCGATACTTGTCGCGGACGATCGCCTGCGGTTTTCGCTTTCATTAAGCGACACCATCAGTACGCCCCTTGCGAATTAGAGACAGCTCGAATAGTTCTGGTCAGAATTGCTAAATCTCCGATAATAGACCAATTCTCGACGTAGAAGAGATCGAGACGCACCGAGTCTTCCCATGAGAGGTCAGATCGACCGCTTACTTGCCATAGTCCCGTCATCCCCGGCTTGACGAGAAAGCGACGGTGGACATGAGAGTCGTAGCGTGCCACTTCCGCTGCGAGCGGCGGACGCGGCCCGACCAGCGACATCTCGCCGAGCAGCACGTTGAAGAGCTGCGGGATCTCGTCCAAGCTGTACCGCCGCATGAAGCCCCCGACCCGGGTCACCCGCGGATCGTTCTTCATCTTGAACAGCACGTCGTTGCCCTCGGCGCGGTCGAGCTGGCTGAGCTCCTGCAGCCGGGCTTCGGCATCGACGACCATCGACCGGAACTTGATCATGCGGAACGTCGAACCGTTCAGGCCGACGCGCTCCTGCCGGAAGAACACCGGGCCGGGCGACGTCAGCTTCACCAGCAGGGCCAGGACGAGCAGGAGCGGCGACAGCACGATGATGAGCGCCGTCGACCCGACCAGGTCGAACGCCCGCTTCGTGTAGAGCTTCCGCCCGGAGTAGGTCGGCGTCTCGACGTGGATGAGCGGCAGGCCCTGCACTGGGCGGGTGTGGATGCGGGGGCCACCGATGTCCGTCAGGCTCGGCGCGACGACCAGGTGCTGGCGACCGGGCTCGAGGGACCAACTGAGCTCGCGGACGCGTTCCGGCGGCAGGTCGTCCGCGCTGGTGATGACGACGGTGTCGGCACCGGTCTCCGCCAGGGCCTCGGTCAGGTCGTCGAAGCCGCCGAAGCTCTGCACGGCCGAGCCGGGCAGGACGCCTCGGGTCCCTGCTGACACAGCCGCACCGACGACGCGGTAGCCGGCCTCCGGCGACCGGCCGAGTTCACGGGCCAGGTGCAGCACGCTGCTGGTCGACCCGACCAGCAGGACCTTGGCGGAGTAGTTCCCCCGCTTCCGCTCGGCGACGAGCCACTGGCGCCACATCCACCGCGACAGCAGCAGGACGAGGATGCCGACCGGGAAGGCGATGAGGATGTACCCGCGGGCCAGGTCCACGTGCAGCAGGTACGCGGCGATCGCCAGGACCCCGAAGACGCGCACGCTCGAGTCGGCGACCAGGCGGTACTCGGTGCTACCGACGCCGATGACGCGGTGCCCCCGGGTGTCGTACAGCGCCAGGGCGCTCATCCACACGGCGATCACGACGATCGAGATCCCGGTGTAGCTGAGGCGCAGGTCGGCGGTGTTCGTCGCCAGGTTCGAGTCGAGCCCGAGCCACGCGATCTGCACGCCGAAGACGACCCAGAAGAGCGCCAACAGGTCCGTGACCAGGACGCGGCGCGAGTAGGACCTACTCCACGCTTCGGTGGAGCCCGTCGATGCTGAGACCCGTACCGCGCCCGCGGTCATGGTCGCCATCCGGTCACCATGTCGCGCCGCCGTCCGCAGACACGGAGACGGCGTCGCCGGCCCAGAGCCAGACGTCGTCCCCGGCACGGTCGAGGCCGATCGGGCCGATCGTCGCGGCGTCAGCGGCGCAGCCGACGGCCGGGGTCGCCGTCTCCGGCGTGACGCCGATCGCGGTCAGCGAGGCGATCTCGACACCCGCGCACCCTTCGGCGCCGACACGGGCGAGCAGGTACTCGTCGTCGTTGTCCGCCACCGCGCGGATCCCGTCGACCGGGACTTCCACCCACTCGCCGGTGCCCGAACGCCACTCGACCTTCCCCTCACAGATGACGACCGAGGTCTGCTGTCCCTGGTACGCCTTCTTCGGGCGGCCGCAGGGCGACTCGACGACACCGGTGGCGAGGACGATGCCGGCCGTCGAGATGCCGGCACCGGCTGCGCCGGGGCTGCCAGCCGTCCAGGTCACGCCGTCGTCGGCACTGGTGCGGACGGTGGTGGCGCAGTCCGCACCGACGCCGGCCAGGATCGTCAGGTCCGTACTGGAGGCCCGGATCGCCATGAGCGTCGACACGTCCGGTCCGAGCGCGACCGGCACCCACGTCGCGCCACCGTCGACGGTGTGCTCGAGGGTGGGCGCGGGTCCGCCGCACGTCGTGCCGGTGGCGCGCCACGCCTCCTGGCCGTCCACCGCGGTGAGGAAGCGACGCGTCACGGCCGCGGCGTCCGCGGAGTCCGCGGAGGCGGTCGGACTGGCGCTCGAGTCCGGCGAGCTGGAGAAGGTCGGGATCGGGCCTGCCGGGTCCCCGGCGTTCGGAGCGGTGCGACCGAGCGCGAGGGTCACGAGTGCGATGTCGACGACGACCAGCACGACCACCACGACGGCGACCCAGACCAGGGTGGTCCGTGTGGTGGTCGAACCGAGGTTTCGGGTCCCCCGGCGAGTGTCCATGTCCCCCGACCCCGTCTCAGCGCTCAGCGCGGCTCAGTGCGCCGAGCTTCTTCCCGCCGCGCTTGGGCGGCTTGACCTTCGGTGTGTTCTCGTCCGCTTCCAGGCCGTAGCCGTACCCGTAGCCGTACCGGCCGTAGCCGTAGGCGCCCGGACCGCGGACCGGCATCATCGTGATGACGAACCCGGCGATCGGAGCGCCGACGTTCTCGAGCGCCGACACAGCCGCGGCGAACTGGCCCTTGTGCGTCTTGCCCGAGGCGACGGCGACGATCGCACCGGAGGCCTTCTTCGACAGGATCGCGGCGTCCGTGACGGGCAGGAGCGGCGGGGCGTCGAACAGGACGTAGTCGAACTCCTTCTCCAGGCGTTCGATGAGTTCCTGCATCGCCCGGGACCCGAGGAGCTCCGACGGGTTCGGCGGGATCTGACCGGCCGGCAGGACGACGAGCTTGCCGCGGCCCCAGGGCTGTGCGACGTCCTCGAGCTCGGCGCGGCCGATGAGCACGTCGGTGAGGCCGGCGTTCGTGTCGACGTCCATGTACTCGGCGACGCGCGGACGGCGGAGGTCGGCGTCGATGAGGATGACGCGGAACCCGGCGCTGTCGAGGGCAATCGCGAGGTTCGCGACCGTGGTGCTCTTGCCCTCGGACTGCACGGAGGACGTCATCACGAAAGTGCGCGAGCCGGTGCCGAGGTCCAGGAACTGCAGGTTCGTGCGGAGCGTGCGGAAGGACTCGGCACGGGGGCTGCGCGGGTCGACCTGCACGATGAGCGGACGCTCCGACGCCTTGCTGTCGAAGGCGATGCCGCCGACGACCGGCTTGTCGCTGATCTTCTCGACGTCCTGTTCCGTGCGGACGCGGTTGTCGAGCGTCTCGCGCAGGACGGCGATGCCGACGCCGAGCGCGAGTCCGACGAGGAGGCCCAGGGCCACGTTGACCGGGACGTTCGGGCTGACCGGGGCGCTCGGCACGTCGGCCTGCTTGACGCGGGTGAGCTTGACGCTGCTCGTCCCCTCGGCGTCGGTGGCCTCGATGTCCTCGACGACGTTGGTGAGGCTCTGCGAGGTCGCGTTCGCGATGTCCGCGGCCCGGACCGGGTCGGTGTCGTTGACGCTGATGGAGATGAGCGTCGTGCTCGTCGGCGCGCTCGCGGACACCATCGTCGCGAGCTGCTCGGCGTTCATGTCGAGCTGGAGCTTCGAGATGACCGGCAGGAGCACGATCGGGGTCGACACCAGGTTCGAGTACGTCAGGACACGCTGCTGCGTGAAGGTGTTGCCCTGGGCCAGGTCACTCGCGCTGCCCGACGTCTCCGTCGACACGAACACCTGCGCGGAGGCGGAGTACACGGGCTTCTTCAACAGCGAGAAGCCCGCTGCCGCGGCCACTCCGACCAGTGCCAACACCAGGATGAGGACCCATCCCTTGCGCAACACCGTGATGTAGTCGCGTAGTTCCACGCGGCCCGCCTTCCCCGACGATCCTGCCGCGCTCCTGCGGTCCCAACACAGGCGCACCGGGGACGTCCCGGCCTACGGCATTCAAATAGTGCCACATGATCGAGCAACGCTCGGCTGTGTCGGGCGATCCGGTCACCGCGTCCTCTACGGTGACCCCATGAGCACCGAGTCCGACGTCAAGCACGCCGAGCCCGACACGAGCCGCCAGCGCGACCTGGTCATCCTGCTCGTCGCCCTCGGGGTGGCGGTCATCCTGGCCCGCGTCGTCGGCGGCGTGAGCCGGAGCGGGAGCATCCCGTCGCCGGTCCTGCAGGTGATCGCGGCCGACCTCGCCGTCTGGCTGCCCCTGGTGGCGGGGATCGTCTGGGTGCTGCGACGGTCACCGAACCCTGGTCGTGCCCGGATCCTGCGCCTCGAGATCGGGGACGCGATCTTCGCGATCGGCATCGTCATCCTGGTCCGGGTGTTCGACGCGTTCCTCGGCCTCGCGTTCGGCGGCAGGACCGGCCTGGAACCGGTCCCCACCCTCGGGACGCCGGACATCACGCTGCTCGTGGTGTCGGCGATCGGCCTCGTGCTGGTCAGTCCCTTCCTCGAGGAGGTCTTCTTCCGCGGACTGTTCCAGCGCCGGATGGCCGAGGAGCTGACACCGCGCACACGCTTCATGGCCGTGCTGCTGACCGCGTTCCTGTTCGCGGTGCTGCACGTCCTGCTCGGCGCCGGGACGACCCAGCTCGACGGCTTCCGGGTGTTCCTGACGACCTTCGCGCTCGGGTCCCTCACCGGCACGCTCGTCGCGATGACGAACCGGCTCGGCGGCGCGGTCCTGGCGCACGTCCTCTTCAACGCAGTGGCGGTCGTCGCGACCTGGCCGCGCTGACTCCTGCCACCGGACCTGGCGCGGCCGACCCTCCTGGTAGCCGCGCCGGCCTCGCCGCTCGGCGCCCGCTGGCTGTCGCGACTGCCAGGGCGACCACGTCCTGATCCGGCGATCCGGGCCTCCCGTCCGGTCCGCTGAGCGCGACCGCGAACCCTCCGATCTCCTGTCGGACTTCCCTGAACCGGCTGTGAGCCCTACTCTTTCCCACGTTGTAACGCGGGCGGACGGGGGCGCTCGCGCGACGACCTCAGCAGATCGCTGTCGGCCACGCCGACGAACGACCGGACGACGCCGTCCACGAGGAGCACACCTTTGCGTCCCACTCTCACCTCGACCCGGAGGCGCCGACGCGTCCTCGGGTCGTCCCTCGCCGGAGCCCTGGTCGGCGCACTCGCGCTCGGCGGACTCGGCATCTCCGCCCTGCCGGCAGCCGCCGCGCCGGACGCCCGCACCGTGGTGTCGGGAGACGCCCGCTTCCAGGTCCTCTCCCCCACCCTGATCCGCACCGAGTACGCCGGTGACGCGCAGTTCATCGACCAGGGCACCTTCAACGTCATCGGTCGCGACGACTTCGCCGCGACGCCGTTCACGCAGACCCGTGCGGACGGGTGGCTGACGCTGAGCACCGGGAAGATGACCGTCAAGTACCGCGAGGGGTCCGGGGACTTCACCCAGGACAACCTCCAGGTCGACCTGACGACGTCCACGGGTCAGGCCGTCACCGGCTCCCCGTGGGTGACCGCCGAGACCCCGGTCTGCACGATCGGGACGCTCTGCGAGGGCGAGGCACTGCAGTTGCAGGGCCTGGCCTCCGCCAAGGACCACGCGGGCTACACCGGGTCGGGCTTCGCCGCCGGGTTCGAGAACGTCGGCAACTCGATGACGTTCGCCACGACGGTGCAGCAGGCCGGTTCCTACGACCTGGCCATGCGCTACGCGAACAACCGTGGCGGCGACGGCCAGCTCGAGACCCGCACCCTGAGCATCGTCGTCGACGGTGGGGCGCCGGTCACGCTGCGCCTGCCGGCCGGCGAGAGCTGGGACGAGTGGAAGCAGACCACGGCGGCCCTCGACCTGACCGCCGGCAAGCACATTATCCGGATCGAGCGCAGCGCGTCCGACTCCGGCCGCGTGAACGTCGACAGCCTGGCGGTCGTGCCCTCCGGCGCGGCCTACCCGACGCCGACCCCCGCGACCGCCGGTCAGGACTGCGCCTTCGGTGCGGTCTGTGAAGCCGAGGACGCCGGCAAGGCGGGCAACGCCCAGACCGCCGCCGACCACAACGGGTTCTCTGGCGACGGCTTCGCGTCCGGACTCTGGGGCGGCGCGGACTCGGCGCTGACCACGCACGTGACGGGTGTCCCGACGGTGGGCGACTACGCCCTGCAGGTCCGGTACGCGAACGGCACGGCGAACTCCCCGGAGCTCACCGTCGCACCGGCCGGCCAGGAGGCCACCACCGGTGCCCTCGCACCCACGAGCGGTTGGGACTACTGGAACACCGTCACGATCCCGGTGCACCTGGCCGCGGGCGCGAACGACGTCACGCTCGGCTGCCCGACCGTGGACAACAACTGCAACGTGAACATCGACACCATCGCGGTCGTCGACCAGTCCTCGCCGCTGCTCGCCGCGCACGCCCCGCTCGGCGGGTACCGACGCGACCTCGACACGGCGAACGGCTCCGTGAAGACCAACCCCGGCCTGCTCTACCAGGACGGCTGGTCGCTCCTCAACGACACCGCCTCGGCGCTGTACGACACCGCCACCGAGCAGACCACGCCCCGCGGTGACCACGGCGGCGAGGGCTACCAGGACGGCTACGTGTTCGGGTACGGCACCGAGTACACGACGGCGTTGAAGGACCTCGCGACCCTGACCGGGCCGTCGAAGCTCCTGCCGCGCTGGGCATACGGCGTCTGGTACTCCGAGTACTACGACCGCTCGCAGGAGGACTACCTCGCCATCGCGAAGCGCTTCAAGGACGAGGGTGTGCCCGTCGACGTCATGGCGATCGACACGGACTACAAGACCGGCAGCACCACGAACCAGGGCGACAGCAAGTGGAACGGCTGGTCGGTCGACCCGTCCCGCATCCCGGACATGACCTCGCTGCTCGCCGACTGGCACGAGCAGGGCATCCACAACACGCTCAACATCCACCCGTCGATCTCGGGCAACGACCCGGAGTTCGCGAAGGCGCAGGCCACCGCGAAGGGCAAGCTCACCAAGGGTGACGGCGACCGCTACCTGTTCGACTGGTCCGACCCCGACCAGCTCAAGGCCTACTTCGAGCTCCACGACACCCTGCAGCCCGAGGGCGTCGACATGTGGTGGCTCGACTGGTGCTGCAGCGAGAACTCGAAGTACTCGGCGAACGGCGTCACGCCGGACGCGTTCATCAACCAGCAGTACGCGGAGTACACCGACGAGCAGCTCAAGGGCCGCGGTCTCGCGTTCTCCCGCGCGTACGGGTCGCTGACCGCGGGCGGCTACGGCAACCCGCAGGCCGTCCCGACCGGACCGTGGGCGGACAAGCGCACGACGCTCCACTTCACCGGGGACACCACGTCCACGTGGCAGGAGCTCGCCGCGCAGGTCGGCTACACGCCCGGTGAGTCGGCAGCGACCGGCCTGTCGGCGATCAGCCACGACATCGGCGGACACAACGGTGGCCAGTACGGCATCGAGGGCGCCGAGCCCGGCACGACGCAGCTCCCGCCGGACCTCTACGCCCGCTGGGTGCAGTTCGGTGCCTTCCAGCCGATCGACCGCCTGCACAGCAACCACAGCGACCGGCTGCCGTGGCAGTACCCGGCCGAGGCGAACGCGTCGGCGAAGCAGTTCCTCAACCTCCGCGAGGACCTGCTCCCCCTGACGTACACCCTCGCCGCCGACGCCTCGCGCACCGGCACCCCGATGCTGCAGCCGCTCTACCTGCAGTACCCGGAGGCGCAGGAGTCCTACGCGCAGGCCGGCAAGGAGTACCTGTACGGCAAGGACGTCCTCGTCGCACCCGTCACCTCGGGTGGCTCGACCGCGACCACCTCGGTGTGGTTCCCGGCCGGCGACACCTGGACCGACTGGTTCACCGGCAAGACCTACGAGGGCGGCACCACCGCCGACGTCACGACGGACCTGACCACCATGCCGGTGTTCGTCCGCAGCGGCGGCATCGTGCCCACCCGCTCGCACCACGTCGCGAACGACGCCGCACCGCTCGACGCGGTCACGGTGACGGTCGCGACCGGCGCGGACGGCTCGTTCGCCCTGCACGAGGACTCCGGCGAGGGCCAGCCCACCGCCGCAGCCGACACCTCGGCCCGTGCGGCCGGGAACTCGGCCTCGACCGCCATGCGGTTCACGCAGCAGGCGACCGGCGGCACGCTCGACATCTCCCCCGTCGACGGCTCGTTCGACGGTCAGGTGCAGGACCGCTCCTGGACGGCGACGTTCACGAACGCCGAGCGTCCGCAGTCGGTCACGATCGACGGAGCCCCCGTCGCCGCGTCCGAGTGGACGTACGACGCCGACAGCCGCACCCTCACGGTGCCGGTCGCCGAGCGCTCGGTGACGGACCGGACCGTCGTGCGGTACTCGACGCTCGCGGCCGCTGTCCCGAGCCTCCAGGTCGAGGACCAGCGCGTCACTGCCGGTGACACGCAGACCGTCATCGGCACCGGGTTCCCGGCGGACGCGACGGTCATGCTGGCGACGACGCCCGAGATGGGCGACGATGTCACCGTCCGCACGGCCGCCGACGGGTCCTTCACGGCCGAGCTGGCCGTGCCGGCGACGGCCGCGGCCGGCCGCGTCACGGTGACCGCCTCGGTGGGCGGGGTGGTCCTCGCCCGGGCCGCCTTCACCGTGGTGGCCGCTCCCCCGACGGCGTCACCGTCGCCGACACCCGCTCCGGGTGACGGTCCCGGTGCCGGCGGCCCGGGGACCGGTGCCCCCGGTGCCGGTGGCCCCGGTGCCGGTGGCCCTGGTGCCGGTGGTTCCGGTGCTGACGGCTCCGGTGCTGGTGGTTCCGGTGCGCAGCCCGTCGGCGACCAGCCGGGAGGCTCCGGTGCGGACCGCGACGGTGCCCTCGCCTGGACCGGTGCGGACGTCGTGCCGATCGGCATCCTCGCCGTGGTGCTCCTCGCCGCGGGCGGGCTGCTCCTCACGCAGCGGATGCGACGCCGCCGCGCGGAGTGAGCCGGACGGGCTGAGCGCGCGACGCTGAGCCCGAGGTCGGACGACGGCGGGGTACCCGGGAACGGGTGCCTCGCCGTCGTCGTCGTCCTGGCCCCTCTTCGGGACGCCACACCGGCGCGGCCCAGCGCGAACCAGTAGCCTGCCCTGAGCATGTCTCGCCCCACCAGCGTCATCGACAACCCCCTCGTCCGGCAGGCTCCGATCAGCGGCCTGCTGGCCCTCGGCGCGCTGTGCACCGTGGCGCTGCCGTCGCTCTCGGTCACCCACGTGGAGCTCTTCCTCGCGAGCCTGGTCGCGACCGCGATCGCGACACTGCTCGCCGCGGTCGCCGTGTACCTGCCGAAGGTGGCGCCGCTCGTCCCGATCCTGCTCGCCGTCGACTTCGTGTCCATCGCCCTGTTCCGGACCGGCACGGGCGCCGGGGCGTCGGTCTTCACGTCCCTCGTGGTCCTGCCCGTGGTGTGGTGGGCGTCCCTCGAGGGTCGGCGCACCATCGTGTACTCGGTCCTCGGCGTGACGTTCGTCATCCTCGCCCCGTTCGTGCTCCTGCCCGGCGACGTGCCGCGTCCCAGCGAACTGGTCCGGCTCGCGATCACCGTCATCGTGTTCGGCACCGTCGCCGTCATCGTGCACGAGCTGTCCTCCCGCGCCCGCCGGTCCGTCCTCACCGCCCAGGCCCGCGAGGGCAGGGTCCGCGCCGAGATCAGCCGCGCCGCCGCGGTCCAGCGGTCCCTCCTGCCGACCTCGAGCGACCACATGGGCCAGGCGGTCACCGTCGCCGGCGCCTGCCTGCCGGCGAAGAGCGTCGGCGGCGACTTCTACGACTGGTACCGCACCCGCGACGGCATCGCCGTCAGCCTGGGTGACGTCATGGGCAAGGGCGTCGGGGCCGGCCTCATCGCCGCCGCCGTCCGCGCCACCATCCGCAGCGCCCGCACGGTCGACGACACCTCCGAGGCACTCCGTCGCGCCTCCGACGGCCTCGCCGCCGAGGGTTCCGGCACCGACGTCACCTTCACCACACTGTTCCACGCCCGCATCGACGACGACGGCAGCCTGCAGTGGGCGGACGCCGGACACGGCCTGAGCTTCATCCTCCGCGTCGACGGAGGCGTGGAGCGCCTGCGGTCGGTCGACCTGCCGCTCGGGATGGGCCTCCGCGACGAGTGGGCGACCACCACCGGCATCCTCGAGCCGGGCGACCTGCTCATCTCCTTCAGCGACGGCGTCCTCGACCTGTTCGGCGGACGTGACGACGCCGTCGACTCGGTCGCCGAGCTCGCCGGTCAGGACCGTGAGCCCGCGGCGATCGTCGCGGCCCTGACCGAACGCGCGGGCCGGGTGCCGCACGACGACGACGTGACCGTCATCGCCATCCGCCGCGAGGCCGTCGTGTCCTCGCCGACCGAGGTGGCGGCGGCGCCGCTGACGCGCTCCGCCTGACCGCGGCGGCGGCGGCTGCTGCTCGCTTCGCGCTCAGCGAGACCGTTCGCGGCCGTGCACGCGAGCACTGTCGCCCAGCGCGAACCGTCCCGGACGGGAGGCCCGGCGCGGCCCCGCCACGTGCCTCCCGGCCGGACCGACAGCGGCGGCCGACCGCGGCGGCCGACCGCTCGCGCTCAGTGACACCGCTCGTAGCCGCGTCCGCGAGCACTGTCGCTCAGCGCGAACCGTGCCGGGCGGGCGGGCGGGCGGCGGACCGTGCCGGGCGGGCGGCCCCGGCGCGCGCGACTACGCGGACCAGTCGGGCCGGACGAAGCCGCTCTCGTAGGCGAACACGACGGCCTGCACGCGGCTGGTCGCGCCGACCTTGGCGAGGACGCTGCTGATGTGGGTCTTCACGGTGGCCTCGCTGATCCAGAGGTCCTTCGCGATCTGCGCGTTGCTCGCACCGCGGACCAGGGCGCCGAGGACCTCCCGTTCCCGGGCGCTCAGCGCGGCGAGGGCCGAGGCGTGTTCGGCCGGCGGGGTCGGTGCTGCCGGGCCTCCTGCGACGGGCGCGGCGACCAGACGGTTCTCGAGCAGCGCGCGGGTCATCGAGGGTGCGATGAGGGTGTCCCCGGTGTGGGCGGCCCGGACCCCGGCGGCGATGAGGTCGGGGCCGGCGTCCTTGAGCAGGAACCCGAGCGCCCCGGCACGGACGGCGTCGAGCAGGTACTCCTCGTCGTCGAACGTGGTGAGGATGACGACCGCGCCTGCGGTGCCCTCGGACACGATCGTGCGGGTGGCCGCGATGCCGTCGAGCACCGGCATCCGGACGTCCATGAGCACGACGTCGGGGCGGAGCTCGGCGCAGACGGTGACCGCCTCGGCGCCGTTCGGTGCCTGACCGACCACGGTCAGGTCCGCCTCGGCGTCGACCATCATGCCGAGTCCGGTCCGCACGACCGCCTGGTCGTCGACGATCACCACGCGGATCACGGCGCCACCACCCGGCGGTCGACGGGAGCGGCAGCGGCACGGGGCCCGTCCCCGGCCCCGGCGGTCGCTGCCTGTGTCCGGACCGGCGCCGGTGCCAGCGACGGCCCGGTCGTGTGCGCGCCCCCGGTCGGAGCTGCGGCCGATCCGGGGACCTCGCGCGGGGCCTCCAGGACGACCCGCCAGCCGCCGCCGTCGACCGGACCGGCGTCGAGCACCCCGCCGATCGACGCGGCGCGTTCGCGCATGCCGCGGATCCCCGCCCCGCCGGCGGCGAGCGCCGGCACCCGCGGGCCGCCCTCGGTCCCGCCGTCGTCGAGGACCTCGAGGTGGATGCGGTCCTCCGAGACGGCGAGCGTCACCCGCACGCAGGAGCCGTCGGAGTGCACGAGCGTGTTCGTCAGTGCCTCCTGGCAGACACGGAGCACGGCGAAGTCCTGCATGACGCCGAGCCGCGCCCCCACGCGGAGGTCGACCTCGACCTCGACGCCGGTCGCCCGGACCCGTTCGACGGCGTCCTCGACCGCGGCCCGCAGCGACACCGGAGCGTCGGTCGTGCCCCCGTCCCCACCGGCACGGAGGACCCGCACCACCTTCCGCATCTCGGACAGCGCCTGCTGCCCGGTGCCCGCGACCCACGAGGCGTACTCGGCGAACTCGGTCTGGTCGGCGACCCCGACACGCACGAGGGCCTGGGACCGGACGACGATGGCGGCCATGTGGTGCGCGACGACGTCGTGCACCTCGCGGGCGACGGCGGTCCGTTCCTCCGAGGCGATGCGGGCCTGGTCGGCCTCCCGCAGGCGCACGAGCTCCTCGTTGCGGCGCTGCAGGACGAGTTCGGAGCGCCGTCGTCGTGCGGTCGCGCGGCCGAGGAACGCGCAGGCGACGAGCAGGATCCCCATCAGGACGATCGTCGACCAGTCGGCGTTGCTCGACCAGACCTGCCAGCCGCGGAGCGCGGTGAGCCAGTCGTGCACGGGGACGGAGACGAGCGGCAGGAACATCGCGAGCACGGTCGGGACGGCTGCGACGGACAGCACCGCGAGCACCCGGCGGCCGGCAGCGCAGGCCAGGTAGACCGCGATGACGAGCGGGATGAGCCGGACCTGCAGCACGTCGAAGGTCCACGAGGGCCATGCGACGACGACCCCGACCACCACGAGCAGCGGGTACGGCAGTCGCTGCCCCACCACGAAGCACACGGCGACGAGCAACGCGGTCAGGCGGTAGTCGTCGAGCCGGGTCGGGTACCACCCGGCTCGGTGCAGCCCCTCCATCGCGATCAGGGCGGCTCCGAGGAACACCACCCCCGCGAGCGCGGACCGCACCCACGGCGGGATCGGCAGAGGACGCATGGCGAGAGGCTAGCCGCCGGAGTCCACGTCGCGCCTCCTCCGAAGGTCGGAGTCGCCGGTCGCGACGATCAGTCGGTCGGACGGGAGGCCCAGCCGGTCCGCCGATGCGGCCGACGCCCGCCTCGTCCCAGGCTGGACGTGCCGCACACCGCGGCCCACCGGACGGGAGCACGTGATGCAGAAGAAGACCGCAGCCACACTGACGACCCTGGCCCTCGTCGTCGCGATCGCAGCCACCGGCGCTGCCGCCGCGACCGTCACGGGAACGGAGGCATCGGGTGCGACCGACGGGGCCACGAGGACGGGCGGCATGTCGACGGTCGTGCAGACCACGGCCCCCACGACCGACGACGACGGGTGGCAGGGGCAGCTGCCGGACGCCGACCGGTTCCGTGCGCTCTCCGACGCCGAGCAGCGTGCCGTGTTCACGCGCGTGGACCGTCTCATCGGGGACCTCCGCGGGACGGACGACGGCGCGGGACTGGTCGCGCAGCTCGACGGGTACCGCGCCGAGATCGAGCGCGCTCGCGGGTGACCGGAGCCGGACGGGAGGCGCGGGGCGGGTCGGCCCCGCACCTCCCGTCCCCGCACCGGCGGCAGGCACGGCCCCGGCGCACGCCGGTGACCGGATGCCGGGCGGGAGGCGCGGGGCGGGTCGGCCCCGCACCTCCCGTCCCCTCACCGGCGGCGGGCGCGGCCCCGGCGTCCGAGGACGATCGCGCTGCCCAGGGCGAGCAGCAGCAGCGCGGCGCCGAGTGCGATCGGGAGGCCCGCCACACCCGTGAAGGCGAGGTCGCCCCGACGCGCAGCACCCGCGGTCTGTGCGCGGTCCGGGACCGATGCCGACGATTGCTCCGCCGGTCGGCCGCTCCCACCAGCCGAGCCCGGCGAGCCCGTGCCGGTGCCGGTGCCGGTGCCGCCCGGTGCGCCCGGCCCACCGTCACCGGGGCCACCGTCGCCCGGGCCGCCGTCGCCCGGGCCGCCGTCGCCCGGCCCGCCGTCACCGGGCCCGCCGTCGCCGGGTCCGCCAGTGTCCTCCGCCGGGAGCACACCCGCGTCGACGGAGGTGGTGCGGTCCACCCCGTCGAGAGCACCCTCCGGGGTGGTCACCCGGCGGAGCGTGATGGTCTCGGTGGAGCCGTCCTCACCTGCGTCCGAGTCGACGGCATCGTCGTCGCCGACGTGCTGCCGCGTGAAGCTGCGGTCGTCCGGGGCGTCGAAGGTGACGACGTAGGCGCCGGGTCTGAGGCCGTCGAACCGGTACCCGCCGTCCGCGTCGCTCGTCGTCCGCCGCTGCACGGCCTCCCCGGAGTCGTCCGTCCCCGTGAGTCGCACGTCG
The DNA here is from genome assembly GCF_003224415.1 of Curtobacterium sp. MCBD17_023. Taxonomy (NCBI): domain Bacteria; kingdom Bacillati; phylum Actinomycetota; class Actinomycetes; order Micrococcales; family Microbacteriaceae; genus Curtobacterium; species Curtobacterium sp. MCBD17_023. The sequence goes on from NZ_QKLJ01000007.1 coordinate 99,873, forward strand.
ACGGCCTCGACGCCGGGCTCGTCCGCGCCCTGGAGACCGTCACCGTCCCGGTCGGACCAGACCCGGTCGCCGATCGCCCCGGCGACCACCCGGATCGTGGCGCGGTTGGACTGCACGGGGAGGCGGATGCCCGCCACGCTCAGGCCGAACCGGTTCACGTACGTGTCGCCGTCCTGCTCACCCTCGGTCGCGAGCGCCAACCGGTGCGTGACCGAGGCGCCGACGGCGACCTGGGCCGTCCGGGTGATCCGGATCGCCGTCACGTCCCGGAGCGACGCGGGACACCCGTCTGCGCCGAACTCCTGTTCCGAGCACCACGTGGTGGAGCCACCGGGCTGGTTCGACGGGTCCGTGCCCACGAGCGAGACGGCGCCGGGTGCTGCCGCCGTGTAGCGCACCTGCTCTCCGGCGCCGGTGTCGACCGCCACGGCCTCGGCGAGCCCCGTCCGGCCGTGGAAGGACCCGTCGTGTGCAGCGGTCCGATCCGGCAGGACGTCGATGAGGTCGGAGCCGTGGAACGGGTCGGGGTCGGTGTTCGTGTAGACGAGGTCCCACTCCAACCGGTCGCCGGCGGCCACGACCGGTTCGACGGCGTGTTCCTCCACACCGACCCCGCCCGTGGTGGTGACCTGCACCGCTCGCTGCGCTCGGCGGTACTCGGCGGGCGACGCATCGGTGGGGGACGCGACCTCGGCCACGTTGTCGATCGGACCGGCGGGCGCCGCGGTCGAGATCGTGGCCCGGTAGGTGATCGGCGGGATGGACGAGTTCGGTCGGACGTCGTGCATCGTCCAGGTGAGCCGCTGGTGCCGCCGCCCCTGCGCGTCCTGCACGGTGTCGACCGCCGGGGTGGTCGACGCACTGCCGGGGACGTAGGTGGTGTCCACCGGCAGGGTGTCGCGGACGGTGACCGTTGCCGGACGCCCCTTCGTGTTCCCGTTGGTCAGCGTCGGGTAGAGGGCGTACTCGAGCGTGTCCCCGGCGACGGCGGAGGTGGTCCGGTCCGGGGTGTCGGCAGCGTCGTGTCCGGGGTCGACGGTCTTCTTCGCGATCCGGGCGAGGTTCTCGGTGATGACGACGCTGTCCGTCAGGCCGCCGACGCCGAGCGACGGATCGGCGCTGTCGTGGATCCACCCGGGGTGCTGCGTGCCCGAGGAGAGGTGCCCGAAGTCGAGGGCTCGGGTCCCGTCCGGGGCGTCGAGGACGGTGACCCACGAGTACAGCGCCGCGTGGCGCCCACCGGCCAGGTCACCGACGGCGCGGACGGCACCGACCGCGGCGACGCCGCCCGGCACGTCCTCCGGAGCGTCGTACCACGGTCCGTCCTCGTCGTCGCACGTGCGTCGCTGCCCCGCTGCGGCCGACGTCATGTCGTACGCGGCGTACTGCACGTGCGCGTCCGACAACCCGGTCGCCTCCGCGGCCCGTGACGGGCTCCCCACCCGGGTGAGGCGTTGGGTGGCACGGTCGAACGTGTCGCAGAGGACCGCGTCCTGGTACGCCGAGAGCCCGCCGTTGCTCATGGTGACCTCGCTCCGGAGCCGGACCCCCGCGGTCGCCCAGGGATCGCCCTGGCGCGCGGACCCAGGGCGGACCTCGTGGGCGTCGCCGACCAGCCGGTACAGCCGCTTCCCGCCGCTGCCCGGGTCGAACTCCACGAGGTTGCGCTCGGACACGTTGTCCGCCGTCGGCTCGGTCCCGCCCGGGAAGTTCGGGGCGCCGCTGGCCGACGTGGTCTGCAGCGGGGTGAAGGTGTTGCGGGACAGCACGTTCGTCCCGCCCGTCGGCTCGGGCAACCAGAAGCTGATGTACCCGGCGACGACGAGGCCGACCTTGCCACCGGCGATCGGGCCGCCGTACTGGTTCTCCGTCGGCATCCGTGTGGGGTCGGTCACCGTCCCCGTGATCGTGACGTCGACGTCCTCCCCCGGGCCGCTCTGCGCACAGCTGATCGTGCCCGAGTCCGCGACGGCCCGGGCACCACCGCCCTTCCCGGCCGGGAGTCCGCCGAACCCGGACGCCGCGCGCGAGTTCGGCCCGCACACGGGCTCGTCGCCGTTCCAGAGCCGGGCGCCGGACGGCAGGTCGCCGAGGATCTGCGAGACGTCGTCGGTGAAGGTCATCGGGCCGCCGGCCCCCTCGAAGCCGAGCAGACCCTGACCCGGGACCACCGGCTGCCAGTCGACCGCGATCGGGTACACGAGCTGGATCCCCCGCTGTCCGCCCGGACCGGTGACGTCCGTCCGGAGCGACGACGCCTGGATGTCCTTCGCCAGGTTGTACCGCGCTGCGGCGGACACGGTCGTGGTGGGCGAGGTCGCCGTGACGGTCCCGTTGTCGGCGTCGTCCGCGGTGCCGGTCGCACGGACCGTGATCGTGTCACCGTGCCGGAGCTCCGCGGAGACGTCGAGCACCGCCGGCACCGCGACCGCTCGGCCTTCGGGGACGGAGTCGAGGTCGCAGACCAGCTCCTGGCCGTCGATCCGTGACCCGCTCCCGGTGCACCGCGAGGGCACCGCGGCCCAACTGGTACCGGCCGGCGCGGTGAGGGTGAAGCGCTCGTGTGAACTGGCTCCGCCGGTGGAGTTCATCGTGACGCGGTACGTGATCGCGTCGAGGGTGCGGACGATGCCGTTCGCGGCGCCGCTGTCGCCGCCCGGCTGGTCATCGGGCGTGAACGGACCGTTGCCGTCCTTCGCGACCTCGATCGCGAGCCCGACCTCGGCGTCGGTCGACGTGGCCGGACCGGTCGACGTGGCCGGGGACGGCGCAGTGGACGCGGCCGGAGACGGACCGGTCGACGGAACCGGGGCCGGCGCGGTGGACGCGGCCGGCGCTGACGTGGACGGTCGCCCCGCGACCGCCCAGGTCGGTGTCGCCACGGTCAGCACGAGGCTCGCGGCGGTCACCACCGTGACCGCGATGCGGGAGGGGATGCGTGGTCGCAAGGGGACTCCAGTTCAGGACGGGCACCGTCAGGTACCCGGGGCGGTATCCGTACGTCACACATCAAACACGAGCGGCGTCTCAGCGCCTCTTTCTCGGCATTCCGTATTCCACCCGCATGCGATCAGGCACGATCCGGTCACGATCCGCGACGACGAGCCCGACCCGGGCGACACTGACGCCATGACACGGGGGAAGACCGGGGTCTCGATCGGGGTCGTGCTCGCGCTCGGCGGTGGACTGGGTGGCTGCGCGGCGATCTCGGTCGGGCAGTGCGTCGAGTGGGCGCCGCTCTCCCCGGCCGAGCAGGAGCAGGAGGCGAGCCTCGTCGTGGACGCCGACCTGCGGCCGACCGACCGCACTGTCGAGGCGCTCGGGCGCTACCGCGTCCGTGAGGCGGACATCACCAGCGTCCGCAAGGGCCACGCGCCCGGCGACCACATCGACGTCATCGCGACCTCGGACCAGTGCACGAGCAGCGGGGAGCCGGTGGAGTACCTCGACGGCGATCCGCTCGCCGAGCCGGGTTCCTACCGGCTGTACCTGACGAAGGAGCAGGCCGGGGGCGCGTGGCGACTCGTCGTGCCCGGCGCCGCCCAGCGTCTGGACGACTGACCGGCGCGAGCAGGCGCGTCAGACCTCGACGTCGCTCCCCATCGTCACCGTGCGCCGGAGCGGCAGCCCGAACCGTGCAGCCGGGTCGGCGGCGTTGTGGGCCATCGCGACGAACAGCTTCCGCCGCCACGACACCATCCCGCCCTTGCCCGAGCCGGTCCGGAGCGCACCACGGGAGATGAAGTACGACGCGGCCGACATGTCCTCCTGCGCCAGGTCGAGCACGCCGGCGGCACATGCGGCACGCATCGCCGCGGGCAGGTCCTGGTCGTCGGAGAACCCGAAGGTGATCGTGATGTGGTCGATGCCGTCCTCGTCGTGGCCGAGCTCGTCGCGCCTGAACGCATCGGACAGCGCCACGTGCGGCACGTTCGCGGTGAGCACGGACACGATGACGACCCGCTGGTGCACGACCCCGTTGTGCTCGACGTTCGCCCGGAGCGCGAGCGGGGTCGTCTCCTTGTTCGGGTGCGGGAACACGGCGACGCCCGGGACCCGCGGGATGTGGTCGGCGTTGACCGTCTCGATGAACTCCGAGAGGGACCCCTCGCGCTTCCGCCGCTCCTGCTGCACGAGCTGGCGGCCGCGGTGCCAGGTGGTCATCAGCGTGACGACGGCGAGCGCGATGAGCAGCGGCACCCACCCGCCGTGCACGACCTTGGACAGGTTGCCGGCCAGGAAGGTGAGCTCGAGGCCGCCGAACACCACGGCGACGAGCACGAGCTTCCACGTCGCCCAGCGCCACAGCGGCTTCACCACGACGAGCAGCAGGAGCGTGTCGACCACGAGCGCCCCGGTGACGGACACCCCGTACGCGGTGGCCAGCGCCGCCGAGGACCGGAACGCGAGCATGATCGCCATCACGCCGATGAAGAGCAGCAGGTTGACGGCCGGCAGGTAGACCTGGCCGCCCTCGCGCTTGGACGTCTGGCGGATGGTCAGCGGCGGCAGGAGCCCGAGCTGCACGGCCTGCCGGGTGAGCGAGAACGCGCCGGAGATGACAGCCTGGCTCGCGATCACGGTGGCCGCGGTGGCCAGGATCACGACGGGTATCTGCGCCCAGCTCGGGAACAGCAGGAAGAACGGGTCCTCCGTGGCCGTCGGGTCCTCGAGCACCAGCGCTGCCTGGCCGAGGTAGTTGCAGACGAGCGCGGGGAACACCACGAAGAACCAGGCGCGGAGGATCGGCATGCGTCCGAAGTGGCCCATGTCGGCGTACAGCGCCTCGGCCCCGGTGATCGCGAGGACGACCGCACCCATCGCGATGAAGGTGATGAACGGGTGCGCGAACAGGAACGCGATCGCCCAGGTCGGGGACAGCCCCTGCAGGACGCCGGGGTGCTCGACGATGTGCGGGATGCCGGCGACGGCGATGACGACGAACCAGAGCAGCATCACGGGTCCGAACGAGGCACCGACCTTCGCGGTGCCGAACCGCTGGACGACGAACAGCCCGACGAGGATGACGGCCGCGATCGGCACGACGAGGTGCTCGACCGACGGAGCCGCGGTGCCCAGGCCCTCCACTGCCGACAGCACGGAGACGGCCGGTGTGATCACGGAGTCGCCGTAGAACAGGGCGACCCCGACGATCCCGATGACCAGGAACACGGTGGTCCCGCGCGGGCGGTGCGCGTGCAGACGTCGGGCGAGTGCGGCGAGCGCCATCACCCCGCCCTCGCCGTGGTTGTCGACCCGCATGAGCACGAGTACGTACTTGATCGACACGACGATCGTGATCGACCAGACGAGCAGCGAGATGACGCCGTAGACGTCTTCGGGGACCGGCCGGACGATCCCGCCGTCGACCGAGAACACCGTGCGCATCGAGTAGAGGACGCTCGTGCCGATGTCCCCGAAGACCACACCGAGCGCGGCGAGGGCCAGAGCTGCCTTGCCACGGTGCCCACGGGCCTCCCGGCCGGCGGGCTGCTGGCTGGCCGTCGCGGGGTGCGTGGCGTCGTCGCCGGGACCGGCGTCTCCGGGCTGGGCGTCACGCGCAGCCGACGGCTGTTCGGACGACTGCGACGACGCGCGGGTCTCGGTCACGGCGGGGGCTCCAGTTCGCGGCCGTGCGGGCGACGGCCGCGCCCATCATGCACCCGCGGAGTGACAGCTGAGCACCAGGCAGCCCCGCCGCGGTGCCGGACGGCGCTCCGTGTCCTACTCGGGCACCGTGACGATGCGGTTCTGGTACGCCCAGACCACGGCCTGCAGCCGCGACCGGACCCCGAGCTTGGGCAGCATGCGCGCCAGGTGGGACTTGACGGTGGAGACCTCGACGACGAGCTCCGCCGCGATCTCCTCGTTCGACATCCCCTGCGCCAGGAGCAGCAGCACGTCCCGCTCCCGGGCGGTCAGCACCCCGTCGACCCGGTCGCCCGTCACCGGCTGCAGGCTCCGGCGCGAGGTGAACTCACGGAGCACCCGCCGGGTCAGGGCCTGGTCGAGGGTGCCGTTGCCCGCGGCGACCTGACGGACGGCGCCGATGATCGTGTCCGGTTCGGCGTCCTTGAGCAGGAAGCCGGAGGCCCCGGCCTCGAGGGCACCGAACACCAGGTCGTCCATGTCGAAGGTCGTGAGCATGAGGACGGGCACCGCGGGGTCGGCGTCCGGCCGGCAGAGTTCGCGGGCGACCTCGATGCCGTTCCGGACCGGCATCCGGATGTCGAGGACCGCGACGTCGGGCCGCGTGCTGCGGGCGAGCGCGAGTGCTTCGCCGCCGTCGGCGGCGACCCCGACGACCTCGATGTCCGGCTCGGCGTCGAGGAGCGCCGAGACGCCGGCCCGGACGAGCGGCTGGTCGTCGGCGACGAGCACGCGGATCACCGCGCCACCTCCGGGTCGGCGGCCGTCGTGTCGGACTCGGGCCGGGCCTCCCGGCCGAGCGTCAGTGCGACCAGCCACCCGCCGTCGTCCGTCGGACCGACCTGGAGGCCCGCCCCCACCAGTTCCGCCCGCTCGCGCATGCCGCGGAGTCCGTTGCCACCCGCGGGGGTGCTGCCCTGCGCCGGCACGGCGGCCGGCCCGTTCTCGATGCGCACGAGGAGGTGGTCGCTGGCGCGGTCGTCGATCGTGACGGTGCACGGCGCTCCCGGAGCGTGCAGGGCGGCGTTGGCGAGGGCCTCCTGGACGGTGCGGTACGCGGCGAGCTGCGCGAGCGGGCCGACCCCGTCGCCGAGCGGACGGCCACCACCCGCGTGGTCGGCGGCCAGGACGTCCAGCCGGACGTCGCTGCGGAACCGCGCCCGTTCGACCAGGTCGACGACCCCGGCGACGGTCTCGACGGCCCGTTCGGCGGGGCTGTCGTCGCGGAGCAGGCCGACCAGGCGGCGGAGGTCCTCGAGGACGGCGGTGCTCTGCTCCCGGACCTGGCGGACGCCCTCGTGGGCGCGCTCGGGGTCGGTGTCGATCTGGCGGTCGATGACGGCGGACATGAGGGCGATCCCGGAGAGGTGGTGGGCGGCGATGTCGTGGAGCTCCCGGGCCATGGCGGCACGCTCGCGGGAGACGGCTGCGTCGATCAGGGCGTCCTGCTCCCGGTCGACCGCGGTGGCCTCGGCGGTGCGGGCGACGCGGACCTCGCGGCGGGACAGCACCACCAGGGTGACGAGCAGCGGCAGGCCGACGGCGCCGACCGCCTGCAGGACGCCCTGGCCGATCGAGCCGGTGAGGCCCTGACCGAAGCTCGCCCGGAACCTGCCCGAGGTCACGGCCCACAGCACCGCTCCCCCGATCACGACCAGCACGGCCGCTGCGGTGAGTGCGGGCCACAGCCGTGCGAGCGGGACGCGGAGTGCGGCGAGGACGACGGCCACCGCGACGGCGAACGGCGTGAGCCCGAAGAGTTCGAACGCCTGCGGGGCGAGGACGGCGACGAGCACCGGGATCGCCGCCACGACGACGAGCGTGGTGCGCGGTGCCCGGCGGGCGGCGAGCAGGGCGGCCGCCTGGGCGAGGAGCCCGAGGGTCAGGACCGTCCACGGCGCACTGCCGACGGCCGGGTAGCTGACGGTCTCGCCGACCGTGTCCGGGTCGGCGGCGTCGAGCGGCGGCAGGGCGAGCAGCAGACTGAGGGCGACCACGGCGGTGCCGAGCGCGACGAGCACGTCGGTGCAGCGCTCGCGGGCGGTGGCGGGACGACGGGCGGGCGCAGCGCCCCCGGCCTCGGCCTGGGGGCGCTGCGCGAGCGGCTCAGCGGGTGCCATGCTGCGATCCTACGAGGGGCTTCGCCGCCGGGATCGGGGCGTCGATCGGCAGCGCCCGACGGGCCGGGTCGTACCCGAGGTGCCCGCGGGTGGCGATGAGCAGCACCACGGCGGTGATCGTCGACATGATCGTCAGGCCGATCATCAGCGTGCCGGCGGTCATGCTCGGGTACATCGTGGGGAAGAACGTCGAGATCGTGTTGTTCACGCCGACGTGCAGCAGCAGTGCGAGCGGCAGGCTCTCCCCGGTCTTGTTGAAGACCTGCACCATCAGGACGTTGAACGTGATCGTGAACAGGGCGAACACGACGGGCTCGCTCCAGTGCGCGTCCGGCCACCCGCCCCAGTCGCTGAGGTACAGCGGCATGTGCCACAGCGCCCACACCGGGCCGAGGATCGCGGCGGCACCCAGGCCACCGAAGCGGTGCTGCAGGCGGGGCAGGGCGAAGTCGCGCCAGCCCGGCTCCTCGCTCAGACCGGTGGAGAACAGCTGGATGACGAGACCCGGCACCACGGCGGCGAACACGAGGGCGGTCGGCGCGTGCACGTCCCCGCCCGCGAACGGCAGCGCCGACACGATGATCAGGGCCGGCACGACGACGAGCGCCAGGGCGTACCAGTACCAGGCGACCCGCCAGCGGAACAGGCGTCCGACCCAGCGGCGGAGGCCCGGGCGACCGTCGGCGACCGCGGTCACGATGAACGCGCCGCCCAGCGGGCCGAGCAGTGCGCCGGGCAGCACCCCGGTGAACTGCGCGCTGCCGAGGACCTCGGCGAAGTGGATGTCCCAGACGCCCATGCCGTGCGGCGACAGGATGTAGGGGACCCACGCGAGCCAGCTCAGCCCGAGTGCGAGGGTGAAGAACGACCCGAGTGGGTGCCGCGCGATGACGCCGCGGATCCCGTGCCGGTCCTGCGGAGCGGTGCCGGTCTGCGACCGGGCTTCGATGGTGTTCGTCATGACATCGACGCTAGGAACTGCGCCGCGCCGGGACGACCGGCGGAGGGACGCACGTGCGGGACTTGCATCGAAAGGATGCAGCCCCGCCGCGCCCGTCAGCGACCCCGGTCCGGAGCCGCGGCGGCCAGCACCACCGGGTCCTCGCAGCCCCGCGCGAAGCCCGCGATCCGCCGGTCGATGTCCCGCTGCAGCACGAGCACGCCGATGCGCTCCGCGAGCGGGGCCAACCACTTCGGCTTGCAGGTGAAGTTGTAGCGCCAGACCGCCAGGGTGTGCCCCGGCTGCCCCTCCGCAGCGCTGAACCGCCATCCGCCGCCCATGCGCTCGAAGAACCACGAGCCCTTCGTCATCTTCATGCCGACGTTCGAGGGCGGGTTGTACGAGACGTACTCGCTCTCCATCGCCAGGCCGAACCGCTGCACCGTGTACGTCCGCACACCCTTGCCGGGCACGGTCGCGCCGATGAGGTGCTGCCGCCGGATGAACGGGTCCCACCGCTTCCGGACCTCGCCCTGCGTCTGCGAGACGGCGAAGGCGACGTCCACGTCGACCGGGACGACACAGCGGGACTCGACGACGGGCATGCGCCCATGCTGGCACGCGGCGGGACCGCCGGACGGGAGGCCCGGGGCGGGCCCGCACCACGCCTCCCGCCCGGTGGCGGCATCTCTGCGCGCCGCGATCTACCCTGGCGGCATGGTGGCATCTCGGGACGAGTCGACGATCAGTTGTCCGCGCCGAGTTGCGTTCCTTGCTGTGGTCGTCCTCGCCGGCGCGGTCTTCGCCGTCGGGATGTTCAGTCTCGGGACGATCAGGTACAGCTCCGTGGACTGGGAATCGGTGGCTGTCGCCTCACAGGTCGCGATCCCGTTGGGAGTCGTGGTGGCCGCTACCGTCGCGCGGGTCGGAGTGATCGTGAGGAACCGCGCGGAAGACGAACTCGTGGCGCATCCGGTCCGCCGTGCATCGGTCGTTGTGGGCGTGCTGGCGTTCGTCGCTGCCGCTGTCGGCGGTCTGCTCTTGACGGTGGGCGGTTGGCAACTCGTCCTGCCGGCGGCAGCCGTCTGCGCTCCCCTGGCCGCGGGATGCGCAGGTCTTGTTCTCCGACGACCAAGAGCAGACAACCGGGACGACGAGTCCGATCACCACGGGGCAGCAGACGCCCGGTAGCCGATCGTCTACGGGGCGGTTGGTCGTCGTCCCAGTGATGACTGGAACCGCGCGAGGTATCCGTCAGGGTCCTGGACGAGGAATTGATGCACGCCGACCTCTTCCTCGCCGACGCCGTACCACTTCGTCTCGGGTTGCATGAAGAGCTCAACGCCAGCCCGTCCGAGGACCTGCGCCAACACCTCGGAGTCCGGCACCGTGATCTGGAGGTTCACCCCGCGACCGAGCGGGCGCTCAAGAGGCCCCGTGATCCAGTTGCGACCCACGCCCGCTTGTTCGAGCATCAGGTGCGCGGAACCGAGCGTGATGTACGCGAAGCGTTCCTCAGCGCGCGAGTAGGCGACGTCGAAGCCGCACAAGTTGCACCAGAACTCGAGGCTCTGATCCAGGTCGGCCACGAGCAGTTCGGGAACGAGCGAGGGTTCGAGGGTCTCAGCCACCGGACCATCGTCGCAGTCCTCACCCTGCGGGCAGTCCCGGTAGCGGATGGCCTATCGGGACGCGGGTCCGCCCTCGCTGGCAACTAGGGTTCGTGTCGTGTCCGCGACTCCTGAGAAGCCGAAAGCCTGAGCGATTGCGAGCTTCTACATCGCTGGTGCAGCCGCGCTGATCTTCGGTGTCGCTCGCTGGACGACGCAGAGCCAGGCAGAGCTAGCCGCGCTGTCGTCGGGGCGGGTGCTGGTTCTGCCCGGATGGGCGTGGAACCTGTTATGCGTGGTGCTGGGGCTGGCGATGTTGGGGTTCGCGATCTGGGCGACGGTCCGTTCCCGTCGTTTCCGGTGAGGCTGGGCTCGCACTGCACCTGGTTGCCACCGTCACAGCAAGCAGCGGATGCTCTGGACGCGCCCTCCTCGCGCGTCCGATAGCCGATCGGCTACCGGGACGGGTTGGGCCCGGTCTCGTCCGACCGGCACCCTCACTCGTTCGGTTCGCCTTGCGATGCTTCCGGCGTATTGCCGATTCACCTGAGGCTCATGAGGAGGTTCTCGGTTGCTTCCCAGAGCAGCGCCTGCAGTGCCGGGTCGTTCGCCGGGGCTGTAGGGCGGATTTCTCGGCGATTGCGGACGGTGACGTAGAGCCCAGTGCGTCCGTCGTACTCGGGGTCGGTTGCGAGCGCGGTGATGAGGTCGGCGCCGCGCTGCGGATCCCCGATGTGGAGTGCGGTGAGGAGCTGTTCGAGGCGGCCGGCGAACCCGAGTTCGCGGCCGAGGCCGGTGGTGTTGAAGCCTGGGTCGAGGCAGTTCGCCGCCACACCGGTCCCGTCGAGGCGACGCGCGAGTTCGAGGCTGAACATGATGTCGAGCAGTTTCGATTTGCCGTACACGGGCGATGAGCCTCGAGCGGTGAACGGTGTCGTGTCGGTGAGATCATCGGGCAGCGAGAGCGTGCCGTGTCGGCGAGACGCTTCCGACGCGACCGTCACGATCCGTCCCGTGGGGGCGCGCTGGAGCTGCGGCAGGAGTGCGTTCGTGAGGATGAACGGCGTGAGGTAGTTCACGGCGATCATCTCGGGGAGCCCGTCAGGGGTGATCCGCGGTTGGAAGGCGTGGATGCCGGCGTTGTTGATGAGGACGTCGATGTGGTCGTAGCTGGCTGCGATTTCGGCGGACACTCGCTGCGTGTCGGAGACGCGGGTGAAGTCTGCGAGGAACACGTCGACCTGTGCGTGGGGGGTGTGCGCGAGGATCTCCGCGCGGGTGTCGTCTGCTTTCGAGTGGCTGCGTGCTGTGATGGCGAGCCGTGCGCCTCGGCGGGCGAGGTCCCCGGCGGCGATGCGGCCGAGGCCGTTCGTTGCGCCGGTGATGACGATGAGGGGTGAGGAAGTCATGCAGAGTTCTCCGTCGGTTTCAGTCGGTCGCGCGCTGGGGGGCGTTGTTCTCACCGGTCGACCTGATGGCGGTGCGTCGCACGACGAGGGCGACGACGGCGCCGAGCGCGGCGATCACGGCGGCGATGAGCATCGTGGCGTGCATACCGGTGAGGAATGCGTGGTGGGTGGCATCAGTGATGAGCGCAGCGGTGGTCGGATCAGCCCCGGCAGGGATGGGCGCGATGCCGCCGGCGACGGCGGTGGTTCCGGAGGGCTGGAGTGCATTCGTGAGTGCCTTTGGGAGTTCCGAGTCGTCGAGCTGCCGGGTGAACGCGGAGCCGGTGGTGGCGGCCATGACTGCGCCGAGGACCGCGACGCCGAGGGTTGCGCCGAGGCGGCTTCCGGTCTGCTGAACGCCCGAGGCAGGCCCAGCGAGCGCAACGGGAGCGTTGCCGACCGTGGCGTTCACCGTTGCGGTCACGAGCAGGCCGAGTCCGAGGCCGATCAGGCTTAGACCGATGCCGATCTGGGTGTAGCCGCCCTCGACCTGTGCGAGGGAGGTGCTTGCGAGGCCGGCCGCGACAAGGAGCGAGCCGATGACCAGTGCCCAGCGATCACCGATGCGATCGATGAGGCGGCCGGATGCTATCGCGCCGACGAGCATCGCCAGCCCGAGCGGCAGGAGCCACACTCCGACGGTGGTCGCGGGAACGCGTTGGATCTGGAGCCAGAACAACGAGACGACGAAGAGTCCGCCGTTGAGCGCGAAGAACGCAAGCACGCTCAGGACCGCGCCCGCAGCGAACGAGCGCTCCCGGAACAGGGACAGGGGCACCAGGGGTGCTGCCGCTCGTCGTTCGACGAAGATGAAAGCAACTAGCGCGACGAGCGCGACTGCGATGAGGATCAGGGTCGACGGTGCTGTCCAGCCCGTTGCAGGAGCGTCGATTAGAGCGTAAACGAGCGCCGTGAGTGAGCCAACGAGCAGGACCGTGCCAGCGATGTCGAAACGAGCAGTCGTCTGGATGCGGACCTCCCGCAGGACGACGGCACCGACGATCAGGCAGATCAGAGCGATCGGAACGTTGAGGAACATTGTCCAGCGCCACCCACCAGCCTGGACGATCAGCCCTCCGACGATCGGGCCAGCTGCGATGGAGAGGCCCTGAACGGAGTTGAAGATGCCGACCGCTCCGGGCAGACGCTGCTCTGGCACGTTCGCACGGAGCAGCGACAGTGCGTTCGTCGTGAGGAACCCACCGAAGACGCCCTGCGCGACCCGTAGGCCGATGATCAGTCCCAGCGGGGTCGAGAACCCGATGAGCAGTGACGTCAACCCGAACCCGCCGATACCGATCAGGAAGATCCGGCGTCGACCGAAACGATCGCCGAGGGCTCCCGCGAGGACGAGTGAACCCGTCAGCCCGAGCAGGTACGCGGTCGTGATCCACGCGAGATCCCCCAGCCCCACTCTAAGGTCGGCCGACAGGCTTCCGTTGGCCACAGACAGGATCGTCGTCGCCAACCCGGGCATCAACGCGCCCAGGGTCACGGCGACGAGTGGTGCGGTGCCAGACGGTGCGCGCACGGTGGTTTCGTTCATCGCTGCATCTCCAAGTAGTTTGCCGATGCCCACAACAGTAGGAGGTATGATTGAGATATGCAAACCAGATCGCGAGCGAACCAGGGACGCCATGCACTCGAACTCGCCCTGGGCGAGAGCATCAACGCGCTGCTCAGCGCAACGCGGGCACTCACGGAACGCAGCGCAGCTTCGTTCCACGAGGGCCTGCAACCGGCGGGCTTTCACATTGCCCGGTGGTTGCACGCATTTGGCCCGGCGAAGCCGAGCATCATCGCGGACGCCGTCGGTATGGATCGGAGTTCCACGAGCACACTCCTGGGACGGATGCGAGCGCTCGGACTCGTGGACAGCAGTCCCGATCCCGCCGATCGGCGCGGCGTCATCGTCGGCCTGAGCTCGGCAGGCGAAGAGCGAGTGGCGCGCACGCTCGCCGAACGGGGCGACGAGTTCGGTGCTCGGGTTGATGCATGGCCGGACGCGGACGTGCGGACACTCACCGAACTCCTGAACAGGCTGACCTCCACCGGTTCCGTCTCAGAGTGACGGGCAGGATCGGCTCCAGCTAGCAGGGCGCATTCACTGTCTCGATAGCCGATCGGTTATCGGACGCCGTTGCTCACCTGGTGGGTCGCTGAGGGAGCCCGTTTGGGTGGGAGGATCGCCTCGTGCCGATCGAACTGCCCGCAGGAGTCCTCGCCATCGTCTTCGACGTCGGCGAGACGCTCGTCGACGAGTCGCGCGCCTGGTCTGCACAAGCGGAAGCGGCCAGCGTCCCACCGTTCACGTTGATGGGAGTGCTCGGTGCGCTGATCGCGCGGGGTGAAGACCACCGCCGAGTATGGGCGCTCCTCGGCGTCGAGAGGCCCGCGGGGAGCGCGCTGATCGAGGAAGCAGACCTCTATCCCGACGCGCTGCCGTGCCTTCGTGCGGCCGACGAGCGCGGCCTTGTCGTCGGCATTGCAGGGAACCAGCCGGCGGGCGTGGAAGCGCAGCTCCGCGCGGCCGGCTTCTCACCGCACTTCTTGGCTTCCTCCGCGGCGTGGGGGGTGGAGAAGCCCTCACCCGAATTCTTCGCTCGCGTCGTCGCGGAGGCAGGCCTCGAGGCCGGGTCGATCCTCTACGTCGGTGACCGCCTCGATAACGACGTCCTACCAGCACGCGCTGCCGGCATGCGGACCGCGTTCATTCGGAGAGGGCCGTGGGGTCACCTTCACGCTGAACGGCCGGAAGCACGTCTCGCGGACCTCCGACTCGATACCTTGGCGGACCTCAGCGCCGCGCTGATTGCCGGACGGCCGGCCGAGGTGCAGGTTACGTCTTGATCAGGAGCAGTCGAGTGCGACTGCGCTCAAGGGTGCCCGGTGATCGATCGGCTACCGGACGTGCCGCATCACGCTGCGTTCCTCGGCCGGGGTGAGGCCCGAACGCCGAGGACGGTCCAGTCCCCGAGACAGTTCGTCTTCAAGCACGTCGGCAACGATCGATTCGAGTGGTCGGGCACGTCCGCCCATCCGCTGGAACGCCCGCGCAGAGCGCTGGGCGAACGCCGCGTCGGGCAACGGTAGCCACAATGGGAGTGAGCGGGGTCCTGCCCAGTACCGGACGTCGTTCGCCAGCAGTACTTCGTCCGCGACTTCTTCGAGCTCATCCTCAAAGCGCGTGACGGCAGCGACGCGGGCGAAGAACTCGCCCATCGGGACGACCTCGCCGACGGCGTTGACGACTCCGACGCGTTCGTGCTTCGCCGTCTGACTCAGCCAGGACGCCAGATCTGTGACGTCGATAACCTGAACGAACCGACCGGCCACCGTCGGAATCAGAGCAGGCCCGCTCCTGCGCAACCGCGCAGGCCAGTAACCGAATCGGTCACTCGGATCGCCAGGACCGACGATAAGACCGGGACGAGCAATAAGCAGCCGAGACCCCAGTCGAGCCGTGCTGCTGCGCTCGGCAGCGACCTTCGCGTCCGCGTATTCCGTCAAGTCCGTCGGCTCCGCCAACGCTGCCGACTCGTCCGCACCCGGTTCATCGTTACGGGCATACACGGAGACTGTCGACACGAGTGTCCAGTGCGCTGCCGTGTCAGCAAGTTCGGCTAGGGCTGGCTCAACGAGTTCCGGCTCGCTGGACAGCTCGATGACCTCATCCCATTCGCCTCGTACCCGTTCGTACGCATCAGCTGCTCGCCTGTCTGTCCGGACGAACCGCGCACCCTCCGGCACCGCTCCGGACTCGCCCCGTGCGAGACACGTCACCTCGACCCCTCCCGCGACGAGATCTCGCACGATCGCTCTTCCCAGCCATCCAGTCCCGCCCAACACCAGTGCTCGCATATGTCCAGCCAATCGACCCGACCACGGAGCCGATCGCGAATCCGCTCAGAGCGCACAGGAAGGCTCGGTGCCCAGGTTCTCGGAAGCTCTCCGTCCCGTCCCGATAGCCGGTCGTCCACCGGTACAGGGCTGGCGGCGACAACCACGACAACTTTCCCCTGTCCTGCTTGACCTGGGGATTCCCGTATGACTGCCCCGCGAAAATGCCCGGTGAAGGGGCGCTGAACGCAACACCGTCCACGTACCCGAGCAAGGGTGCGGCACTCCGCGTCGGGTGACGCCAGCGCGGGGTCCAGATCGCTGCACGCGTTCCGCTCGAACAGGCCCTGCCCGAACGCCGTGTCCTCCCCGCACACGGCCTCGGGCTGCTCGGCGTGACGGCGCTCCTGCTGCTCGCCGCGGGGACCGCCGGTCCTCGTCCGTCGACGGCTGGGCACGCTGCCCCGCATCGCGCCAACGGAGCAGTAGCACCGAACCGACGGGAGGCTCTCCACCAGCCGGCCCGGCCCCCCGCGTGAGCGGCAGGTCCGGACACGACCGGTGGAGAGCCTCCCGTCCGTCGCCCGTCCGGCGTCGTCGAGACGTGCAGTCAGACCGCGGCGGGCACGCCGGGCAGGAAGACCAGGCGCCGACGCATCGCGATGGCGGCGATCGCTCGGGCCGGTGCGTACGCCTCCGACTCGTACCAGGCCTGCAGGGTCTCCATGTCGGGCCACTCGACGACGGCGAGCACGGCGCCGGCATCGCCCTCCGCGACGACCGGCTGGGCACCGAGGACCACGAAGCGGCCGCCGAACGCCTCCACCGTGGCCGGGGTCACCTCGGAGTACCGCTGTGCGCCAGCGGGGTCGAGCACCTCGTACACCTCGGTGATGCTGTACGCCGGGGTGCGAGCTGCGGTGGTCTCAGTGGTCTCGGACATGGGTGGCTCCTTCATGTGGGTTCGGGCGGCTTCCGGATGCCCTCGAGTGCGCCGGTCGACGCAGAACCAATGATGTTGCACGACATCATTCACTGTCAACCCCGACGATGTCGGCTAACATCAAAGAGTCACGAGCGCAGCCATCCGCCGCGCTCGAGTCGACCGCGAGGAGGAACCGCGATGCCCCGGATCACGCAAGCCCAGAAGGAACGCAATCGCGACGAGATCGTCCGCGCGGCGAGCGAGGGCTTCAAGCGCCGCGGCGTCGACGGCGTCGGCATCAAGGACCTGATGAACACCGCGGGGATGACCAACGGCGGGTTCTACAACCACTTCGCCTCGAAGGAGGACCTCGTGCTCGAGGTCTACCGGAAGGGCTTCGCGGAGTCGCTCGCGGCCGTCGATGCCATCCGGGCAGAACACGCCGACGGTGCCCAGTCCGCCCTGGACGCCGTCATCGACACCTACCTGACGGCCGCCCATCGGGACCACCCGGAAGCCGGCTGCCCCTCGGCAGCGCTGCCCGTCGACGCCGGGCGGCACGGCGCTGCGCCCCAGGGCGCCTACCGGGACGGACTCGAGGGGTACTTCGCGAACCTCACCGAGCTGCTGGTGCAGCGAGCACAGGAGACCGGCACGGAACTCGCCCCCACGGACGCCCGGCAGCAGGCGGTGACGATGTTCACCCAGATGATCGGCGCCATCGTGGTCTCGCGTGCCGTCGCCGAAGCGGACGGGCCGTTGGCGGACGAGGTCCTCACGGCGAGTCGGCACCAGCTGGAGCGCCGGTGACCGTCCGGATGATCGACCACATGAAGCGCGTCGTCGTGGCGGCAACGATCGGAGCTGGTGTCGGCGCGCTCATCACGATCGCGTTCCTCGTCGCGAGCGGTGTCGACTACCGGATGCAGGAGGACGCCGGCGTCGAACCCGGCGCCACGCCGGCCCTCGTCCTCGGCGGTCTGCAGGCCGGCCTGTGGCTGTCGGTGGTCAGCGTGGCAGTACTCGTGGTCTGCGTCCTCGTCACCGTCGTCCGCCGTCGACGTCGGCACGGCTCGTCCTCGTCGGCGAGCACCCCGTCGAACGACCGCCTCCCGTGACGGCGCCGCTCCTCGCAGAGGCCGGCACCACAGCCCGGCGGTACGGTGGCAGCGACCGTCACCCCTCCGCCGGAAGGACCCCCGTGCGCCAGCTCTACCCGCCGCTCGAACCGAACCGATCCGGCCTGCTCGACGTCGGTGACGGCCAGCAGGTGTACTGGGAGGAGTGCGGGTCACCCGACGGCAAGCCGGTCGTGTTCCTGCACGGCGGGCCCGGTGCCGGCTGCTCCCCGGACCACCGACGGCTCTTCGACCCCGCGCGCTACCGGATCGTGCTGTTCGACCAGCGCAACTGCGGCCGGAGCCGGCCGCACGCCGGCGACCCGACCACGGACTTGTCCGCGAACACGACGTGGACCCTCGTCGAGGACATCGAGCGGCTGCGCGCGCACCTGGCGATCGACGCGTGGCAGGTGTTCGGCGGCTCCTGGGGCTCGGCCCTCGCGCTCGCCTACGCGGAGACGCACCCGGAGCGGGTCACCGAACTCGTCATCCGGGGCATCTTCACGCTGCGGACGAGCGAGATCGACTGGTTCTACGAGGGCGGGGCCGCGAACGTCCTCCCCGACCTGTGGGAGCAGTACCTCGCTCCCGTCCCGGTCGAGGAGCGGCGGCCCGGCGGACTCGTCCGCGCCTACGAGCGACTGCTGGCCGACCCGGACCCCGCCGTGCACGGTCCGGCCGCGGTCGCGTGGGCGAGCTGGGAGGCGGCGTCGATCACCCTCCTGCCCCGGCCCGACCTCGTCGTCCGGTACGCGGACCCGACGACCGCGCTGGCGTTCGCCCGGATCGAGAACCACTACTTCACGCACGACGGCTGGTTCGAGGACGCGCAGCTCATCCGCGACGCCGGCCGGCTCGAGGGCATCCCGACCGTGATCGTGCAGGGGCGCTACGACATGTGCACGCCAGCCGTCACCGCGTGGGACCTGCACCGGGCGCTGCCGTCGGCGGAATTCCGGATGATCGACGACGCCGGCCACGCGTTCGACGAGCCGGGGATCCTCGACGCGTTGATCGAGACCACCGACCGGTTCGCCGACCACCTGCGCTGACGCAACCCGTCCGACGCACTCCGGACCGACGGTGCAGGTGCCGAGGACGCGCCGACGCAGGACGCGCCTCCCGGCCGGCCGGCGTGGTGTGGTTGGTCCATGACCAGCGACCTCGTGCCGTGGTTGGTCGCCGGGGGGCTCGCCGTCGTGGTGGTCGTCCTGGTGATCCTCCTGCGGCGACACCAGACCTCTGCCCGCTCCGAGCTCGACGCCGCCGACCGGGCCCGCCGGGACGAACTCGCGCAGCGCGAGGCCGAGCACCGCGACGAGACCGCCCGCATCGAGGCGGACCGCGCCGCACAGGTGGAGGCCGCGGAGGCCCGCCGGCGGGACGCCGCGTCGGAGGCCGAGGAGAGCCGCGCACTCCTGCGCCGCGGCATGAAGTGGGAGGAGGCGTCCGAACAGGCGATCCTCCGCGCCTGCCGGGCCGCCAGCGTCAACGGCGTGCTCATGACGAACGTCGTGTTCGTGCCCGTCGGGGAGACCGAGCAGGGGTCGTGGCGGAAGTTCGTCGCGCAGGTCGACCACGTGCTGGTGTCCGACTCCGGGCGCGGTCTGGTGATCGAGAGCAAGCGGTGGAGCGGCATCGTGTTCGACGGGCGGCGGCCGAGCGAGGTGCACCCGGCGTTCCGGAACCTGGTCGACGAGTCGTCCCTCGTCCCGCCGTTCGCCGTCCAGGTGCAGAGCCGGAAGGTGCTCAACGCCGAGGAGGAGGCCGAGAACTGGTGGCGCGTCCGGGTGCAGGCGAAGGGCGCGTCACCCGCGCAACAGGTCCGGCAGCAGGCCCGTCGCCTCGCCCGCTTCGTCGACGAGCGGACCGGCGTCTCCCGCACCTGGTTCGACACGTGCGTGTTCTACTCGTCGCCGTCGGCCACGGCCTTCGTGCAGGCGGAGGACCGGAGCGGCACCGTCACCACGAGCGTCGTGACGAACGACCACGAGCTGCAGTCCGCACTCGCGGCCTGGGCGACGAAGGACTCGGTGCCGAACCGCACCCGTGCCGACGCGGTCGTGCGGGTCCTCGCCGGGCAGGGTGCCCACGCGATCACGGTCGGGAACTACCGCCTGCCGGAGTGACGCATCCCCTCCGACGCGACGACGTCCGCTGGTCTGTACCAGCGGGGCGTCGTCGTACGGCAGGATGCTGCTACGCGACCGGGCGGATGACCGACGGGAGCATGACGTGCAGGTGACCGGCGAGGGCGGTCTGTGCGTCCTCGAGCGATGCGAAGTCGCCGACGACCAGGCCGAAGGTGTCCGAGGCGACGTAGCGGCCGTCGCGCTTGTCGACGGAGCCGCCGAAGTAGCCGCCGTAGTTGGCGATCCACTCGTCGTCGCCCTCGAGCGTCCAGGTGAGCTTGGCCCGCGCGGCACGGGCGCTGGTGGCGGCCTGTGCTTCGAGGACGGCGACGATGTCGACGGTGTCGGTGTCGAGGGTGACGTCGGTCCCGGCGGCGGTCCGGTTGATGGTCGTGTTCATCGCGCTCTCCTGTCGTGTTCGGGGTACGTGCTGCGGTACCTGAACGCTACGACACCGAGCGTGCCGATCGACAGCGGAGCCCGCCGATTCACGGGTTCAGCCCCGGATGTTCATCCGTGATCCCCGAAACGACGGGCTTCGTCATCCGCCGATCGGGGTACAACGGGGTGCAACGGGGTACTCGCGTTCCGGACGATCCGGCCTCAGGAGACGGCGCGGAGGGCGTCGGCGATCGTGGCCAGTGCGGCGTCGATCTCGTCGGCGACCCGCACGTGCGTGGCCTCCGAGCGACGGTAGGGGTCGTCGACGTCGTCGTCCGCCGGGTCGGACGGCGGCGGGACGGCACCGCGGAGGCGCGCGACCCGTTCGACCAGGGCCTCCGGCGAGTGCACGTCGGCGAGGTCCCCCGGCTCGAGGCCGTCGAGCACCCGAGCGAACTGCTTGATCGTGAACGCCCGCTTCGCCGCACGGGGTGCGAGCTGCACGACCGCGGACCGGTGCGAGCGCTCGGCGGTGAGCACGAGGTCGGCGGACGCGGCGATCTGCTCGGTCAGGTAGCGGGACCGGTGCGAATCGGTGGCGCCACCGAGGCGCTGCGACTGGGCCGCAGCCGCACCGTCCATGACGGCGCCGTCGTCCGCGATGGTGCCGGCCGATTCGACGACGTGCACCGACGCGGCCGGCCCGAGACGCGCCTGCAGCACCTGGGCGCCGAGCGGTGAGCGGCAGATGTTGCCGCTGCAGACGAAGAGGATCCGCACGCTCAGCCCTGGCCGAGCAGGTCGTGCCGGACGACGATCGCGTCACGACCGGGTCCGACGCCGATCGCCGAGATCCGGGCACCGGACATCGCCTCGACCGCGAGCACGTAGTCCTGGGCGTTCTTCGGCAGGTCCTCGAACGAGCGCGCGCCCGTGATGTCCTCGGACCAGCCGGGGAACTCCTCGTAGACGGGCTTCGCGTGGTGGAAGTCGGACTGGGACACCGGGACCTCGTCCACGCGCACACCGTCGACCTCGTAGGCGACGCACACCGGGATGGTCTCGAGACCGGTCAGGACGTCGAGCTTCGTCAGCACGAAGTCCGTCACGCCGTTGATGCGGGCCGTGTAGCGGGCGATCGGGGCGTCGTACCAGCCGCAGCGCCGCGGGCGCCCGGTCGTCGTGCCGAACTCGAAGCCGTTCGCGCGGAGGAACTCCCCCGACTCGTCGAACAGCTCGGTCGGGAACGGGCCGGCGCCGACACGGGTCGTGTACGCCTTGACGATCCCGATGATGCGCTCGAGCTTGCCCGGGCCGATGCCGGAACCGGTCGCGGCACCGCCGGCTGTGGCGGAGGACGACGTCACGAACGGGTACGTGCCGTGGTCGACGTCGAGCATGGTGGCCTGACCGGCCTCGAACAGGACGGTCTCGCCGCGCTCGAGCGCCCGGTGGATCTCGAGCGCGGTGTCGGCGACCATCGGCCGGAGGCGGTCCGCGTAGGACAGCAGCGACTCGACGACCTCTTCCGCGTCGATCGCGCGCCGGTTGAAGACCTTCACGAGCAGGTGGTTCTTCTGGTCGAGGGCGGCTTCCACCTTCTGCCGCAGGATGTTCTCGTCGAAGATGTCCTGGATACGGATGCCGACGCGGTTGATCTTGTCCGCGTACGTCGGGCCGATGCCGCGACCGGTGGTGCCGATCTGGCGCTTGCCGAGGAAGCGCTCGGTCACCTTGTCGATGGTGCGGTGGTAGTGCGTGATGACGTGGGCGTTCGCGGAGACGCGGAGCTTCGACACGTCGACCCCGCGGGCCTTCAGCGCGTCGAGCTCCTGGAACAGGACCTCGATGTCGACGACGACGCCGTTGCCGATGATCGGGGTGACGCCCGGGGTGAGGATGCCGGAGGGCAGCAGGTGCAGCGCGTACTTCTCGCCGCCGACGACGACCGTGTGCCCGGCGTTGTTGCCGCCGTTGAACTTGACGACGTAGTCGATGCGGGAACCGAGGAGGTCGGTGGCCTTCCCCTTGCCCTCGTCGCCCCACTGGGCGCCGATGATGACTGCTGCGGGCATCTGGTTCTCCTCACGTTGGCGGAGGACCGCACACGGCCGTCCGGGCCGGTGGTCCACCCGAGTCTATCGGCTGGTCACCTCCGCGTCACCGGCCGGCCGGTCCCTGTGGAGGACGCCCCGGGCACGGAGCACGCTGGGACGGACACGATCCGATGCAGGATCCACATGGACGAGAGGAACCACCATGAGCGACCCGATCGACGACATGAGCCCCCTGCTCGACAGCCAGCAGGCCGAGGACCTCACCGACGGCGGCATCGGTTCCGTCGAGGGTGCGCCGCAGGACGTCATGCCCGAGACCGACCGCGGGCGCGAGGCCGCCGAGGAGCGCCCCGACGCCTGACGGGCGATGACGCCTGACCGGCGATGACGCCTGATCGGCGACGACGCCTGGGCGTGGACGGATGGTCACCGGAGCACGGTGGACCGGTCAGTGATCCGACGAACGGAAGGAACACCATGAGCGACCTCAGCGACAAGGCCAAGGACTTCGCGAACAGCGACAAGGGCGAGAAGGCGACCGACGCCGGCCTCGACAAGGCCGCCGGCGCAGCCGACAAGGCCACCGGCGGGAGCCACGGCGACCAGATCGACAAGGCGGAGAACGCCGCCGACGGCAAGATCGGCAACTGAGCCGGTCACGTCACCGTCGGCGCCCCCGCGTCGAGGACGACGGGAGGCCCGGTACCAGCTGGTACCGGGCCTCCCGTCTGTCCCGCGGCGCGTCAGGCGCCCCGCAGCAGTCGGGGCGTCAGCCCCGGAAGAAGTCCGCGTAGGACGGGTCGCCGATCGGCTGGGTGTGGCCCGGCTCGGCCAGCCGCTCCTCGACCATCGCCCGGATGACGTCCGGCGGCGTGAGCCCACGTCGACGCCACTCCATGGGGTTCTGTCGGAGCTGCACCAAGGTGTTCGTTCGCATGCACCAACACTCCCACCAACTACCTAGTTCGTCTAACTACCTGTCCCGTACGCGCACTGGTCGCGCGCGGACACGGACCGACGACGAACGGAGCGGGCAGCCCGTGGGCCACCCGCTCCGTCCTCGTGCTGCCGTGCGCTACTTGTAGATGCGCCCGGACAGTGCGGTCGTCGTCCCGCTCGTGTACCCGGGCTTCTTCGCCGTGACGGTGACCGTCAGGCGCTGCCCGACGTCCTTCGTCGTCGTCGTGTAGGTCGCCTTGGTCGCACCCGGGATGGCCGTGCCGCCCCGCGACCACTGGTACGTGAAGGTGACGCCGCTGGCGTTCCACTCACCCGGTTTCGCGGTGATGGTCCGTCCGACCTTCCACGATCCACCGACGCTGGCCTTGCTGCCCGACCGCAGTGCGAGCGTCGGCTGCACGGCGTTCGCCGTCAGCACCTCGGCCTGGTCTCCGACCGCGTTGTGCAGGTGCAGCAGGAGGACCTTGGCGTTCGTGGTCGACGCCGGCCGGTTGACCCGGATGGCGGAGTCGTCGGCGAACAGCGGCGTCGAGACACCGTCACGGGTGAAGGACAGCGCCGGGGCGAAGGCGTCGAAGGTGACCGTCTTCGTCTCGTCCACGACCGAGGACCCGGTGGTCGCCGCACCCGGCGCGTACGCCGACTCGGTGACGACCTGGTAGTCGAACGCGGCCTTCGTCGACGTCGCGGTGTACCCGAGCGCGGAGAGCGACACGGGGAGCACCTTGACGGCGGAGTCGAACGTGTTCGTGTCCTGCGTCTCGTCGACGTTGAGCGGCCAGTTGTCGACCGTCTTCTGCTTCGGGTCGTTGAGGTCGACCGTGGTGACGAACGTCGCGTCGACCACCGAGGACTTCGCGTCGTACGTCAGGAAGTCCGGCTCGCCGTCCCGGTTCGTGTCGATGAGGACCTCGACGTTGGTGACGGCACCCGGGTTGGCGTCCGGACCCTGCGTCTGGACACCGAAGGACACGACGCCCTTCGACTTGTCCGCCAGACCGACGGCCGTGGAGCTGGCGCCGAAGGCCCGGACGTCAGCGGCCGCGAGGGACTGCTGCGCCGAACCGGCCGGGAAGGCCTCCTTCGGGTCGGTGGCACCGAGGACGAACGGCGCCGCGAGGGCCGAGTACCGCGATGCACCGGTGCCCTGGGAGAGGCCGGCCCCGCTGAGCGCGATGGTGCTCGACTTCGACGTGCCCGTGAAGGTGACGTCGTCACCGTGCACGGCGCTGACCGGCTTCGGCGCGGCGTACACACCGAGGCGGAGCGGCGTCACGTCGGCCGCGGCCGGCGTGAAGGTCACCAGGCCGGTCGCCGCCGAGACGAACTCACGCGGGTAGCCCTGCTGGGTCTGCTCCTGCGTCGGGTCGATCGTCTTGCGCAGCAGCGTCGGGTCGGCGACCGTCATGGTCAGGGTGACCGTGGCGGTGCCGTTCGCCGGGACGGTGACCGTCGTCGCGCTGAGCGAGAAGGCGACGCCGGACTTCGCGATCCGGGACTTGTAGGCAACCGAGTAGGTGTGTGCGACGTCGGCCGTGTTGCGCACCAGGAGACTGCGCTTCGCGGTCGTCGGGCCGCTCACCTCGACGACCCCGAAGGACGCCGTGACGAGGTCGTCGTTCTCCTGGCTGCGGACCGTGGTGGTGTCCTGGACCGCCTGCAGGGCGTCGACGCGGCCGGTGCCCTGTCGGAGCAGCGTGGCCAGCTGGTCGTCGGTCGCGCTCTGCTGGACGTCGGAGGTCGCGGTGTTCATCAGCGCGGCCTTCACCTCCGGGGCGCTCCAGCCCGGGTGGGCCTCGAACGTCAGGGCGGCGACACCGGCGACGTGCGGCGTGGCCATCGAGGTCCCGCTCATCGACATGCGACCGTCACCGGTGCCGTTCGCGGCGGAGATGACGTTGACGCCCGGGCCGGCGATGTCCGGCTTGACGATGTCGTCGACCGAACCGTGGACGCCACGGCTGGTGAACGGCGCGAGGGTGTTGGTGGTCTCCTGCCCGCGGGCGATGTCGAAGCCCTTGAGCTCCTGGGCGAAGCGCACGTGCAGGGTGCCCGCCTCCGCGGCGGCCTGGAGGCTCGCAGCACTGTCCGCGGTCAGCTCGGCACCCGGGATGGTCGCGTTGCCCGCGATGCCCGAGTCGAAGATGTCGATCGTGCCGGCGAGGAGCACGCCGACACCACCGGCGGCCTGGACGTTGTCGAACCGGACCTTCGAGCCGCACTCGAGCGCGCCGTCGGTCCACTTCAGCCAGGCCACCTTGCCCTTCAGCGCAGCGGCCTCGTCACCCGTGAAGGGCGCGCACCCGTCGACGTCGACCGTCGGGACGAACACGTCACCCTCGACGGGGAGCGTGCCCTGGTAGCTCGAGGAGTACTGCGACCGGTACGTCTTCGCGAGGTCGGCCGGTTCGGTCACCTGGACGCCGTCGTACAGGCTCTGCCCGGCGGCGGCCGCTGCGACCGTGAGGGCCCCTTCGGCGGTGCCCGGTGCGCCGCCCACGTCGGTGAAGTCGTCGGCGTTGCCGGACGCGATCACCGGCAGCACGCCGCGGTCGGTCAGGGCGTCGATCTTCGCGTTGTCCGGGTCGTCGGTCGCGCCGTAGTCCGACCCGAGCGACAGGTTGATGACGTTGATGTCCTTGCCCTCGGTGAGCGCCTGGCCCACCCAGTCGAGCGCGGCACCGGTCAAGTCGGTCGAGCCGCCGCCGTCACCGAAGACCTTGAGGGCGTAGAGGCCGGCCTCGGGCGCGCTGCCCGGACCCACCCACATGTCCTGCACCTGCTGCTGCGTCAGCGAGGAGTAGTCGCCGCGGAAGGTGGTCTTGTCGGCGTCGAGGCCGTACCCGGCTGCAGTACCGGCGACGTGCGTGCCGTGGTCGCCGCCCTTGCCGTCGATCGGGTTCGCGTCCGGCTGCGGGACGGGCTGGTAGGCCGCGGTGCTCGGGTCCGCGTTGTACGTGGGACCCGCGAAGTCGTAGCCGCCGAGGAACTTCGACGGGTCGTACCAGCTGGAGGCCGGCGCACCCGTGCTGGCGAGGGCGTCCTGGTAGGCCGCGGTCGTGCCGGGTCCGCCGAAGTCGGCCTGCGTGTAGTCGAGGCCGGTGTCGAGCACGGCGATGTTGACGCCCTCGCCGGTGTGACCGGTCGCGGTCCAGGCGTCGTAGGCCCGGGTGTACAGGTCGCTCGCGGCGTTCTTCGGGCTGACGCCCTCCGCACCGGGACGGACGGCGTCGGGGTCGACGCCGGACGGGGCTGCACCGGCGTCCTCGTTGACCGTCGGCTCGACGACCTTCTTCGGCGTCAGCGCCACGATGCTCTCGACGTCGGAGCGCTCCGCGATCTCGGCCAGGGCGGCGACGTCCGCGACGACGGCGATGCCCGGGACCGTGTACTCGGTCGCG
This sequence comes from Curtobacterium sp. MCBD17_023, assembly GCF_003224415.1. Taxonomy (NCBI): domain Bacteria; kingdom Bacillati; phylum Actinomycetota; class Actinomycetes; order Micrococcales; family Microbacteriaceae; genus Curtobacterium; species Curtobacterium sp. MCBD17_023. The sequence continues at coordinate 126,457 of NZ_QKLJ01000007.1, forward strand.
TACAGCTCGGTGGCCTCCGGGTCCGCGGCCTTCACCGCTGCCCGCACCTTCGCCACGGTTGACTCGATGGTCTCCACGCGACTCTGCGCTGCGGACGAGGGACGCTTCGACCGGGTGAGGTCGCCGCCCTTCGCCGCGGCGTCGACCTCGAGTGCGCCGGCGCCCGTGGTGCGGACGAACGCGCTGACCGTCTTCGTGGGCTTCGCGTTCCGCAGCGGCGCGGAGAGCTTGAGGTCGGCCGCAGCGGGGACGCCGGCCGGTGCCGCCGAGGCCGCACCACCCACGGCGAGTCCGCCGCAGGCCAGTGCCGCCACCGCGACGATCGAGGTCAGCAACCGCGGAGCGCGGTACCGACGAGAGGGGTTGTTGGGTGGTGTCGCTCGGGGCACGCAGCACACTCCTGATGAGTCCGACGTTCGGGTGAAGTTCCGATGAAGCTATGTGGTCCTTCTCAGGACGGGGAGTCGGCAGTTCAGGGGACAGACTCTGTGGTCGTTCGAAGTTGCACAGGTGTGTGCACGTTATTACAGTGGGTGCATGACGACCACCGATCGGCCCACACGTGCGCCACGACGGGACGCGACCGAGAACCGCGCCGCCCTCGTCCAGGCCGCGCGGACGCTCCTGCAGGCCGATCCGGACGCGTCGCTCGAGGCGATCGCCGCGCACGCCGGACTGTCCCGGCGTGCGGTCTACGGACACTTCCCCTCCCGGGACGACCTCGTGCGCGAGGTCGTGACTGGCGGAGCCGAGCGCATCCTCGCCGCGATGCCGAGCCGAGCCGCCCTCGCAGGGCTGCCCCCGGCCTCCCGTCTGGCCGCGATCGCCGTGGCCCTGTGGACCGAGGTCTCGCACGTCCGGTCGATGGCGGTCATCGCCGTCCGCGGCCCCCTGGTCGAGACCGTCGCCACCGTGTTCGCCCCGCTCCGTGAGCAGGTCCGGGACGCGTGCGCCCTCGGCATCGCGGACGGCACGCTGCGTGACGACGTCGACGCCGAGACGCTCGGTCGACTCGTCGAGGGTGCCTGCCTGGCCGTCCTCGACGAGGCCGCACGGTCCGGCACGTCCGACGACGCCGGCCGCCGCATGGTCGTGGTCTCCGCCCTCGGCATGGCGGGCATCGACTGGCGCACGGCACTGCTCGCACTCCCCACCCACACGCCCGTCCCGGAGGACCACGCATGACGCTCGAACTCGCCGCCGTCGGCATCGGCACCGGACCCGGAGCCGAGCTCCCGGTGGTCAGCGCCGTCGCCGGCCCCGGACACCCGGGCGTCGTCGCGGTCGAGACCGAACAGGCACCCGTGCTCGCCTCGCTCGTCGCCGGAGGGCGGATGAAACCCGACACCGGGCAGGTGCTCCTCGACGGACACGACGACCCCGCGGCCGTCCGACGCGCGTTCGCCCTCGTCGACACCCCCGGCGTCGCCGAGCCGTTCCCGGTGATGACCCTCAAGCAGATCGTGCACGAGGAGCTCGCGTTCGCCGGCCGACGGCCCTCCCGGGCGGACTTCGCCACGGTGCTCGAGGAGCTCGGGATGACGCACTGGTCCGACACCCCGGTGCAGCGGGTCCCGACCGACGCCCGCGTCCGACTGCTCGCCGAGCTCGCGCTCCTGCGGCCCGGCGTCTCCGGACTCGTCATCACCTCGCCCGAGCGGCACGGTGGTGCGGTCGCCGACTGGTTCGCCGTCGTCCGGGACGTCGCGCGCCGCGGGGTGACCGTCGTGCTCGTCACGTCCAAGGCCGCGGCGGAGACGGCGACCGCCCTGCTCGACACGATCACCCACCGCGGCGACGCGGCGGACACCACCACCGAGGGTCCCGAGGACGCGACCCGGACCGAGGACGCCCCGACGGGCCTCCCGACCGAACCCACCGACACCACCGACGCACCCGCTCCCCTGGAGACCCGCTCGTGACCATCCCCTCGCTCGTCCGCGCCGAACTCGCGCGCCTGACCGCCACCCCGCTCGCCCGCCTGGCGTTCATCGCCCTCATGTGCGTCCCGCTGCTGTACGGCGGCGCCTACCTCTGGGCCAACCGTGACCCCTACGCCAAGCTCGACCAGATCCCGGCCGCGATCGTCGACCAGGACGCCGGGGCCACCCTCGACGGCGAGCGCGTCGACTACGGGAAGGACGTCGCGAAGGAGGCCGTCGACGGGCACGACTTCGACTGGACCGAGACCAACGCCGCCGACGCCCGCTCCGGCGTGCGCGACGGCACGTACGACTTCGTCGTCACGATCCCGCACGACTTCTCCACGTCCCTGGCCTCCGCGCAGTCCGACCACCCGGAGCGCGCCGAACTCGTCATGACCACGGCGGACACGAACTCCTACCTCGCCTCCACCATCGCGGAGCAGGCCGGCAAGACCATGCGGACGGCCGTCGCCGAACGCGTCGGGAAGGAAGCGGCGACCACGCTGCTCGTCGGGCTCGCGGACGTGCGGGACAGCCTCGGGGACGCGGTCGACGGCGCCGGCGAACTCGCATCCGGCGCGACGAAGGCCGCGAACGGGGCGGACAGGCTCGAGGACGGCACCGCGGAACTGGCCTCTGGCGCCGGAACCCTGGCGTCCAGCACGGCCGCGTTGCCGTCGCAGACGGCGCAACTCGACTCGGGCGCGCAGCAGGTCGCGACCGGGGCGGCGTCCCTGGCCACGGGCCTCCGGTCGGCGCAGCAACAGACGGCCGCGCTGCCGGACCAGACGCGGCAGCTCGCCGACGGCGCCGCGCAGGTCGCGGCCGGCAACGCCGAACTGGCCGCTCGCGTCGACGAGGCGAACACGACCGTGCAGGCGATCCAGCCCCTCGACGCGGACGCCGTCCTGCAGGACATCACCGCGAACCTGCCCGAGGGCGTCACCCTGACGCCGGAGCAGCAGCAGGCCCTGACCGCCACCGTCACCTCGGCCGTCGACCGGGCGAACAGCGCCGGAGCGGACGCGAAACAGCAGCTCGGTGCGACGACGCAGCAGATCGACACGCTCAGCGCCGGTGCCCGCCAGGTGTCCGACGGCGCGGCAGCACTGGCCGACGCCGCCCCGCAGCTGGCGTCCGGCATCGCCACCGCCGCGGACGGCGCGTCGACGCTGTCGACCGGTGCCGCACAGGTGGCCGCGGGGACGAAGCGGTTGGCCGCAGCCGCCCCGCAGCTGTCCTCCGGAGCGTCGCAGCTGGCCACCGGCGCGACCTCGGCGGACGACGGTGCGAAGTCGCTCGCCAGCGGCGTGCACGCCCTCGAGTCCGGCTCGTCGGAACTGGCGTCCCAGCTGAACAAGGGGCGGACGAAGATCCCCGCATCGACCGCGTCGTCGCGGAACGCGCAGGCCTCCGTCATCTCGGACCCGGTGAAGGTCGGCGACGACAACATCGCCGCGGCCTCGAACTACGGAGCCGGCCTCGCGCCGTTCTTCATATCGCTCGCCGCGTGGATCGGCATGTACGCGCTGTTCCTCATCCTCAAGCCGATCTCGAAGCGCGCCATCACCGCCGTCCGCCGACCCCTGCGCGTCGTGTTCGGCGGCTGGCTCACCCCGGCGCTCCTCGGCGTCGTGCAGATGGCCGCGCTCTTCCTGATCGTCCGGTACGCCCTCGACCTCGACGTCGTGCACGCCGGCGGGACGGTCGGCGTCATGGTCCTGGCGTCGGCGGCCTTCGCGGCGATCATCATGACGCTCAACGTGCTGCTCGGGTCGGTCGGGCAGTTCCTCGGCCTGGTGCTCATGCTCATCCAGCTCGTCACCGCGGGCGGCACGTTCCCCTGGCAGACCCTGCCCGGGCCGCTCGCCGCGCTGCACTTCGCCCTGCCGATGACCTACTCCGTCGACGCCATCCGGCAGACGATGTACGGCGGCTCGCTCGGCACGGCGTGGAGCGACGCGGGCGTGCTGCTCTGCTGGTTGCTCGGCGCGCTGCTGGTGTCGTACCTCGTCACGGCGCGGCAGACGCGGACGCGGACGCTGCGCGACCTGCGGCCGAGCTTGATCGGGTAGGCGGCGGGCGCGGGGCGCGCGGCGGCGGCGCGGCGCGCGGCGCGCGCCGGACCCGCACAACAAGAACCGGTCCGCACCACGGACTCCCGTGGCGCGGACAGGTTCCTCTTGCGTCGGTTGGGGGCGGTCCCGACGGCGGCCGGGAGGCGCGCGGCCAGCCCCTGTCTCTTATACACATCT
>NZ_QKLJ01000008.1:0-93588 GCF_003224415.1 Curtobacterium sp. MCBD17_023
GAGGCACCGCTCGGCGTGTTGATGACGATGTCGACCTCGTTGCGGGCGAGCAGGTCGACGACGCTCTCCTGCCCCTGGCTGTACTTGCCGACCGTGCCGACCAGGATGCCGTTGCGGCGGAGCACCTCGGCGGTGCCCTCGGTCGCGATGATCCGGAACCCGAGCTGCTGCAGGCGGTGCACCGGCAGGACGATGGCGCGCTTGTCCGTGTCGGCGACGCTCACGAAGACCGTGCCGCTGGTCGGGAGCCCGCCGTACGCGGCCTCCTGGCTCTTCAGGAACGCCCGCGGGAAGTCGCGGTCGATGCCCATGACCTCGCCGGTCGAGCGCATCTCCGGGCTGAGCACGGAGTCGACGACCTGCCCGTCGGCGGTGCGGAAGCGCCGGAACGGGAGCACGGCCTCCTTGACGGCGACCGGCGCCTGCGCCGGGACGAACGCGCCGTCGCGGGCGGGCAGCATCCCCTCGTCGACCAACCCGTCGATCGTCGAGCCGGTCATGATGCGCGCGGCGGCCTTCGCCAGGGCGATGCCCAGTGCCTTCGACACGAACGGCACCGTGCGGCTGGCACGCGGGTTCGCCTCGAGGACGTAGAGCACGCCCGCACCGATCGCGAACTGCACGTTCAGCAGACCGCGGACGCCGACGCCCCGCGCGATCTCCTCGGTCGCGTCCACGACGGCCTGGATCTCGGCGCGACCGAGGCCGACCGGGGGCAGGGTGCAGGACGAGTCACCGGAGTGGATCCCGGCCTCCTCGATGTGCTCCATGATGCCGCCGACGTACAGCCGCTCGCCGTCGTACAGCGCGTCGATGTCGATCTCCACCGCGTCGTCGAGGAAGCGGTCCACCAGCAGCGGCAGGTCCGGGCCGATGATCGCCTGGTCGGCCATCCGGTCGAAGTAGTCGGCGAGGGCGGCGGAGTCGTAGACGATCTCCATGCCGCGCCCACCGAGCACGAAGGACGGGCGGACGAGCACCGGGTAGCCGATGCCCTCGGCGACGGTGGTCGCGCTCGCCAGGTCGTGGGCGGTGCCGTTCTTCGGGGCGAGGAGGCCGGCGTCGTCGAGGATGCGGGAGAAGGCCCCGCGCTCCTCGGCGAGGTCGATGGCGTCCGGGCTCGTGCCGAGGATCGGGATGCCCGCGGCCTCGAGCGGCTTCGCCAGGCCCAGCGCGGTCTGCCCGCCGAGCTGCACGACGACGCCCACCACCTGCCCGGACGCCTGCTCGGCCTCGATGACCTCGAGGACGTCCTCGGCCGTGAGCGGCTCGAAGTACAGGCGGTCCGAGGTGTCGTAGTCGGTCGAGACCGTCTCCGGGTTGCAGTTCACCATGATCGTCTCGAACCCGGCGTCGCTCAGCGCGAAGGACGCGTGCACGCAGGAGTAGTCGAACTCGACCCCCTGGCCGATGCGGTTCGGGCCGGAGCCGAGGATGACGACCTTCTTGCGGTCGCTCGGGGCGACCTCGGTCTCGGTGTCGTAGGACGAGTAGTGGTACGGCGTCAGTGCGGGGAACTCGCCCGCGCAGGTGTCGACGGTCTTGAACACCGGCCGGATGCCGAGCGCGTGCCGCTGGTCGCGGGCCTCCTGCTCGGTGATGCCCCGGAGCGCGGCGATCTGCACGTCGCTGAAGCCGTGCTCCTTCGCCCAGCGGACCGTGTCGGCGTCGAGCGTCGCAGCGTCCCGGACCTCGGCCGCGACCTCGTTGATGAGGACGATCTGGTCGATGAACCAGGGGTCGATGCCGGTGGCGTCGAAGACCTCCGCCGTGGTGGCGCCGGCGACGAGGGCCTGCTGGACCGTGACGATCCGGCCGTCCGTCGGGACGCGCGACTTCTCGAGCAGGGCGGCCTTGTCGAGCTGGTCCGCCGGGACGTCCCAGTGGAAGCTCGACCCGCGCTTCTCGAGCGACCGGAGCGACTTCTGCAGCGCGGTGGCGTAGTTGCGGCCGATGGCCATCGCCTCGCCGACGCTCTTCATCGTCGTGGTGAGCGTCGCGTCGGCGGCGGGGAACTTCTCGAACGCGAAGCGCGGGGTCTTCACGACGACGTAGTCCAGCGTCGGCTCGAAGCTCGCCGGGGTGACCTGCGTGATGTCGTTCTGGATCTCGTCGAGCCGGTACCCGATGGCGAGCTTCGCGGCGATCTTGGCGATCGGGAAGCCCGTCGCCTTCGACGCGAGGGCCGACGAGCGGGAGACGCGCGGGTTCATCTCGATGACGATCACGCGACCGTTCGAGGGGTCGACCGCGAACTGGATGTTGCAGCCGCCGGTGTCGACGCCCACCCGACGGATGATGTCGATGCCGATGTTCCGCATGTTCTGGTACTCGCGGTCGGTCAGCGTGAGCGCGGGGGCGACCGTGATCGAGTCACCGGTGTGCACACCGACCGGGTCGACGTTCTCGATCGAGCAGATGACGACCGTGTTGTCGGCGTTGTCCCGCATCAGCTCGAGCTCGTACTCCTTCCAGCCGAGGATCGACTCCTCGAGCAGGACCTCCGTCGTCGGGGACGACTGCAGGCCGTCGCCGACGAAGCGGACGAGCTCCTCCTCGTTGTAGGCGAAGCCCGAGCCGAGCCCGCCCATCGTGAAGGAGGGCCGGACCACGAGCGGGTAGCCGAGGTCCTGCGCGAACTCCTTCGCCTCCTCGAGCGTGTGCGCGATGTGGCTGCGGGCGACGTCCGCGCCCGACTCGAGGACGAGCTCCTTGAAGAGCTGTCGGTCCTCACCGCGCTGGATGGCGTCGACCTTCGCGCCGATGAGCTCGACGCCGTGCTTCTCGAGGATGCCGGCCTCGTCGAGCGCGATCGCGGCGTTCAGGGCGGTCTGCCCGCCGAGCGTCGGCAGGACCGCGTCGGGCTGCTCGATGCGGATGATCTCCTCGAGCGAGGCGTTCGTGATCGGCTCGATGTACGTCGCGTCGGCGAAGTCCGGGTCGGTCATGATCGTCGCCGGGTTCGGGTTCACGAGGATGACCCGGACGCCCTCGGCGCGCAGGACGCGGCACGCCTGGGTGCCGGAGTAGTCGAACTCGGCGGCCTGCCCGATGACGATCGGACCGGAGCCGATGACCAGGACGGAGCTGATGTCGGAGCGCTTGGGCATCAGTTGCCCTCCTTCGTGGTGTCGGCGGTCGTGACGTCGGCGGCGGGGGTGGTCGCGTCGGCGGTGGCCGCGTCGAGCGGCCCCCCCTGTCGTCGGGCGAGGACCATGTCCCGGAAGCGGTCGAACAGGTACATGCTGTCGTGCGGTCCGGCGGCCGCCTCGGGGTGGTACTGCACGCTGAACGCGGGGATGTCGAGCGCGCGGAGGCCCTCGACGACGTTGTCGTTCAGCGAGTAGTGCGACACCTCGACCCGGCCGAAACCGACCGGCGACTCGAGGGTCTCCCCGACCGGGGCGTCGACCGCGAAGCCGTGGTTCTGACTCGTGATCTCCACCTTGCCCGTCGTGGTGTCGAGCACCGGCTGGTTGATCCCGCGGTGGCCGAACGGCAGCTTGTAGGTGCCGAAGCCGAGCGCGCGGCCGAGCAGCTGGTTGCCGAAGCAGATGCCGAAGAACGGTCGGCCGTCGCGCAGGCTGTCCTGCAGGAGCGACACCTGGGCGTCGGAGGCGGCCGGGTCGCCGGGGCCGTTCGAGTAGAACAGCGCGTCGGGGTCGAGCTCGCGGAGCCGCTCGACGGTGACGTCCTGCGGCAGCACGTGCACCTCGAAGCCGCGCTCGGACAGGTACCGCGTGGTGGACGCCTTGACGCCGAGGTCGAGGACGGCCAGCGTGCCGATCCGCTCCCCGACCGGCGCGACCACGTACTCCTCGGCCGTGGAGACCTCGGCGGACAGGTTCCTGCCCGTCATGCCGGTCTGCTCGGTGACGATCCGGAGCTGCTCGTCGGCGTCGAGCGTCGCGTCGGCCCCGCTGAAGACACCGCCCTTCATCGCGCCGGCGTCGCGGATGCGCCGGGTCAGGGCCCGGGTGTCGATCCCGGAGATGCCGACGATGCCGTCGCGCACGAGGTGCTCGTCGAGCGAGGCGTTGGCCCGGTGGTTCGACACCACCCGGCTGGGGTCGCGCACGACGTACCCGGCGACCCAGATGCGCCGGGACTCGGGGTCCTCGTCGTTCACCCCCGTGTTGCCGATGTGCGGTGCCGTCTGCACCACGATCTGGCCCGCGTACGACGGGTCGGTGAGCGTCTCCTGGTAGCCGGTCATGCCGGTCGCGAAGACCACCTCGCCGAGCGTGCGCCCGCGGGCGCCGTAGGCCCAGCCGTCGTACCGGGTGCCGTCCTCGAGGACCAGTACGGCCCGTTCGCGTGTCATCAGTTCGTCCCTTCGCCCGCGGTGTGCGGGGAGTCGTTCGTCGTCGCCGGTCCCTGCAGCGCGCGGAGCGCGTCCGCGTCGCCCTGGGGGAACCGGAAGTAGGTGTCGAGGTCCGTCGCAGCTGCGGCGCCGGTCGCCGTCCATCGCAGTCGGACCAGTCCCCCGGGCTCGACCACCCGGTCGATGGCCCACGTGGCCCGGTCGGCACCGCGCACCGCGCTCCGGGCGATCCAGCGGTCGTCCGTGCCGGCGTGGTGCAGCACGACGCCGGACCGGTGGACCGTCACACCGCCGCGGCCGCGGAACCCGAGGCCGCCGGCCGTGATGCGTTCGAGCGGCTCGTCGGCGCGGGTCGTCGCGACGGTGAACCCGTCCCACGACCCGACCACGGGCCCGGGGTCCGCTGGGACCGGGACGGGAGGCACGGCCTCCGCCTGCCGTCGGCTGCGCGTCCGCCACGTGCGGGCCATCGCGACGAACAGCGCCGCCACCGCGAGCAGGATCACCCCGCCGAGCAGCCAGCGCGCCGTGTCACCGCTCATGCGGTCGCCGCCCGCTCGTGCGCGGCCCGTGCCGCGACCGTCCCGGCGTCGAGCAGTTCCCCGTCGAGGACGGTGGGCATGCCGTGGTGGAACGTGGCGACCACCCGGCCGGGCAGGCGCATGCCGAGGTACGGCGAGTTCTGCGACTGTCCGTGCAGGTCGTCGACCGAGAACGTGCGCACGGCGGCCGGGTCGTACAACGTGACCTCGGCCGGTGCCCCCTCGGCGATCGCGTGCCCGTGGCCGGCGACCTGGCCGATCCGGGCCGGCGCGCTCGAGAGCACCCGGGCGACGTCGGCCCAGTCGAGGCGTCCGTCGGCCACCACGGCGGCGTGCACGACGCTGAGCGCCGACTCGAGCCCGACCATCCCGTTCGCGGCGGCCGGCCACTCGCAGTGCTTCGCCTCGGCCGGGTGCGGCGCGTGGTCGGTGGCGACGATGTCGATCGTGCCGTCGGCGAGGGCCGCGCGGAGCGCGTCGACGTCCTCACGACTGCGGAGGGGCGGGTTGACCTTGTAGCGGGCGTCGTACCCGGGCGCACCGTCGTGGCCCGCGATGAGGTCCTCGGTCAGGACGAGGTGGTGCGGGGTGACCTCCGCCGTGACGTCGATCCCGCGGGACTTGGCCCAACGGATCACCTCGACGCTGCCCGCCGTCGAGACGTGGCAGACGTGCAGCCGGGCACCGACGTGGTCGGCGAGCAGGACGTCGCGCGCGATGATCGACTCCTCGGCCACGGCGGGCCATCCGGCGAGGCCGAGCTCGGAGGACAGCCGGCCCTCGTTCATCTGCGCGCCGATGGTCAGACGGGGTTCCTGGGCGTGCTGCGCGAGCACCCCGCCGAAGCCCTTGATGTACTCGAGCGCGCGCCGCATGAGCAGCGGGTCGGCGACGCACGAGCCGTCGTCGGAGAACACCCGGACGGCCGCGCGCGAGGTCGCCATCGCGCCGATCTCGGACAGGTGCGTGCCCTGCAGGCCCTGCGACACGGCGCCGATCGGCCGGACCGTGACGTAGCCGGCGTCGTCCCCGAGCGCCTGCACCTGCTCGACCACCCCGGCGGTGTCGGCGACCGGCGAGGAGTTCGCCATCGCGTTCACCGCGGTGAACCCGCCGGCGGCGGCGGCCCGTGAGCCGGACAGCACGGTCTCGGACTCTTCGTGGCCGGGTTCGCGGAGGTGGGTGTGCAGGTCGACGAGACCGGGCAGGGCGAGCAGCCCGTCGGCGTCGACGACCGTGGCACCGGCCGTGTCGAGACCGGACCCGACCGCGGTGACGAGCCGACCCTCCAGGCGGATGTCGGCCCGGGTGCCGTCGACCAGCTGCGCGCCGCGGATGAGGTGTGCGGTCATGCGACGGTCTCCTTCTGGTGGTCACCGGTGAGGGCGAGGTAGAGCACGGCCATCCGGACCGAGACGCCGTTCGCGACCTGCTCGACCACGGTGGAGCGGGCGTCGTCGGCGGCCGCGCCGGCGATCTCGAGCCCGCGGTTCATCGGGCCGGGGTGCATCACGAGCGTGCGCTCGGGCAGCCGGGCGAACCGCGCGGCGGTGAGCCCGAAGTGGCGGGTGTACTCGCGCGGGTTCGGGAAGAAGGCGTCGTTCATCCGCTCCTGCTGGATGCGCAGGGTCATCACGACGTCCGGGTCCTCGGCCAGTGCGGCGTCGAGGTCGTGCTGGACCGCGGCGCCGAAGGGGCGGTCCACCGCGGGCAGCAGCGTCGGCGGCGCGGCGAACGTGACGTGGGCGCCGAGGGTCCGGAGCAGCCAGGCGTTGCTGCGGGCCACGCGGCTGTGCAGGACGTCGCCGACGATGAGCACGCGGACGCCGTCGAGGCCCTGCCCGCGGCTCGCCGTGCCGTGCAGCCGGCGGCGCATCGTGAACGCGTCGAGGAGCGCCTGCGTGGGGTGCTCGTGGGTACCGTCGCCGGCGTTCACGACCGGCACGTCGATCCAGTCGGCCTCGGCCAGGACGCGCGGGGCGCCGGACGCCCCGTGGCGGATGACGATGCCGTCGATGCCCATCGCGTCGAGGGTCTGCACGGTGTCCTTGAGCGATTCGCCCTTCGAGACGCTCGAGCCCTTCGCGGCGAAGTTGATGACGTCCGCGGAGAGGCGCTTGGCGGCCGCCTCGAACGAGATCCGCGTGCGGGTCGAGTCCTCGAAGAACAGGTTGACGACCGTCCGGCCGCGCAGCGCCGGCAGCTTCCGGACCTCGCGCGTGTTCACCTCCGCCATCTCCTCGGCGACGTCGAGGATGCGGACGGCTTCCTCCCGCGACAGGTCCGCGGTCGAGAGCAGGTGCCTCATGCTGCACCGCCCTGCTCGATGACGACCTCGTCGATGCCGTCGGTCTCGGTCAGGTGCAGCGAGACCCGCTCGTCGCCCGCGGTCGGCAGGTTCTTGCCGACGTGGTCGGCCCGGATCGGCAGCTCGCGGTGGCCCCGGTCGACGAGGACCGCCAGGCGGACGGCGCGTGGTCGGCCGATGCCCTGCAGGGCGTCGAGCGCTGCGCGGACCGTCCGGCCGGAGTAGAGGACGTCGTCGACGAGGACGACGACCTTGCCGTCGACGCCGCCGGCGGGGATGACCGTCCGGTGCGGGGACCGACCGATGCCCCGACCGAGGTCGTCGCGGTACATCGTCACGTCGAGTGCTCCGACGCGCTCGGTGCCGATGCCGCCGGACGCGGACTCCCACCCGGGCTCGATGTCGGCGAGGACCCGACCCAGGCGCTCGGCGAGGACGGCCCCGCGGGTCGGGATGCCGAGCAGCACGAGGTCCGAGCCGCCGTGGTTGGCCTCGAGGATCTCGTGTGCGATGCGTGTCAGGGCACGCGTGATGTCGGACTGCTGCAGGACCGTTCTGGTGCCCACGCCGACCTCCTTCCTCGTCTCTCTGGACGACCCCCGCCTCACTGGACGGCATCAAAGGATGCTGGTTGCGTTCGAGCCTAGCGGGACTCCCGGTCCTCCGCGACAGTCCGACCGGACGGTCCACGGCCCTCCGCGACGGCGCCGAGGACGCCGTTCACGAAGCCGGCCGAGTCGTCGGTGGACAGCGACTGGGCGAGCTCGACGGCCTCCGCGATCGCCACGGCGTCCGGGACCTCCGGGTTGAACCGGATCTCCCACACGCCCATGCGCAGGATGCAGCGGTCGAGGACCGGCATCCGGGCGATCGCCCAGCCCTGCGCGTGGTCGGAGATGACGCCGTCGATCTCGTACCGGGCCTCGTCGACGCCCGTCACGATCTGCCGCGCGTAGTCCCAGCTGGAGGCGCGCTCCGGCTGGTCGAGGTGGCGGACCGTCTCGGTCGCGAGGACGTCCGCGATCGGCAGCTCGCGCACCTCGGCCACGTACAGCATGTCGAGGGCGCGCTTGCGGGCCTTCGAACGAGCACTCATACGGTCAGCGCCTAGTCGTTGACGCGGCCGAGGTAGTTGCCGTCGCGGGTGTCGACCTTGACCTTGGTGCCGGACTCGAGGAAGAGCGGGACCTGGATCTGGTACCCCGTGACGATCGTCGCCGGCTTCGTGCCGCCGGAGGAGCGGTCGCCCTGCAGGCCGGGCTCGGTCTCGATCGTGGTGACGATCGAGGTCGGGAGCTCGACGTAGAGCGGGTTGCCCTCGTTCATCGCGATGGTGACCTGCGCGGACTCGAGCAGGAAGTTGCGCGCGTCACCGACGACGGCCGCCGGGACGTTGACCTGGTCGTAGGTGTCCTGGTCCATGAAGACGTACGAGTCGCCGTCCTCGTAGAGGTACTGGAAGTCGCGACGGTCCACCGTGGCGGTCTCGATCTTCGCGCCGGCGTTGAAGGTGCGGTCGACGACCTTGCCGGAGACGACCTGCTTGAGCTTGGTGCGCACGAAGGCGCCGCCCTTGCCCGGCTTCACGTGCTGGAACTCGACGACCGACCAGAGCTGCCCGTCGATGATGAGAACGGCGCCGTTCTTGATGTCAGTGGTACTCGCCATGGGTCTTCCGTTCGATGGTGTTGTGAAGGTGTCCAGGCTCGTGGAGCCCCGGACGAGTGTAGCGGACGGGGCCCGGCGTGCCGGGACCGGACCGCCGGCCTACTGCCGTCTCCTCGCCAGCCACGCGTCGACGGCCGCCCACGCGAGCAGCACGACACAGGTGCCGCCGAGCAACGCCCCGGCCACGAGCGTGCTGATCACGGCCGTCGGCCGGGCCGGCGCGGCCAGGTAGACCACGGCCAGGAGGCCCGCCCCGGCTCCCAGGAGCACGAGCAACACCCGGCGGATCATGCCGGAGACGGTCTGGCGGTCACGCCGGTCGCTGAGCAGCCGGATGTTCACCGACAGCCGCCCCGCCTCGACCGCCTCGGTGATCTTGTCGATGCGGCGCGGCAGCCGCCGCGCCGAGGTCACCAGCCCGAAGAGCTCGCGGACGAGGACGCTCCGCACCGCGGCGGGCCGGAGCTGGTCGCGGATCTGCTCCGCCGCGAGGCCGCGCGACTCCTCGAGCAGGTCGAACGACGGCGCGAGCGTGCGGAGCGTCCCCTCGAAGATCGCCAGCGCGCGGGCGGCCGCCACGAAGTCGGCCGGAGCACGCAGCCGGTAGCGACCGAACACCTCGACCGCGTCGTCCACCGTCTCGACGCCGATCCGCGCGCCCGGACCGAGTTCCTCGGCGACGAACCGCGCCATGTCGCGCCGGAAGTCCGCTTCGTCCTCGGGGTCGCGGACCGGCGCCATCCGGAGGACCGCGTCCGCGATGCGTGAGGTGTCGTCCTGCAGGTAGGCGGCGAGCAGTTCCTGGACCGTGTCCCGGAGACCCGGGTCGAGCCTCCCGACCGATCCGAAGTCGATGAGCGCGGGCCGTCCGTCGGGCAGGAGCAGGACGTTCCCCGGGTGCAGGTCCGCGTGGTAGACGCCGTCGAAGACGACCTGACGGAGGAACGCGCGGAGGACCGAGCGCATCGGCTCGTCGAGGTCGCGGTCCGAGCGCTCGGCTCGGATCGCGCTGAGCGTGTCGCCCTCCAGGAACTCCATCACGAGCACGCGTCGCGTGGACAGGTCGCGGTACGGCTCCGGGAACCGCACCTCGTCGGGACGCGCGCTCCGGGCCTGGGCCGCGCGGAGCGACTCGAGGTTCCGCAGCTCCGCGGTGAAGTCGACCTGTCGGACGAGGTCGGCGCCGTACTGCTCGGCCACCTCGACCACGCCGAGCTGCCGCGCCTGCGCGGACGTCCGGGTCAGGAAGCGCACGAGCCGCAGGGCGATGTCGACGTCCCGCCGGACCGCGGCGTCGATGCCCGGCCGCTGCACCTTGACCGCGACCGCGGTGCCGTCGGCGAGCCGTGCGCGGTGCACCTGCGCGATGGAGGCCGCGGCGACGGGCTCCGGGTCGAAGGACGCGAACACCCCGGCCACCGGCGCGCCGAGCTCGGCCTCGAGCAGCGCGGCGACCTCGTCGGGCGCGGCGGGACGCACGCTCCCCTGCAGGAGCGCGAGGCGCTCCGTCCACTCGTCGGGCAGCAGGTCGTCGCGTGTGGACAAGACCTGGCCCATCTTCACGAAGCCACCGCCGGCCTCCTCGAGCGCCAGGCGCAGGTGGTCGGCCTGGTCCCGGCGGAGGTCGGCCGTGGCCGGCTCCCGCGAGAAGTCGAGCCGACGGATCGGCAGGAGCCCGTGGCGCCGTGCGATCCCGAGCACCTCGGCGAACCGACGGGCCCGACCGCGGGCGGTCCCCGCGTCCGGACGCTGCTGGGTGGAGAAGTCGCTGAGACGGGGCGGGTTCGGCACGTCCTCAGTCTGCTCCGTGGGCCTGGGGCGGACCGGGGTGCCGGGACCCGTCGGACCTCAGGCGCCGACCTCCTGGTATGCGGTGAAGAGCAGGTGGTCCTCCGGGCCCTCGAGCGTCACCGGCTTGCCGATCCCGTCGAGGATGATGAACCGGAGCATGCCGGCGCGTGCCTTCTTGTCCCGACGCATGGTCGCGAGGAGGCTCTGCCACCGTCCGAGCGGGTAGGTGGTGGGGAGCGAGAGCGAGTCCAGCACCGCCCGGTGTCGGTCCACGGTGGCGTCGTCCAGGTGCCCGGTCAGGCGTGCGAGTTCGGCGGCGAAGACCATGCCGACGGAGACCGCAGCGCCGTGTCGCCACTGGTACCGCTCGGCGTGCTCGATCGCGTGACCGAGGGTGTGCCCGTAGTTGAGCACCTCGCGACGGCCCTGCTCCGTGAAGTCGTCCGACACGACCTGCGCCTTGAGACCGATCGCGAGTTCGACGACGCGACGGAACTCGGGCGTCGTCGGGTCGGTGACGCGATCGACGTCCGCCTCGATGACGTCGAGGATCTCCGGGACCGCGATGAAGCCGGCCTTGACGATCTCGGCGAAGCCGGCGAGGACCTCGTTCCGCGGCAGGGTCCGGAGGAGGTCCAGGTCGGCGACCACCGCGCGCGGGGCGGCGAAGGCGCCGACGAGGTTCTTGCCCTCGTTCGTGTTGATGCCGGTCTTGCCGCCGACGCTCGCGTCGACCATGCCGAGCACCGTGGTGGGCATCGACAGGTACGGCACGCCGCGCAGCCACGTGGCGGCGACGAACCCGGCGAGGTCGGTGACGGCGCCGCCGCCGAGCCCGATCACGGCGTCGGTGCGGGTGAAGTCGGACTGGCCCATGACCTGCCAGCAGAACGAGGCGACCTCAATCCGCTTCGCGGCCTCGGCGTCGGGGACCTCCGCGATGAGGGCCTCGAGCCCCGCGTCGACGAGCAGCTGCCGGAGGTCCTCGGCCCGGGCCCCGAGTGTCGGTGCGTGCACGATGAGGACCTTGGCGACGCGCGGGCCGAGCAACGCGGGGACGGCCCCGAGCAGGCCGTTCCCGACCGCGACGACGTAGCCGTCGTCGCCGCCGACTCGGATCTCGGTGGTGCCCTCGGGCAGGGTCGACTCGGTCACGGTGCTCCTTCGTCGGAGGTGGTCGGGGTGCTGGGTCGGCCGTCGGTCCGGCCATCGGTCCGGGCGCTCGCCGGCGTCGTGCGCCGGACCCATGCGACGACGTCCTCCGCCACGCGGGACATCGGCCGCCGCGAGGTGTCGAGCACCAGGTCGGCCAGCCGCTCGTACGTCGGTGCCCGCTCGTCGAGGATCGACTGCCACGCCGTGATGCCGCCGGTCGCGATGAGCGGCCGGTCGCTACCGAGGATCCGGGGCGCGACCGCCTCGGCCGAGACGGTCAACAGGACGACGTGCGCGTCCGCGATCGCCGCGCGCGTGCCCTCGTGCATGACGGCTCCCCCGCCGAGGGACACGACGCCGCCGGTCTCGACCGCTCGTCGGACCGCCTCGGCCTCGAGCTCGCGGAACACGGGCTCGCCGCGCTCGGCGAACAGCCGCGGGATCGGTCCGTGCTCGCGGGCGATCACCCGGTCGGTGTCGGTGAACGGGACGCCGAGTGCCTTGGCCACCCGGCGGCCGACGCTCGACTTCCCCGCGCCCATCGGTCCGATGACGACCACAGGCCGGGGCACGGCCGCGTTCACCGGGCTGGCGTCGGCGCGGTCGGGTCGCTCCGGCGCGTCCGGAGCGTCTCCGGGATCGCGGCGAGGTAGCCCTCGAGGTTCCGCTTCGTCTCGGCCACGCTGTCACCGCCGAACTTCTCGAGCACGGCGTCGGCGAGCACCAGGGCCACCATCGCCTCGGCGACGACGCCGGACGCCGGCACCGCGCAGACGTCGGAGCGCTGGTGGTGCGCACTCGCGTCCTCGCCCGTCGCGACGTCGATGGTCTGCAGCGCGTGCGGGACGGTGGCGATCGGCTTCATCGCGGCACGGACGCGGAGGACCGTACCGGTGGACATGCCGCCCTCGGTGCCGCCCGCACGGTCGCTCGTGCGCACGATCGCACCGTCGGCGCGCTGCAGTTCGTCGTGCGCGGCGGACCCGCGGCGGGCCGCGGTCGCGAAGCCGTCACCGACCTCGACGCCCTTGATCGCCTGGATGCCCATGATCGCCGCTGCCAGGCGCGCGTCGAGCCGACGGTCCCACTGCACGTGCGACCCGAGTCCCGGCGGGACCCCGTAGAAGAGCACCTCGACCACGCCGCCGAGGGTGTCGCCGTCCTTCTTCGCGGCCTCGACCTCGGTCACCATGCGGGCGGAGGTCGCGGGGTCGGCGCAGCGGAGCTGGTCGTCGTCGAGGCGGTCGACGTCGGCGGGCACGGGCAGTGCGGCGTCCTCTGGCACGCGGACCGTACCGACCTGCAGCGTGTGCGCGACCGAGGTCATCCCGAGTTCGGCGAGGAAGGACTTCGCCACGGCGCCGAGCGCGACCCGGGCCGCGGTCTCACGGGCGGACGCGCGCTCGAGGATCGGTCGGGCCTCGTCGAAGCCGTACTTCTGCATCCCGACCAGGTCCGCGTGCCCGGGGCGCGGGCGCGTCAGCGGGGCACCGCGGCCGCGGGAGGCGTCGGTCTGCTCGACGGGCTCGGGGTTCATCACCTCGACCCACTTCGGCCACTCGGTGTTGCCGATGCGGATCGCGATCGGGCTGCCCATCGAGAGACCGTGGCGGACGCCACCGGACAGGTGCAGCTCGTCCTGCTCGAACTTCATGCGGGACCCACGGCCGTAGCCGAGCTTGCGGCGCGCGAGGTCGGCGCGGATGGACTCGTACGACACCGGGACGCCGGCCGGGAGGCCTTCCATCATGGCGATGAGTTCGGGTCCGTGGGACTCTCCAGCGGTCAACCAACGAAGCATGGAGCCATCCTCCCACAGCGCACGGCCGTGCGACGTGCCGTGCGCTGCGGGAGGGACTACTGGTACTCCGGGTGCGCCCGCAGCCAGCTGCGGAAGCGCTCAACCGCGACGAGGTGCTGGTCGTACGTGTCCGAGAACACGGTCTCGCCGGTCTCGAGGTCGACCGTGACGAAGTACAGCCAGTTGCCCGTCGCCTGGTGCACGACCGCGTCGATCGCGATGTCACCGGGGTTCGAGATCGGCGCCGGCGGCAGTCCGTCGTGCTGGTAGGTGTTGTACTCGTTCGACGCGTCCGCACGCTCGGCGTCCGTGGTCGTCACGGTGTGCGTGTTCCCGGTGCCGTAGGCGACGGTCGCGTCGGACTGCAGCCGCATGCCGTCGTCCAGCCGGTTCTGGAACACCCGCGCCACCTTCGGGTAGTCCGCGGCGAGACCGGCCTCCTTCTGCACGAGCGAGGCGAACACCACGACGCGCTCCTGGTCGGCCTCGGCGACGCCGGCCTTCTCGAGCCGCTGCTTCATCGTGTCGACCATGGCCTGGAAGTACTGCTTCGCGGTCCAGTCGGGCTTGATCGGGTAGGTCGCCGGGAACAGCCAGCCCTCGAGGGTCGTGACGCCCGCCGGGAGACCGTACGCCGAGACGTCCTCAGCCGCGGCGGCGACCTCGGCCTTGCTCAGGCCGGCCTTCGAGACCATGCCGGCCTCGATGTCCTGCAGGGCCGTCCCCTCCGGGATGACGAGTGACGGGTCCTCGACGCGGTTCGCCTTGTCCTGCAGCGCCGAGAGCGCGGCCTTCGAGCTCATCTTCTTCTTGAGCGCGTAGGAGCCCGGCTGGAACTGGACCTCGGGCGACGCGAGCAGCAGTTCGTAGAACGCGCTCGAGGTCTTCACCACGCCGCTGCGTTGCAACGTGGCGGCGACGTCCTCGCCGATGTCGCCCTCCTTGATCGTGATGGTCACCTTCGAGGTGCCGTCACCGGTGTAGTCGTCGGTCTCCTTCGCGCCGGAGATCGCGCTCATCACCGCCTTCACCTTCGGTGCGGCGAACGCGTAGGCACCGCCGGCGGCGGCGAGCACCAGCGCGACGATGACGATCCCCGCGATGAGCGGACCCTTGCGACGGGCGGGACGGTCGTCCCGCGGCGGACGGGAGGCTCCCCGGCGCCCGCCCCGTCGGCCGCCGTCGTCCCCGCCCGCGCCACCGCGTCCGGCACCGCCGCGGGGCCCGTCGCCACCGGGTCCGTCGGCACCGGGCCCGTCGCCACCGGATCCGTCGGCACCGGACGCGTCGTCGTCCGTGGCGCCGCTGCCCGTGCCGGTGGACCCGACCGGAGCTGCTGCGACGGTGCGTGCGGCAGGAGCGACGCCGTCGTCGGCGCCGACCCCTTGCCAGGTCCCGCGACGGCGGACCGGGGTCTCGTCGTCCGCCTCGTCGCGCGTTCCTCGACCGGCGGCAGCCGGCACGTGACCGCTGTGCAGGGTGCCGCCGAGCAGGGCGTGCACGTCGGGGTGGACGTCGTCACCCGCCGGGGCGGTGCCGACGCTGCGGCGCGGGCCGGGCCTCCCGGGCTCGCCCGCCGGCTGCTCGGCCGGTGCCGCTGTCGGCTGATCGCGCTGCGTCGCCGCCGACGCGGCCTCCTGTCGCTCTCGTGCCACACGGGCGGCTCGGCGCGAGAGCGGCGCGTGGCCGCTGCTCTGGCCGGAGCCGTCCGTCGGGGTCCCGGTGCGCTCACGGCGCTCGGCGTCGTTGCCGGTCGCGATGATCGCGTTCCAGTCCAGATCGTCTGCCAACGGTCCTCGGTCTCTCGGTCGGGAACTCCGCGGCTCCGGGCCGCGGGTGCGACGTCGGGAGGGCAGCCGATCAGGGGAGCTCGGCCCCGGGTGGGGCGCCGGATGCGCGCTCGTGGTCGAGCGCATGTTGCAGAATGATAACAGCGGCCGCTTGGTCGATCACGGCGCGCGACTTCTTCGTGTTCTTGCCGGCCTGGTGCAGGCCCCGCTGGGCGGTGACGGTGGAGAGTCGCTCGTCCACGAGCCGGACCGGCCGGTGCGCGGCGATGCGGCCGGCGAAGTCGCGCGCGTCGGCGGTGGAGGCGGTCTCCCCGCCCGACATCGACAGCGGGAGCCCGACGACGACCTCGAGCACGTCGTACTCCTCCGCGATCGCCAGGATCCGTCGGAGGTCGGTCGAGTCGTCCCGTCGCACGGTCGCCACCGGGGTCGCGAGCAGACCGTCGCGGTCGCACACCGCGACCCCGATCCGGGCACGGCCGACGTCGACGCCGAGCCGCCGCCCGGAGCGGATCGCCACGATCAGGCCGCGATGCGGTCGGTCACCGCACGGAGCGCAGCGGGGAGGGCCGACGCGTCGGTCCCGCCGCCCTGCGCCAGGTCCGGCTTGCCGCCGCCGCCACCACCGAGCACGCCGGCGGCCTCCTTCGCGAGGGGGCCGGCCTGCACGCCCGCGGCGCGGGCCGCGTCGTTCGTGGCGACGATCACGACGGGCTTCCCGCCGACGACGGCGCCGAGGACCACGACGGCCGCATCCGAGCCGAGCTGACCGCGGACGCCGGTGGCGAGGGAGCGGAGGTCGTCGCTCGACGTCAGCCCCTCGACCACCTGCGCGACGACCGAGATGCTCCCGGTGCGCTGGGCAGTGCGGGCGATCGACGGCACGCGCTGCTGCAGGTTCGCCGACTCGAACTCGGCGATCCGCTTCTGTGCGGTCTTGAGGTCCTCGAGCAGCGCCTGCACGCGGCCCGGCAGGTCGTCACGCTGTGCCTTGAGGGCGCTCGAGAGCTGCGAGACGATCGTCCGCTCCACGGCGAGCTCGCGGAAGCCCTCGAGTCCGACGAGCGCCTCGACGCGGCGGTTCGTCGATCCGACGCTCGCCTCGCCGACGAGGTTGACGAGGCCGACCTGCGCGCTCGACGCGACGTGGATGCCACCGCAGAGCTCGCGGGACCACGGGCCACCGATGTCGACCATGCGGACCTCGGCGCCGTACTTCTCGCCGAACAGCGCCTGCGCGCCGAGTGCCTTCGCCTCGTCGATCGGCAGGATGCGGGTCGACACCTCGAGGTCGGAGCGGATCGCCGTGTTCACGACCTCCTCGATCTCGGAGCGGGTCTCGAGCGACACCGGCTGGCTCCAGGAGAAGTCCAGGCGCATGTAGCCGGCCTTGTTGTACGAGCCGGCCTGGAGCGCTTCCGGACCGAGCACGTCCCGGAGCGCCGCGTTCACGAGGTGCGTCGCCGAGTGCGCCTGCGTCGCGCCGCGGCGGTACTCGGCGTCCACGACCGTGGTGGCGGGGTCGCCCACGCCGACCTCGCCCGAACGCACCTGCACCGTGTGGCTCCACAGCCCGGAGACCGGGCGCTGCACGTCGAGGACCTCGAGGTCGAACCCGTTGCCGACGATCGAGCCCTGGTCGGCGTCCTGCCCACCGGACTCGGCGTACAGCGACGTCTCGCCCAGGATGACCTCGGCGATGTCCCCGGCGACCGCGCGGTCGACGCTGCGCCCGTCGACGATGAGGCCGAGCACGCGACTCTCGGCCTGGAGGGCGTCGTAGCCGAGGAACACGGTCTCCCCCGCAGCCCGGAAGGCGCTGTAGACGCTGAGGTCCGCGAGCGCGGTCTTCTTGCTCTTGGCGTCGGCCTTCGCGCGGGCGCGCTGCTCCGACATGAGCGTCTCGAAGGCGGAGCGGTCGACGTGGACGCCGGCCTCCTCCGCCATCTCCATGGTCAGGTCGATGGGGAACCCGAAGGTGTCGTGCAGCAGGAACGCGGTGTCGCCGCCGATCGCCTGCCGGCCGTCCTGCTTGGCTCGGTCGACCGCGACGTCGAGGATCGTCGTGCCCTGTGCGAGCGTGCGGAGGAAGGTCTCCTCCTCGGCGTAGGCGATGCGGGCGATGCGGTCGTACTGCTCACCGACCTCCGGGTAGGCGTCGCGCATGGCGTCGCGGGAGGCCGGGAAGAGCTGCGGGAAGGTCGCGCCCTCGACGCCGAGCAGGCGCATCGCACGGACCGTGCGACGGAGCAGCCGACGGAGGATGTACCCGCGGCCCTCGTTCGACGGCGTGACGCCGTCGGTGATGAGCATGAGCGCCGACCGCACGTGGTCCGCGACGATGCGCATCCGGACGTCGTCCTCGTGGTCGGCACCGTAGCGCCGTCCGGAGACCTCGGCAGCCTTGTCGAGCACCGGGCGGACCTGGTCGATCTCGTACATGTTGTCGACGCCCTGCTTGATGAAGGCGACGCGCTCGAGCCCCATGCCGGTGTCGATGTTCTTGCTCGGCAGCTCGCCGGTGATCTCGAAGTCGACCTTCGACCGCACGTCGGCGATCTGGTACTGCATGAAGACCAGGTTCCAGATCTCGACGTAGCGGTCGTCGTCGGTGGCCGGACCGCCGTCGACGCCGTACTCGGGACCGCGGTCGAAGAAGATCTCCGAGCAGGGCCCGGCCGGCCCGGGCTGGCCGGTGGACCAGTAGTTCGTGTCCTTGCCGAGCTTCTGGATGCGGTCGTCGGGCAGCGTCGAGTGGCGCTTCCAGAACGCGATCGCCTCGTCGTCCTCCTCGTACACGGTCACCCAGAGGTCGTCGGCGGAGAACCCGAGCCCGCCGTCGGACTCCGGGTCCGTCAGGAACTGCCAGGCGTACTGGATCGCCTGCTCCTTGAAGTAGTCCCCGAACGAGAAGTTGCCGTTCATCTGGAAGAACGTGCCGTGCCGGGGGGTCTTGCCGACCTCTTCGATGTCGTTCGTGCGGATGCACTTCTGCACGCTCGTGGCACGGGGGTACGGCGCCGGGATGAGCCCGGTCAGGTACGGGATGAACGGCACCATGCCGGCCACCGTGAACAGCAGCGACGGGTCGTCCGAGACGAGCGACGCGGACGGGACGACGGTGTGGCCGCGGTCACCGAAGAACTGGAGCCAACGGCGGCGGATCTCTGCGGTCTGCATGGTGCTTCCTGTAGGGCGTGTGGCGGGGACGGGAGGCTCGGGGCCGGTGGAACGGGACCGCGCGTCCTGAGGGGACGGTGCGGCTGAGGGGACGGTGCGGTGGTGTGGGAGGGCGTCAGTCGTCGACGCCGTGGCCGGTGGGACGCAGCTCGGCCTCGCGCGAGCGGTACCCCTCGGCCACGGCGCCCGTGAAGGCCTTCGCCCGAGCGTCGACCTGGGCGAGGAGGTGCGCGGCGGAGGGCGTCCGGCTGACGCGCTGTGCGGCGACGAACCCGATGACCACGCCGACGGCGACGAAGAACAGCTGCTTCACGGTGCCTCCCTCTCGCGCACGCCGGAGCGCGCGTCCGACAAGCGTATCGCGGCACCCCGACGGCCCGGGTCCCGCGACGGCACGGTCTGCGCGCCCGCGGGGCCCGGGAACGCAGAACGGCGGGCCGCCCTCCGGAGAGGACGACCCGCCGTTGCCACCGACGCTGGGGTCAGCGGGCTGCGTAGTACTCGACGACGAGCTGCACTTCACAGGTCACGGGGACCTCGGCGCGCTTCGGACGACGGACCAGGCGGGCCTGGAGCTTGTCGATCTCGACGTCCAGGTAGCCCGGGACCTTCGGGAGGACTTCCTGGTGACCACCGGCAGCGGCGACCTGGAAGGGCTCGAGCGACTCGGAGCGCTGCTTGACGTGG
Organism: Curtobacterium sp. MCBD17_023; assembly: GCF_003224415.1. Taxonomy (NCBI): domain Bacteria; kingdom Bacillati; phylum Actinomycetota; class Actinomycetes; order Micrococcales; family Microbacteriaceae; genus Curtobacterium; species Curtobacterium sp. MCBD17_023. Next base: position 19,247 of record NZ_QKLJ01000008.1, read on the forward strand.
ATCAGCTGGCCCTCCTTGACGCGGAAGGAGGGACGGTCGACGAGCTTGCCGTCGACGAGGATGTGACGGTGCACGATCAGCTGGCGGGCCTGCGCGGTCGTCCGGGCGAAGCCGGCACGGAGCACGAGGGCGTCCAGGCGGGTCTCGAGGAGCTCGACGAGGTTCTCACCGGTCAGACCGGCCGACTTGCGGGCCTCTTCGAAGACGATGCGGAGCTGCTTCTCGCGGATGCCGTACTGGGCGCGCAGACGCTGCTTCTCACGGAGACGGACGGCGTAGTCGCTGTCCGCACGACGGCGCGTGCGGCCGTGCTCACCGGGCCCGTAGGGGCGCTTCTCGAGGTAACGGGCCGCCTTCGGCGTCAGCGGGATGCCGAGCGCGCGCGAGAGGCGGGTCTTGCTGCGGGTGCGGGACTTGGTAGACACAGGGTCCTTTTCTCTGTACTGAACTGAAGATGTCACGGGTCTCGGAGCGCGCACGCACCGACGGACCCCGTGACGGGATCCAGAGGGATGAGCCTGTGGGATCGGACGGCTACAGTCCGAACCTCTGCCCCCGTGCCGGGCTGTTGGACCACACGAGGTGGTCCGACCGCTCCGGCACTGTGTCCTCGACGCAGCCGCACGCGAGGACCAGGACGTAGGCCCGTCAACGATAGCAGCACGACGGCCCCGCGCACAGCCTCCATCCGGTGTCGGCGCGTCGGCGTTCAGTCGCCGCGGATGATGCCGCGCAGGCGGTCGAGCCGGGGGCCGATCTCGCGCTCGAAACCGTTCGCCGTCGGTGTGTAGTACTCGGTGCCGTCGATGGCGTCCGGCAGGTACTGCTGGGTGGCGACGCCGTGCTCGGCGTCGTGCGAGTACACGTACCCCTTGCCGTGCCCGAGCCGCTTCGCCCCGGCGTAGTGCGCGTCCCGGAGGTGGTTCGGCACGACGCCCATCCGCCCGGCCTTGACGTCGGCGATCGCCTGGTTCACACCGTTGTACGCCGCGTTCGACTTCGGCGCGGTCGCGAGGTACACGACGGCCTCGGCGAGCGGGATCCGCCCCTCCGGCATGCCGATCAGCTGCACGGCCTGCGCCGCGGCGACCGCGATCGGCAGGGCCTGCGGATCGGCCATGCCGATGTCCTCCGACGCCGAGATGATGATCCGGCGGGCGATGAACCGCGGGTCCTCCCCCGCCTCGATCATCCGGGCGAGGTAGTGCAGTGCGGCGTCGACGTCGCTCCCCCGCACCGACTTGATGAACGCGCTGATGACGTCGTAGTGCTCGTCGCCGGCCCGGTCGTAGCGGAGCAGTGCGCGGTCGACCGCGGCCGCGACCGTCTCGGCATCCACGACCGGTGCCGTGCCGTCCTCGCGCTCGTCGTCGTCCTGGCCGGCGACCGCCGACGCCGCGGCTGCCTCGAGCGCGGTCAGGGCCCGGCGGGCGTCCCCCGACGCGAGCCGGACGATCGCGGCGCGGGCTTCGTCGCCGAGGACCACGGCGCCGCCGAGGCCGCGTGCGTCCTCCACCGCGCGGTCCACGAGCATGCCCAGGTCGGCGTCGGTCAACGGCTTCAGGGTGAGCAGGAGCGACCGGGACAGGAGCGGCGAGATGACGGAGAAGGACGGGTTCTCGGTCGTCGCGGCGATGAGGATGACCCAGCCGTTCTCGACACCGGGCAACAGGGCGTCCTGCTGCGCCTTGCTGAAGCGGTGGATCTCGTCGAGGAACAGCACCGTCGTCGAGCCGTAGAGGTCCCGGTGCGCGAGGGCCTTCTCCATGACCTCGCGCACGTCCTTGACGCCGGCGGTCACGGCGGAGAGCTCGACGAACTCACGGCCGGACTGCCGGGCGATCGCCTGCGCGAGGGTCGTCTTGCCGGTGCCCGGGGGACCCCAGAGGATCACGGAGACCCCGCCCGGGTGCTCCCGCGTGCCCGACGCCAGCTGCACGAGCGGGGACCCGCGACCGAGCAGGTGCTGCTGTCCCGCCACCTCGTCCAGGCTCGTCGGACGCATGCGGACCGCCAGCGGCACGGAACCCTGCGCGAGACCGGCCCGCCCACCCGTCGTCGGCGCGTTCATCCCCGAGCGGTCTGGTGCCATGCCTCGATGGTAGGCGTCCGCACCGACGTGCTCGCCACCGCACGGCACCGACCCGGGCCCGAGGGGGCGACCCGGTACGCTCGCAACCGACACCGCGACGAGAGGTCAGAAGAGCACCGTGGCACCGAAGAACCAGAGCCGTGAAGCCCGCGAGCGACTCCGTCTCTACCAGGCCAGACAGGGCCTCCACGAGCGTCAGCGACGTCGTCGGGTCCGCGACGACGTCGTCTGGGCCGGGGCCCTCGTGCTGGTCGCCGCGCTCGCGACCGGTTCCCAGTTGGTGTACGCGGCGACGCAGGACGACGACCGCGCCACCGCGTCGGCCAGCGCGACCGGCACCGCCACCCCCACGCCGTCACCCAGCGCGACCGCGGCGGGCACCGGTGACGTGCCGAGCAAGGACATCGCGGCGGGGTCGACCTGGACCGGCTCCCTGACGCTCAACGACGACGTCCGGCTCGGCATCGAGCTCGACGGCGCAGCGGCACCGCAGGCCACCAGCGTCGAGATCGACCTCATCCGCAAGCGGTTCTACCAGGGCACGACCTGCCACCGCCTCGCCGACAGCGACGACTTCCACTTCCTGCAGTGCGGGTCCGCGAACGGGGACGGCACGGGGGACGCCGGCTTCCAGTACGGTCCGCTCGAGAACGTGCCCGAGGACGGCCGGTACGCGGCGGGCACCATCGCCATCGCCCGCGGGTCGTCGCCCGCGTCACAGACCACGCAGTTCTTCATCGTGACGGACGACACCACGCTCGACCCCTCGTCGGGTGGGTACACGGTCGTCGGAAAGGTCACGAGCGGCCTGTCGGACCTCGTGTCGCAGGTGACGTCGAAGGGCATCGCGGACCCCGGCGCCGACGGCTCCGGGAAGCCGGAGGTGCCGACGGAGATCACCGGCGCCACGATCGCCCGGGAGAAGTAGTCCACGGCGAAAGCGCACACGCCCGTCGCACGGCCCGACCGTGCAATAGGCTGACGACCTGACCGTGCCGACGGCGACGTCGGTGATGCACGACCACGATCGAGGCGAGACCTGTGGCATCTGACGAAGCAACGACCTGGGGCAGGGTCGACGAGAGCGGGACGGTCTACGTCCGGTACGAGGACTCGGAACGGGTCGTCGGCGAGTACCCGGACGCGTCCGCCGAGGAAGCCCTCGCCTACTTCGCCCGGAAGTACGCCGATCTCGAGGGCCAGGTGAAGATCGCCGAGCAGCGCGTCAAGGGCGGCGCGTCGGCCGGTGACGTCGCCCGTACCGTCGAGCACCTGCGGAGCCTGGTGGCGGACGCGCGGGTCGTCGGGGACATCAAGTCGCTCGAGGACCGCATCGGCGCACTCACCGACCAGGTGGGCTCCCTGACCAAGGAGCAGGCCGCGCAGGCGCAGCAGGCACTGACCGAGGCGCTCGCGTACCGCACCGCGCTGGTGGAGGAGGCCGAGGCACTCGCCGCGGTCGACCCCGCCCGGGCGCAGTGGAAGCAGGTGACCGCGCAGCTCGACGACGTCTTCGCCCGCTGGCAGCAGCACCAGCACGACGGCCCGCGCATCCCGAAGAACGACGCGAACGACCTGTGGAAGCGGTTCCGGACCGCGCGCTCGACGGTCGACCAGCACCGACGCGCCTTCTACTCGGAGCTGGACTCGCAGCACCGCGATGCCCGGGCCCGCAAGCAGGAACTCGTGCAGCAGGCCGAAGCGCTCGCACCGCGCGGCTCGGACGCGATCCCCGCGTACCGCCAGCTGCTGGACGAGTGGAAGGGTGCCGGGCGCGCCGGCAAGCGTCACGACGACGCGCTCTGGGCTCGCTTCAAGGCCGCCGGCGACGTCCTCTTCGAACAGCGGCACGCCGAGGCGTCCGCCGAGAACGAGGAGTACTCGGCGAACCTCGAGGCGAAGCTGGCGTTGCTCACCGAGGCAGAACCGATCCTGCAGATGCAGGACCGCGCTGCGGCACGCAAGGCGCTGACGGACGTCCAGCGTCGCTGGGACGAGATCGGCCGCGTCCCGCGCGCCGACGTCCGCCGCGTCGAGGACCGCATCCGCGCGGTGGAGGACCACGTCCGTGGCCTCGAGGACCAGCACTGGAAGCAGTCCGACCCGGAGCGCAAGGCACGTCAGACCGGGCTCGCGAGCCAGCTCGAGGGCGCGATCGCGAAGCTCGAGGGCGAGCTCGCCGACGCCGAGGCGAGCGGGGACGCGCGCCGGATCAAGGACGCACGCGAAGCGCTCGACGCCCGCAAGATCTGGCTCGACGCGCTGGGCGGCTGAGCGCTCGACCGACGACGGACGGATGCCCCGTGGCCGATCGGCCACGGGGCATCCGTCTGTCACGTCCCGTCAGGCGGAGACGGGCATGCCCAGCAACGCCCGGATGGCGAGGTCGTCCTGGCGCATCTGCGCGGCGAGCTCGTCCATCCCGCCGAAGGCGACCATCCCGCGGACGTAGGCGACGAACAGCACCGAGATCGTCTCGTCGTACAGGTCGATGTCCACGTCGAGCAGGTGTGCCTCGATCTGCTTCTCCGGGACGCCCTCGAACGTCGGGTTGTTGCCGACCGACACAGCGGCCGGGTACGTCACCCCGTCGTACACGACGCGCGCGGCGTACACCCCGTCGGCCGGGACGAATCCCTCGCAGTGCGGGTCGAGGTTCGCGGTGGGGTAGCCCATCTCGCGCCCTCGCTGGTTGCCCCGCACGACCGTGCTCCGGACGGCGTGCTCGCGGCCGAGCAACCGTGCGGCCTCGGCGACGCGACCGACGCCGAGGAGTTCGCGGATCCAGGTGGAGGACACGCGTCGCTCCCCCGCGGGACGGACGTCGTCGACCAGGCCGACGTCGTCGATGAGCTCGACGAGGAACCCGTGCCGCTCACCGAGCTCCCGGAGCAGGGCGACGTCCCCGGCACCGTGTGCCCCGAACCGGAAGTCGCTCCCGACGAACACCAGACGCGCGTGCAGCGTGCCCACGAGGATCTCCGAGACGAACGACTCGGCGGACTTCGCCTGCAGTTCGGGGTCGAACCGGAGCAGGAGGGTGGCGTCGACGCCGACGTCCGCGAGGAGTTCGCGCCGCTGTGCGGTGCTCGTCAGCGCCGGCGGCACCCGCTGCGGGTCGATCACGTTGAGCGGGTGCTGGTCGAAGGTGACGACGGTCGAGGTGAGACCGCGCGCGCGGGCCGCCTGCTCGAGGTGGGCGATCACGGCGCGGTGCCCGACGTGCACACCGTCGAACTTGCCGATGGTGACGGCACTCGGGCCGAAGTCCGTCGGCACGGCTGCCGGGTCGTCGTAGAACTGCATGCTGGCGTCCCTCCCCGTCACTCGGCGGACCCGAGGTGCTGGTCCGCGGCGGCCGCTGCGGGCGTCGTGCCGCGCTCGACTGCTGCGCGGTGGTGCTTCCGGAGCCACCACAGGCCCGCGATCGGCAGCACGAGCGGCGCGAAGGCGTACCCCATGCCGTAGTAGGACCAGATCGTCAGGTCCGGGAACAGCTGGCGGTCGAGCAGCGAGAGCGTCCCGACGACGAGCACGCCGGTCATCTCGAAGACGATGGTCACGCAGGCCACCCGGTACCAGGTCCGGCCGGGCACGATGAGGGCGACCATGGCGAGGATGTAGACCACGGCGGCGATGGCGCTCAGCGTGTACGAGAACGGCGCGAAGGAGAAGTCCTCCGCGATCTGCACGACGCTCCGACCGGTGGCGGCCAGGGCGAGGATGCCGTAGACCGCGATGAGGACCCGGCCGACACCGGTGGCCAACGAGGACACCCTCGGTGCCGAGGTGCGCTCGGCCGCGGTGCTCGCCGAGGAGGATCCACCTGCAGAGGACTTGGTCGCCATTGCACCGATCCTACCGACCACCCGGGACACCCGGGCACGGTGACGCGGGTAGCACGGCCGTCGCGTGCAGCACCGTTCCCGTCAGTTCAGCGCGAACCAGATCTGGTACATCCGGTACACCATGACCGCGGCGGTGAACGCACCGGCGCCGAGCACGACGGTGCTCCAGCGCGTGCGGTCGATGAGGGCCCAGACGATGGTGGCGGGCGGTACCAGGACCACCGAGACGGCGTAGACCCAGAACTCGAGCACGTTGCCCTGCGGCGGGTTGCCGACGGCCGGGGCGATGAGCGCCACCACGAACTGGACCAGGAGCAGGAGCTCGACGAGGGCCAGTGCGCCGACGGTGGCGTCGTCCGGCTTCCGGCCGACGAGGCCGAGGACGACGGCCGCCACCCCGATGACGCAGGCGATCGCGAACTGCACCCACATGAACCACTCGATCACGCGTTCGCTCCTGCCGCTGTGGGGAAGTTCGTGATGACGCGGAGCTGTCCGCGGCGGACGGCGACGAGCCCGACGAGTCGGTCCCCACCGGTGGCGATGGCGGCCACGGGTCCCTCCGAGTCCGGGTGCTCGACGCTGATCCGCTTGCCGTCACCCAGGTCCTTCGCCTGGTGCCCGTCCAGCTGCACGACCGGGAAGAGTCGCCGTGCCACGTCCGCCGGTCGGGCGAGCGCCCCGTGGACGTCCACGGCGTCGTCCTCGAGGTCGACGGCGTCGTCGACCGTGAAGGGACCGACGACGGTCCGACGGAGCGCGGTGAGGTGTGCGCCGGTGCCGAGCGTGACGCCGACGTCACGGGCGAGTGCCCGGATGTAGGTGCCGGACGAGCAGGACACGACGACGTCGAGGTCGATGACGGGGACGTCGGCTCCGTCGACCGACACGACCCGGTCGACTCGGCCGAGGACCTCGAACCGGTCGACGGTCACGCGCCGGGCGCGGAGTGTGACCGCTTCACCCTTGCGGGCCAGGTCGTAGGCCCGGCGCCCGTCGACCTTGATGGCGCTGACGGTGGACGGGACCTGGTCGATCGGACCGCGGAGCGCGGCGACGGCGGCCTCGATCGCCTGGTCCGAGACGCTGTCCGCAGCCGCACCGACTGACGACACCGGCTCGCCGTCGGCGTCGTCCGAGTCGGTGCCGACACCGAGCCGGATCGTCGCCGTGTAGGTCTTGCCGAGTCCGACCAGGTGCGTCAGGAGCCGGGTGGAGGGGCCGACGCCGAGCAGGAGCAGCCCGGTCGCCATCGGGTCGAGGGTGCCGGCGTGGCCGATCTTCTTGAGGCCGAGTCGTCGGCGGGCGATCGAGACCACGCGGTGGCTCGAGATGCCCTGCGGCTTGTCGACGAGGATGATGCCGTCGGGCGGGGTCACGAGCACCGCAGCAGCGTAGCAGCGGGACCGGCCGCCGTCGCGTCCGCTCGGCCCGACGTGCGGCCCGGACGGCCCACCGGTCGCGGCGGGCTCAGCAGGCGTCGTTCCACTCGCGCCGCGGGTGCTCGGGGTCGGTCACGTCGAGCACGGCCGATGCGGCGATCTTCACGTCCGCTCGGCGCTCGAGCCGCCCGGCCTCCTGCTCCACCCAGAGGGACCAGCGCCACAGCGACCGTGTCCCCGGCGCGAGGAGCCCGGCTCCGTGCACGACGAGCACGCCGTCGCCCGCGCCGGTGGTCCGGAACGGGGTCACGAGGTCGGCGCGGAGCGTGTCGGCGTCGGTCGAGGGAGCAGCGGCCGCCATCGCGTGGACGCCGTGCCGCTCGAAGCCGGCGACGAGTGCAGCCGCCACACGTTCGAGGTCGAGGCCGTCCTGTCCGTCGACGGCGACCACGGTGCGGTTCGTCCCGACCTGCGCGATCACCTCGCTCGCGATCGCGGCCATCGTGTCGGTCTCCTGCGGTGCCCAGCGTGCCATGCCACCACCGTAGGCTGTCGTGGTGAACGCGGGCCGAGCCTCCAGTCCGTCGGTGGACGACACCGGCCTCCACACGCGATCCGCCTTCCTGTCCCCCGTGCTCGACTGGTTCCGCCGGGAGGCGCGCGACCTGCCCTGGCGGCGGCCCGGGTTCCCGGCATGGGGCACGCTGGTGAGCGAGGTCATGCTGCAGCAGACGCAGGTCGCCCGCGTCGTCCCCCGACTGGAGGCGTGGCTCACGCGCTGGCCGACGCCCGCGGACCTCGCGGCGTCGCCGCCTGCAGAGGCGGTGCGGGCCTGGGACCGGCTCGGGTACCCGCGCCGTGCGCTGGCGCTCCACGCGGCGGCCACCGCCATCGCGGAACGACACGGGAACGTCGTGCCGCGGGACGTCGACGAGCTCCTGGCCCTGCCCGGCATCGGCGACTACACGGCCCGCGCGGTCGCGGTGTTCGCGTACGGCGACCGGCACCCGGTCGTGGACGTGAACGTGCGGCGGGTGCTCGCCCGGGCCGTGCTCGGGCAGGGCGAGCCCGGACCGGCCAAGGCGAAGCAGGACCTGCCGCTCATGGAGTCCGTGCTCCCGGTCGAGCGCGACGCCGCGGCCGCCACGAACGCGGCCGTCATGGAACTCGGGGCGCTCGTGTGCGTCGCCCGGGCGCCGGCGTGCGACGCGTGCCCGATCGCCGACCGCTGCGCCTGGCGGGCCGCCGGGTACCCGGACCACGACGGCCCACGCGCACCGAAGCAGGCGCGCTTCGCCGGCAGCGACCGTCAGGTGCGGGGCCTGCTCATGGCGGAACTGCGCGCCAGCGACGTGCCGGTCACGACGGACGAGATCGCGCTGGTCTGGCCGGACGCCGAGCAGCGGGACCGGGCGCTCGCCTCGCTGCTGCGCGACGGACTGGCCGAGGGCGACGATGCCGAGGGGTACCGGCTGCCACGTGGCTGAGACGCACGGAGCGCCCGCCACCGACCGGTGACGGGCGCTCCGTGTGCCGATGCGGTCAGCTCCGCGCGGCGTCCGACTCGTCGTCGTCCGACGCCTCGTCGTCCGACGCGTCGTCGTCCTCGTCCTCGTCCTCGTCCTCGTCCTCGTCGTGCTTGTACGGGTCGGCCTCGCCGGCGTACGTGGCGCCGACCGCCGCGGCCTTGACCTGCTGGTCGCGCATCTGCGCCTGCGCGAGCAGGTCCTCGAGGTGCGCCGAGGTGTCGGGCAGGGCGTCGGCGATGAACTCGAGCGACGGCGTCAGCCGGGCCGTGATGTTCTTGCCGACCTCGGTCCGGAGCATGCCGGTCGCGGCCTTGAGCGCGGCGGCCGAGTCGGCACGCTCCTCGTCCGTGCCGTACACCGTGTAGAAGACGGACGCGTGCTGCAGGTCACCGGTCACCCGGACGTCGGTGATGGTGACGAAGCCGAGTCGCGGGTCCCGCAGGCCCTTGTCGAGCCGACGAGCGACGACTTCCTTGATGCGGTCCGCCATCTTGCGTGCGCGCTGCGGATCAGCCATGGGTTCCTCCTTGCGGAACGGGGTGAGGCCCCGCCCCTCCGGTCGGAGAGGCGGGGCCCAGGGTACTCAGTGCGATCAGTCGCGCGGCTTCTCGACGAGCTCGGTGGTCTCGATCTCGTCGCCGACCTGGATGTCGTTGAACTTGCCCAGACCGATACCGGCTTCGAAGTCCGTCCGGACCTCGGTGACGTCGTCCTTGAAGCGACGCAGGGACTCGATGGCGAGCCCGTCCGCGACCACGACGCCGTCACGGATGACGCGCGCCTTGGCGTTGCGCGTGATCGTGCCGGACCGGACGATGACACCGGCGATGTTGCCGAACTTGGAGGAACGGAACACCTCGCGGATCTCCGCGACACCCGACTGGACCTCTTCGTACTCGGGCTTGAGCATGCCCTTGAGCGAGTTCTCGATGTCCTCGAGTGCGTTGTAGATGACCGAGTAGAAGCGCACGTCGATGCCTTCACGGGCAGCGCGCTCGCGGGCCTTGACGTCCGGACGGACGTTGAAGCCGACGACGATCGCGTTGTCGATCGTGGCGAGGTCGATGTCCGACTCCGTGATCGCACCCACACCGCGGTGCAGGATGCGCAGCTGGACACTGTCGTCCACCTCGATGTCGAGGAGCGACTGCTCGAGTGCCTCGACGGCACCGGAGACGTCACCCTTGATGATGAGGTTGAGCGAGTCGACCTTGCCCTCTTCGAGTGCACGGGTGAAGTCCTCGAGCGAGATGCGCTTGCGGGCCTTGGCCAGCTGGGCGTTGCGCTGTGCGGCTTCACGCTTCTCGGCGATCTGACGAGCGGTGCGGTCGTCCTCGGTGACGAGGAACGTGTCACCGGCGCGCGGCACCGACGACAGACCCTGCACCTGGACCGGACGGGCCGGCGTCGCGGCGTCGACCGCGTTGCCGTTCTCGTCCGCCATCGCACGGACACGGCCGTACGCCGTGCCGGCGACGATCGCGTCACCGACGTGCAGCGTGCCGGACTGGATGAGGACGGTCGCCACCGCACCGCGGCCTTTGTCGAGCCGTGCTTCGATCGCGACGCCTCGGGCGTCCTTGTCGGGGTTGGCACGCAGGTCGAGCCCGGCGTCAGCGGTCAGCAGCACCGCGTCCAGGAGGTCCTGGATGCCGATGTTGTTGCGCGCGGAGACGTCGACGAACATGACGTCGCCGCCGTACTCCTCGGCCACCAGGTTGTACTCGGTGAGCTGCTGGCGGACCTTCGCCGGGTTGGCGCCGTCCTTGTCGATCTTGTTGACCGCGACCACGATCGGCACACCGGCCGACTGCGCGTGGTTCAGCGCCTCGATCGTCTGCGGCATGATGCCGTCGTCCGCCGCGACCACGAGGATCGCGATGTCCGTCACCTGGGCACCACGGGCACGCATGGCCGTGAAGGCCTCGTGACCCGGGGTGTCGATGAAGGTGATCGGGCGCTCGATGCCCTCGTGCTCGGTGACGATCTGGTACGCACCGATGTGCTGCGTGATGCCGCCGGCTTCGCCCTCGACGACCTTCGAGTTCCGGATCGCGTCGAGCAGTCGGGTCTTACCGTGGTCGACGTGACCCATGACGGTGACGACCGGGGGACGCTGCTGCAGGACGGAGTCGTCCTCGTCGGCGTACTCGGCGTCGATGTCGATGTCGAAGCCCTCGAGGAGCTCCTTGTCCTCGTCCTCGGGCGAGACGACCTGGATCTTGTAGCCGAGCTCCTCGCCGAGGACCTCGAAGGTGGCCTCGTCCAGGGACTCGGTCGCGGTCGCCATCTCACCGAGGTGGAACAGCACCGTCACCAGGTTGCCGGGGCTCGCGTCGATCTTGTCCGCGAAGTCCGAGATGCTCGCACCGCGACGGAGGCGGATGACCGTGTTGCCGTCACCGCGCGGGACCTGCACGCCGCCGAGCGACGGCGCCTGCCGCATCTCGTACTCGGCGCGCTTCGTCCGCTTCGACTTGCGGGCACGGCTCTTGCCGCCACCACGACCGAACGCACCAGCGGTACCACCGCCGGGGCCACGACCACGGCCGCCACCACCTGCGGGGCGCGGACCCGTGAACGCGGGACGGGCGAAGCCGCCACCGGCGCCGGCACCGGCACCACCGGGACGGTTGAACCCGCCACCGGCGCCACCACGACCGCCACCGCCCTGACCCGGGCGCTGCCCGAAGCCGTTCGGTCGGTTGTTCTGGCCGGGACCGCCGGGACGCGGGGCACCCGGGCGGGGCGCACCGGGACGCGGCGGCTGGGGACGGGGGATGCCGTTCCCGCCACCCGCACCGGCGGCCGGGCGCTGGCCCATGCCCTGGTTCGAGGCGAACGGGTTGTTGCCGGGGCGCGGCGGACGTGCGCCCATGCCCTGGCTCGACGCGTAGGGGTTGTTGCCGGGACGCGCGCCGGGCTTCGGGCCACCCGGCTTCGGGGCGGCACCGGAGGGCTTCGAGGCACCGGGCTTCACGGCGTCGCTCGGCCCGGAGTCCTTCGGGGCGTCACCGCCCTGCTGGCCCTTCTGCTCGGCGGCCTTCTGCTCCGCGGCGGCCTTGCGGGCGGCCTCGGCCTCGGCCTGGCGCTGCGCGACCGACTTCGGTGCAGCGGGCACCGGCGCGCCGTCGACGGCGGGGGCAGCGGGTGCTGCCTCGACGACGGGCTCGGGCTCGGGGGCGGGTGCCGGACGCTTCGGGCCGGGCTTGGGGCCACCGGGCTTCGGGGCACCGGAACGCGGTGCCGCGGGGGCCTTGGCGGCGGGGGCTGCGGGCGTCGACGACGCGGACGCGCCCTCGGCCTGCAGGGCTGCACGGAGCTTCCGTGCGACGGGGGGCTCGATGCTCGAGCTCGGGCCCTTGACGAACTCGCCGAGCTGCTTGAGCTTCTCGAGTGCGGTCTTGCTGTCGACGCCGAGCTCGCTTGCGATCTCGTGTACGCGTGGTTTAGCCACTGTTCTCCTTCACGGGTCCCACCCCGTCAAGGGGCAGGACTCACTGGATGACGGGTCTCATTTCGAGCCGCTCATCAGTTGTCCATAAGCCGTTCAGCCTGTTCTGTCATGTCCGGGTGCTCGGGTTCCGTGCCGTTCGGGCTCTGCAGCCCGGCGAGGTACTCACGCACCGCGGACGTGTCGGGATCACGCTCCAGCCGGAGCGCACGGCGGAATGCCCTGCGCTTGACGGCCAGTTCGTACGCTTCGACGGTCGGTGTGAGCCATGCCCCCCGGCCCGGCATGACTGCCTTCGGATCCGCCACGACGGAACCGTCGCTCAGGGCGACGACTCGGAGGAGGGAGGATCGGGTTGCACGACGACGACTGCCGATGCACGTTCTGACGGCGTCCACTCTACTCCTTGACTCCGACGACCGCGATCCGGCGCGCCCGAGGCCTCTCGCCACGAGCGAACCGGACCGCGTCGATGGGGATGTCGCTCAGTCGTCGCCGTCGAGGATCGAGTCCGGCTGGATGTCGATCCGGGCGCCGGTGAGCTTCGCGGCGAGGCGGGCGTTCTGCCCTTCCTTGCCGATGGCGAGCGACAGCTGGTAGTCCGGCACGAGGGCCCGGACGGCCTTGGTCGAGGCGTCGAGCACGAACGCGCTCGTCACCTTCGCCGGTGACAGGGCGCTCGCGACGAAGGTCGAGAGGTCCGAGGACCAGTCGACGATGTCGATCTTCTCGGCGCCGAGCTCGTTGGTGACCGAGCGCACGCGGGCTCCGAGCTCGCCGATGCAGGCCCCCTTGGCGTTGACCCCGGGCTCGTTCGCCTTGACCGCCATCTTCGTGCGGTGTCCGGCCTCGCGCGCCAGGGAGGTGATCTCCACGACGCCCGACGCGATCTCGGGGACCTCGAGTGCGAAGAGCTTGCGCACGAGGCCCGGGTGCGTGCGGGAAACGGTGATCTGCGGCCCCTTGTTGCCGCGGCCGACGCTCGTCACGTACACACGGAGTCGCATGCCGTGCGTGTAGGTCTCCCCCGGGACCTGTTCCTCCGGGGGCAGGATCGCCTCGACGGTGCCGAGGTCGACCATGACCATCTTCGGGTTCGGGCCCTGCTGCACGATACCGGCGACGATGTCGCCCTCCTTGCCGCGGAACTCGCCGAGGATCTTGTCGTCGCCGATGTCGCGGAGACGCTGGTTGATGACCTGCTTGGCCGCGAAGGCCGCGATCCGACCGAAGTCGCTCGGCTGGTCCACGGACTCGCCGATGACGTTGTCGTCCTCGTCACGTTCGGGGACGAACACCGAGACCTCGCCGGACTTCCGGTCGAGCTCGACCCGGGCTTGGGCGTCGACGGGTTCGTCGTTCTCGGCGCGGTGCTTCTGGTAGGCGGTCAGGATGGCAGATTCGATGATCTGGACGAGCTCGTCGAACGGGATCTCCCGTTCACGCTCCATGAGTCGCAGGACTGCGAGGTCGATCTTCACCGAGGTGCCTCCGTATTCAGATGAGTCGCTCCCGCGGATGGGACCGCGCGGAAGCCGTCGTCGATCGTACCGCAGGAACGACGCAAGGCCCGTGGCGGATCCGCCACGGGCCTTGCGTCGGGCGTCCGGCTGGACGCTGGCGCTCAGATCGCGCGCACGGCCTCCAGCAGGTCCACGACGGGGACCTCCCGGCGGTCGCCGGTCGCCCGGTCCCAGAGTTCGACGATGCCGTCGGCGGCGTTCCGGCCCGCGACGACGACGACCGGCATGCCGAGCAGCTCGGCGTCCCGGAGCTTCACGCCGGGCGAGACCTTCGGGCGGTCGTCGTACACGACCTCGTACCGTTCCGCCTCGAGCTGCGCGACGATCGACTCGGCCAGGTCGAACGCGGTCGCGTCCTTGCCGGTCGCGACGACGTGCACGTCGAACGGTGCGACGTGCTTCGGCCAGGCCAGGCCCTTCTCGTCGTTGTGCGCCTCGGCCAGGATCGCCAGGATGCGCGTCACGCCGATGCCGTACGAGCCCATCGTGACGGTGGCGAGCTTGCCGTTCTCGTCCTGCACCTTGAGGCCGAGCGCCTCGGCGTACTTGCGCCCGAGCTGGAAGACGTGGCCGATCTCCATGCCGCGGGCGGTCTCGAGCGGGCCGGAACCGTCGGGGGCCGGGTCGCCGGCGCGGACATCGGACACCTCGGCGACACCGTCGGCGACGAAGTCACGCCCGGCGACGAGACCGGAGACGTGCACACCGCGCTCGTTCGCGCCCGTGACCCAGCTCGTGCCGTCGACCACGCGCGGGTCGACGAAGTAGCGCAGGCCGGTCGCGCTGTCGGCGCCGAGGACCTGCGGGCCGATGTAGCCCTTCACCAGGCCGCGGTGCTTCCGGAAGTCGTCGTCACCGGCGGCCTCGACCTCGGCCGGGGCGAACGCGACCTCGGCGCGCTTGAGGTCGACGTCGCGGTCCCCGGGGAGTCCGACGACCACGACCTCGCGCGTGCCGTCCAGGTGCGTCAGTGCGAGCACGACGTTCTTCAGCGTGTCCGCCGCGGTCCAGGGCGCACCGGCACGCGGGGCGACCTCGTTGGCGTGCGCGACGAGCGACTCGATCGTCGGGGTGTCCGCCGCGGGCAGGAGCACGGGCTCCGGGAGCCCCTCGGTCGACCGCGCCTCGGGCACCGGCGTCACGTAGGCCTCGACGTTGGCCGCGTAGCCACCGGCGCTCCGGACGAACGTGTCCTCGCCGACCGCGATCGGGTGCAGGAACTCCTCGGACTTCGACCCGCCCATCGCGCCGGCGTCCGCCTTCACGATGACGTACTCGAGGCCGAGCCGGGTGAAGATCCGCTCGTAGGCGTCGCGCATCACCTGGTAGCTGCGCTCCAGGCCGGCGTCGTCGAGGTCGAACGAGTACGCGTCCTTCATGGTGAACTCGCGCCCACGCAGCAGACCGGCGCGGGGCCTGGCCTCGTCGCGGTACTTGTCCTGGATCTGGAACAGCGTGACCGGCAGGTCCTTGTAGGAGGAGTACAGGTCCTTCACCAGGAGCGCGAACATCTCCTCGTGCGTGGGCGCGAGGAGGTAGTCGGAGCCCTTGCGGTCCTGCAGGCGGAACATGCCGTCGCCGTACTCGGTCCAGCGGTTCGTCGCCTCGTAGGGCTCGCGCGGCAGCAGCGCCGGCAGCAGGACCTCCTGCGCCCCGGCGGCGACCATCTCGTCGCGGATGATGCCCTCGATCTTCGCGCGGACCTTCAGGCCCAGCGGCAGCCAGGCGAAGATGCCCGGCGACTGGCGGCGGACGTAGCCGGCGCGGACGAGCAGCTTGTGGCTCGTCACCTCGGCGTCGGAGGGGTCGTCGCGGAGCGTGCGGAGGAAGAGGTGAGAGAGCCGTGTGACCACGCCGCAAGCCTAGCGGCGCGCGGTCGCGGTCCGCCGCGCCTGTGGACGGGAGGCTCCCCCGCCGCCGGTTCCGGGCCGTGCGTCCGGAACGGGGCCAGGACCTAGGAGGTGACGACGAGCGGCTTGCCGGTGCCCGCCGCCGGTCCCATCTCCGCGGCGAGGCGGTTCGCCTCGTCGATGAGGGTCGCGACGATCTCGGCCTCGGGGACGGTCTTGATGACCTGGCCCTTCACGAAGATCTGCCCCTTGCCGTTACCGGAGGCGACACCGAGGTCAGCCTCACGTGCCTCGCCCGGACCGTTCACGACGCACCCCATGACGGCGACGCGGAGCGGGACGGTCATGCCCTCGAGCCCGGACGTGACGTCGTTCGCGAGCTGGTAGACGTCCACCTGCGCACGGCCACAGCTCGGGCAGGAGACGATCTCGAGCTTGCGCTCGCGGAGGTTGAGCGACTGCAGGATCTGCAGCCCGACCTTCACCTCCTGCGCGGGCGGAGCCGACAGCGACACGCGGATGGTGTCACCGATGCCCTCGCCGAGCAGGATGCCGAACGCGGTGGCGCTCTTGATCGTGCCCTGGAACTCCGGGCCGGCCTCGGTCACGCCGAGGTGCAGCGGCCAGTCGCCGCGCTCCGCGAGCTGCCGGTACGCCTTCACCATGATGATCGGGTCGTTGTGCTTGACCGAGATCTTGAAGTCGTGGAAGTCGTGCTCCTCGAACAGACTGGCCTCCCACACGGCGGACTCGACGAGCGCCTCCGGTGTGGCCTTCCCGTACTTCTGCAGCAGGCTCGGCTCGAGCGACCCGGCGTTGACGCCGATCCGCAGGCTCACACCCGCGTCCTTCGCGGCCTTGGCGATCGCACCGACCTGGTCGTCGAACTTCCGGATGTTGCCCGGGTTCACGCGCACCGCGGCACACCCGGCGTCGATGGCCTGGAAGACGTACTTGGGCTGGAAGTGGATGTCCGCGATCACCGGGATCTGCGACTTCTTCGCGATGATCGGCAGCGCGTCGGCGTCGTCCTGGCTCGGCACGGCCACGCGGACGATGTCGCACCCGGACGCGGTGAGCTCGGCGATCTGCTGGAGGGTCGCGTTGATGTTCGTGGTCGGCGTCGTGGTCATCGACTGCACGGACACCGGGGCGTCACCACCGACCAGGACCTTGCCGACCCGGATCTGCCGGGACTTGCGACGCGGGGCCAGGGTTTCGGGGGCCTTCGGCATTCCGAGGTTCACTGCGGGCACGGTGGGAACTCTACGCGCTCGTCCACGGAACGCGGTGCGGCCTGCTCACAGGGAGTCGACGACGGTGACGAGCGGGGCGTACAGGCGCATCGCATCGAGCGCGCGGGCGTGGTCGTCGTCACTCGCGCCGGCGCACGCCTCGGCCACGACCGTGACGCGGACGCCGGCGTCGGCCGCAGCGAGCGCGGTCGACAGCACACAGCAGTCCGTGGAGACCCCGGTGAGCACGAGGTGCGGCTGCTCCCCCGTCACCCGTCGGAGGTCCGTCCCCCACTTCCCGAAGGTCGGCACGGTGACGACCGGGGCGCCACCCGCCGCGAGTGCTGCGAACGGCTCCGTGAGCGCGTACAACGGGTCGGCGTCGGGAACGAGGGCGAAGGGCCAGTCGCGGTAGTACGGCTGCCACGCGCCGGACGGGTGCTCCGGGGCGACGAACCGGGTGAGCACCGTGCGGTCGCGGAAGCGCGGGAGGAGCCGCTCGACCGCCGCGGACGCCTCGGCGTAGCGCGGTGCCGCCCAGGGGCTGTCACCCGTGAAGACGTGCTGCATGTCGATGACGACGAGCCACGCGTCGGCGGTGTCGGGTGCGTCGGACGTGCCCGTTGCGTCGGCGGCGTCCGGACCGTCGGGAGCCGCTGCGTCCGCGCGTGCTGGTCCGGCCGTCACGGGCGCAGCTCGTCCGCGGGGACGCGGGACACCGGCTCGGTGACGGGCAGCGCCTCCTGGCGGCGGATCGCGCGTCGGCCGAGCAACACCGTCCCGAGGAACCCGACGAGCAGCGCGACGAGGACGCCGAGGTTCGCGTAGGCCCAGGCGCCGTCACGTCCCCCGAGGCCGAACGGGCCGAGCAGGAAGCCCTGCCAGTTGAGCCAGGCCGGGACGCCGTAGGTGTTCGTGACGAGCCCCCACCCGAGCACGGTGCCGACGACCACCAGCGCGATCGCGGTCCAGCGGACGTCGCCGTAGCGGCCGCGCGGGGTGTCGAGCTCGTCCTCCGCGTACGCCCGCCGCCGGAGCAGCACGTCTGCGACGAACACACCGCACCAGGCTGCGACGGGCACACCGAGCGTCACGAGGAAGGCCTGGAACGGCTGGATGAAGCTCGTCGCGAAGAACACCACGTAGACCGCGCCCGCGATCATGAACACCCCGTCGACGCCCGCCGCGACCGGTCGAGGGATCCGCACACCCGCGCTGAGCAGGGCGAGACCCGACGAGTAGATGTCGAGGACGGCACCACCGACGAGACCGAGGATCGCGACCACCGCGAAGGGGACGAGGAACCAGACCGGCAGCAGGGTCGTCAGCGCGCCGATCGGGTCGGCACCGATCGCGGCGTCCAGGTCCGTCGACGAGCCGGCGAGCATGACGCCGATGACGACGAGGACCGCGGGGGCCAGCGCGCCACCGAACGTCGTCCAGCCGACGACGCCGCGCGTCGAGGCGGACCGCGGCAGGTACCGGGAGTAGTCGGCGGCCGCGTTCACCCAGCCGAGCCCGAAGCCGGTCATCACGAGCACCAGGGCGCCGATGACGTTCTGGGCGCTGCCGGACGGCAGGTCGGCGAGGGTCCCGAGGTCGATCGACGGCGCGGCCAACACCACGTAGACCACCGTCAGCACCGCGGTGACCACCGTGATCCACGTCTGCAGGCGCATGATCACGTCGAACCCGGCGATCCCCGCCCCGATGACGAGTGCCGCGACCACCACCAGGGCGACCGCCTTCGTGACGACGCCGTCGTCCCACCCGAGCTCGCGGAACACCGTGGACGTCGCGAGGACCGCCAGCGAGGCGAGGGCGGTCTCCCACCCGACGGTGAGGACCCAGCTGAGGAAGGACGGCAACCGGTTGCCCCGGACGCCGAACGCCGCGCGGCTCAGCACCATCGTCGGGGCGGACCCGCGCTTGCCGGCGATCGCGACGATGCCACAGAGCAGGAACGAGAACACGACGCCGATGACCGACACCACCGTCGCCTGCGCGAGCGAGATGCCGAAGCCGAGGACGAACGAGCCGTAGGCCAGTCCGAGCACCGAGATGTTCGCGGCGAACCACGGCCAGAAGAGACCGCGGGGACGGCCCTTGCGCTCAGCCTCACCGATGACGTCGGTGCCCTGCTGTTCGACGGTCCGGGTCCGCCCGGCGGTCGACGCCTTCGACGGCTCCGGTCGGGCGACGGGTTCTGCGCTCATGCGCGCCAGCGTAGTGGTCCGACGCGCGGCTCCGGCGCTACCCGAACAGGTCCACCGGTCGGACCAGGTCGGCGTAGATGAGCAGCGCGCTCATGCCGGCGAGCAGGACGACCACGACCATCGTGAGCGGCATCGTCTTCGCCAGGTCGATCGGCCCCGGGTCGGCCTTGCCGAAGAGCCGGAAGGCACGGCGCTTGACCGCTTCCCAGATGGCCCCGGCGATGTGCCCGCCGTCCAGTGGGAGGAGCGGCACCATGTTCAGCACGAACAGGCCGATGTTGAGCGAGGCCAGCAGCCCCAGGATCGTGTACACCTTGTCGACCACGGGCACGCCGCTCATCGAGGACACCGTGCCGATCGCCCGGCCGACGCCGACGACCGACACCGGACTGTCCTGGGAGCGTTCCTGCGCCCCGAACGCGGCGTTCCAGACGGCGACGAGCCGCTGCGGCAGGTCGACGATGAGGTGCGCCGAGGCAGCGATCTGTGCGCCGGTCGCGGGGAGCACCGCGGCGGGCGACTGCCGGACGAGTGTCTGTCCGATGCTCACCCCGACGACGCCGACGCGCTCGGTCTTCGTGGTCCCGTCGCTGTCCTTCGCGACCGACCCGTCCTCCGTGTAGACGTCGCGGATGGCGAGCTGCGGGGTGACCTGCAGGGTGCGTTCGGTGCCGTCCCGCTCGACGACCACGGTGACCTGCTCGCCCGCGGAGCGCTGGAAGAGGTCGGAGACCTGGGTGATCGTGGGGTTGCGGCGGCCGTCGACGGCGACCACCACGTCGCCCGCTCGGATGCCGGCCTCCTTCGCCGGGGACACCGCGTCGCCGTCGGCGCAGGTCGTCCGGGCACTCGTCGGCAGGACGCAGTCGACACTCGAGGTGAACGTCGTGGTCGGTGCACCGAACCCGACGAGCAGCACCCCGAACAGCAGGATCCCGATCACCAGGTTCATCGCCGGCCCGGCGACCATCACGATGATCCGCTTCCAGGGGGTGAGCCGGTAGAAGGCCCGGGAGTCGTCGCCGCCGGACTCCGCGATCTGCTCGGCACTCGCGGCCCGGGCGTCCTGCACGAACGCCGAGTACATGCCGGTGTTCGTGATCTCCCGCCCGGAGGCACGCGGCTTGAGCATGCCGACCATGGAGATGTACCCGCCGAGCAGGATCGGCCGGATGCCGTACTCGGTCTCGCCGCGCCGGAAGGACCAGATCGCCTTGCCGAACCCGAGCGAGTACTGGGTCACCTTGACGTTGAAGAGCTTCGCGAAGGCCAGGTGGCCGAGCTCGTGGAGGCCGATCGACACCAGCAGCCCGATGACGAAGACGACGACGCCGAGGACGAAGAGCAGGACGGTTCCGACGGTCACCGGGAAAGGGTACGGGACGCTCGCCATGACGAAAGCCGTGAGCGACCTGGGTGGTGCTGCGTGCCTCCCGGTCGGAGCGACCGACGGGAGGCCCGGCGCGCGTCAGCGGGCGAGGATGCGGTCGGCCTGCTGGCGGGCCCACCGCTCCGCGGCGAGGACGCCGTCGAGCGACGGCTCCCCCGCCGTGTGGTCGTCGACGACCCGCGCCACCGTGTCGACGATGTCGAGGAACCCGATCGCCCCCGCGTGGAAGGCGGCGACGGCCTGCTCGTTGGCGGCGTTGAACACGGCGGGGAAGGTGCCGCCGAGCGAGCCCACCCGCTTGGCGAGGTCGACGGCGCCGAAGGCGGCGGCGTCGAGCGGCTCGAACGTCCACGTGCTCGCGGTCGTCCAGTCCAGCGGCACGCCGACGTGCGGGACCCGGTCGGGCCAGGCGAGGCCGAGGGCGATCGGCAGCCGCATGTCCGGCGGAGACGCCTGCGCGATGGTCGAGCCGTCGACGAACTCCACCATCGAGTGCACGACCGACTGCGCGTGCACGGTGACGTCGATGCGGTCGTAGGGGACGCCGAAGAGCAGGTGCGCCTCGATGACCTCGAGGCCCTTGTTCACCAGGGTCGCCGAGTTCGTGGTCACCACGAGGCCCATGTCCCACGTCGGGTGGGCGAGCGCCTGCGCCGGTGTGACGTCCACGAGGTCGTTCCGCGAGCGCCCGCGGAACGGACCGCCGCTCGCGGTGAGGACGAGCCGACGGACCTCGGCGTCGGTGCCCGATCGGAGCGCCTGGGCGATCGCGGAGTGCTCGCTGTCGACCGGGACGATCTGCCCGGGTGCCGCGGCGGCCTGCACGAGCGGGCCCCCGACGATGAGGCTCTCCTTGTTCGCCAGCGCGAGCGTCGCGCCGGTCTCGAGGACCGCGAGGGTCGGACCGAGCCCGACGGATCCGGTGATCCCGTTGAGCACGACGTCGGCCTCGACGCTGCGGACGAGTCGTTCCGCGTCGGCGGCCCCGAGCGCGGTGTCGCGGACGCCGTACCGGTCGGCCTGCTCGGCGAGGGTGGCGGTGTCCGTGCCCGCGGTCAGCCCGACGAGCTCGAAGCGGTCGGGGTTCCGCTCGATGACGTCGAGCGCCTGCGTGCCGATCGACCCCGTGCTGCCGAGGAGGACGACCCGGCGGCGGCCCGACACCGGGCTCAGCCCTTGGCCAGCAGGTCGACGACGAACACGAGGGTCGCGTTCGCGGGGATGCCCGAGCCCTCCGGCGGGTTGGCGCCGTAGCCGTCCTCCGGCGTGACGACGATCATGACCTGCGAACCGATCTTCTGCCCGACCAGTCCCTTGACGAACCCGGGGATGAGCCCGCTGTTCGAGATCGTGAAGGTGGTCGGCGAGCCCTTCGACCACGAGGAGTCGAACTCCTTGCCGCCCTTGTACGCGACGCCCTTGTACTGCACGAGCGCGGTGTCGCCGTCCTCGATGACGTCACCGTCGCCCTGCTTGATGACCTCAGCCGTGGTCTTCGTGGGTGCGTCGGTGTCCGGGATGGTGATCTCGGGCTCGCCGTCCGCCTTGTCCTCGACCGTGGGGAGCGCCGGGTCCTGGTCCTGCGGCGTGCCGGTCGACTTGGTCGGGGTCTGCTCGACGACGTCCGCGACGACAACGATCGACCCGCTCGTGTTGAAGCCGAGTGCGGCGGCCTGACCGACGACGGCGACGCGGTCACCGACGTGCGCACAGGCGAGGAGGGCGCCGAAGCCGGTGCCGCCCACGGAGAGGACCTGGGGGTTCCCCTGGTCGAAGCCGACGGTCACGAGGTTCTTCGCGTCCTTCGCGTCGTACGCGGAGTACGCGACCTGGACGAAGTCGCCCTCGGCGAGTGCGGCGCCCGTGCCCTTCACGGTGCGGGTCGCCTGCGGCGGGTCGGCGGTGAGGCCGTCGTCGAACGTCACCTTCGGCGCCCGGGAACCACCGACGTCGCCCGTGGCGTCGATCGAGTCCGACGCTCCGCCCGGCTTCGGGCACGACGTGATCGGCGCGGTCGTGGCCTTCGGGGTGGACGATGCGGAGGCCGAGGCGTCCGAGGAGCCGGACCCCGAGCAGGCTGCGAGGCCGAGGATCACGGCGGGCACGAGGGCGATCGGGAGCAGGCGGAGACGCTTCACACGGGTCATCCTGCCGTACCCACCGATGCGTCGGCTCCGAGGACGACGATCTCGGGCTCGTGGTGGACGGGGAACGCGACGGACCGCGCGATGAAGCACAGCCGGTTCGCTTCGGCGTGTGCCGCCCGTGCGTCCGCCACCCGGTCCGCCTCGCGGATCGTCACGAGGGGACGGAGGACCGCACCCGTGAGTTCGCCCGAGCCGTCGCGGTGGAGGTCGAGACCGGCCGTGGCACGGTCCTCGTACGCGACCACCGTGAAGCCCGTGGTCACGGCGACGTGCAGGTAGCTGAGCATGTGGCACTGGCTCAGGGCGGCGAGGACGAGCTCCTCGGGGTTCCACCGGTCGCGGTCCCCGCGGAACGTCGGGTCGGCGCTGCCGGGGACGTCCGGCTTGCCCGCGGCGCTGACGACGTGCTCGCGTCCGTAGTCGCGGTGCCCGCTCGTGCCGGTCCCCCGGTCGCCGGTCCAGTGGACGGAGACCTCGTAGGAGTGGTCGTTCATCGCGGTCCTCTCGTCGTGTGGGTCGTCGGTAGGATCGCGCCATGCGCACGGCCACCAGCACCGACCGTCATCCTCTCACCGCCGACGGCTCGGTCGAACTGGCCGTCCTCGAACGGTCCGGCTTCGACGAGAGCCGTCACGTCGGCGCGGGCGTCGTCGTCGGCGCGGACGGCACCGTGCTCGACGCCGTCGGCGACGTGGGCGCCAGCATCTACCCCCGTTCGACGATGAAGCCCCTGCAGGCGCTGGCGGTCCGACGTGCCGGGGCGCTCTTCTCGGGCGCGGAGCTGGTGATGACGACGGCGAGTCACGCCGGGACACCGTCCCACCAGTCCCTCGCGATGCGGATGCTCGAGCGCTTCGACCACGTCGAGGAGGACCTCGGGTGCCCGCCCGACCTGCCGTTCGACCGGGACACCGCCCGGAGCATGACGGGTCCCCGTCGGCTGGCGATGAACTGCTCGGGCAAGCACGCCGGCATGCTCGCCGCGTGCCGGGTGCACGGGTGGGACGAGGCGACGTACCTCGACATCGAGCACCCGCTGCAGCAGGCGGTCCGGAGCACGGTGGAGGACGCCACCGGCGAGGTCGTCGACGTCGTCGGGACCGACGGCTGCGGCGCACCGGTGTTCCCGCTCACCCTCACCGGACTGGCGCGGGGCATCGCCGGGGTCGTGGCGCGTGCTGACGAGGACTCCGCCGCCCTGACCGACGCGGTCCTGGCGGATCCGTGGGCGATCGACGGCGTCGGGCGGGCGAACACCGTCACCATCGAACGACTCGGTCTCCTCGCGAAGCTCGGGGCGGAGGGCGTCATGGTGATGGGTGTGCCGGGCGGGCCGGCCGTCGCCGTCAAGGTGCTCGACGGAGCCCTCCGTGCCGGGACGCTCGCGGCCCTGACGCTGCTCGTCCGCAACGACCTGGTCGACGCCGTCGCCGCGGACGAGGTGCTGCAGGCGACCGGCGAGCGTGTCCTCGGTGGCGGTCTGCCGGTCGGCGCGGTCCGCGTCGGAGCGGGTCTCCGCTGAACTGACCGGGGGCGACGAGACCGGCCCTCCGGACGCACCGGGCCGGATGGACACGTCCCGGACCCGACCGGGGAAGCCGACGCCCTCTCGGTCCCCCACCCGGGCCCGCTGTGGTCGTCGGCGAGGGACGAGCGCTCGTCCGCGGAGAGCACGAGGAGCGGCAGCGTCGGCATGATGACCGTCCCGACGTCGTCGTCCTCGGCGGTGTCCGCGGTGCCCCCGGCCCGGTGTCTCCCGGTCAGCCGGCACCCGTAGCGCGTCACCTCCACGACGGCACCCGTCCGGCGCGGGGTGGCCGCGAGCCCGGGGACCAGGACGACGGTCCCGAGCAGGGCACCGTCGTCGTCGACCGCCGCCGCCGCCGCGTGCCCCTCGGGGAGCCCGGCGCGGACGGTGCGGCGGCCGAGCACGCCCGTGTCCGCCGCGACACGGAGCTCTGCGCCGGGCACGTCCGGTCCGGCGCGCGGCACGAGGCTCTCGAGCTGGTCAACGAGGGCTTCGAAGACGGCGCGGGCCAGCGCGCCGCGACCACGCACGACGACTCCGCCGGCAGCGTCGACCGTGACGATCCGGCCCGCGGGGTCCCGCCCGGCGACCAGTTCCCCACCCGGTGTCGGCGGGAACGCGCAGACGTCCGCGTCTGGCCCGGTCTCGCCGCACCGGTCGTCCGCGGGACCGGCCGCCGATGCCTCGCCGCCGCACCGGTCGTCCGCGGGACCGGCAGCCGGGCCTGGCGGGACGACGACCGTCGGTGCTCGCGGAGAACCGTCAGCCGGTCGCGCCGCGAGACCGAGCACCGCGACGACGGCCGCCGCCACGAGCAGCACCGTCCGGTCGTCGCCGGTGGACACGACGGCCCAGACCGTCACGAGGATGGCGACGGCCAAGGCGACGCTCCGAGCGGTCCGCGGGTCCATGCACCCATCGCACCGCACCTGACCGTTGCGCGGTGCTCGCTCCGGGCCGCTGTGGAGAACCGGCGCGGAGCAGGTCGGTCGTGGACGAGCGGTCCCGACACGGGTCGGTGCTGCGCGCGCACCGGCCCGACCTCACTGGACGAGGAAGAACTGCTCCCCGATGTCGACGCGTGCGCCGCGCTCGACGCGGTACCGCCGTCCGGGCTCGCACCGCCGGATCGACCCGTCGATGTGCCGGATCATCGTGCCGTTGCCCGAGTAGCGGTCGGAGACCCAGAGGTCGTCACCGTCCCGCCCGAGTTCCAGGTGGGTCTTCGAGACGGACTTGCCCGGGTCGCGGATCGTCAGCAGGCCGTCGAACTGCTCGTCGGCTTCGGGGCGCGGGAGTCGGCCGAGCAGTGCGGACCCGTGCACGCCGAGGCGCTCGCCCGTGCTGAAGTGCAGCAGGAACGGAGCCTGCGCGGGTGCGCGGGACACGATCCGGGTCTCCTCGACGTCCTCGTCCGGGCCCGCGTCGTGGTCCGTCGGAACGGCGGCACCGGTCGCCTCGGTCCCGCCGGACCGCGGCTGGGCGACCGGCGGGAGCGGGGCGGCGACCAGCGGGAGCGGGGCGGCGACCGGCGGGACGGGAGCACCGTCGGTCGTGAGCCGGGGGCTCGTGCCGGGCAGGGCCTCCGCGCCGGGTCGGTCGGCACGGTCGACGGACCGCGCACTGACCGACTCATCGGGTTGTACGTCGGACGCTCCAGCCGAACGGGCCGCACCGCGGTCGTCGGCGGCGTCGCCCGGCACGACGTCCGTCGTCCCGTGGGTCCCGGCCTGGCCGGCGCCGTCATCGTGACCAGCGCAGTCATCGTGACCAGCGCCGTCGTCGTGACCAGCGGCGCCGTCGTCGTGCGCGTCGTCGGAGGTGGAGGAGGGGCGACCAGCCGCATCCGAGTCCGCGGCGGCAGGGGCTCGCGGGGTGCTCGTGCTCACCGGACCGCTGTCCGGACCGCGGTCGTCGAGCTCCTCGTGGCCGTCGCGACCCGCCGACGCGTCCCGGTCGTCGGACGGGTCGACAGCACCGGAGGCATCGGGTGTCTCGGCGCCGTCGCGCCCACCAGGGGCGACGTCGTCCCGGCCGTCCGCGTCCGGACCGCTGCGGGCGGCGTCGTCGTCCGCGTCGGGGAGCTCGCCGGAGTCCGCGTCCGGCAGTCCGTCCGACTCCTCGGTCAGGTCGTGGGCGTCGGAGACGGCGCTGCGGAGGGCGTCCTCGTCGGCGGCCCAGTCCGGGCGGGCGAGCGGGAGGGGCATCACCGGCCCCGTGAAGGCGGCGGTCACGGCGGGGCGGACCGATCCGCACTCCTCACAGAAGATGTCGTCCGGCTCGAGGGTGTGGCCGCAGACGTGGCAGACCGTGCTCTGGCTGCCCGGGGCGACGAGCGGTGTGGGGCGCGGAGCCCGGCGCTCGGCCGGCAGCTGGAAGACCGCGGTGTCGCCCGGCCGCGGCGCATCGTCCGTCCGCTGCACGCCCGCGTCGTCGCCGGTCCCCCCGGGAGTCGTCTGCTCGCTCGTCGCCTCGGCGGACGGGGCGCGACCGATCCACCAGGACGGTCCGGTCGGAGGGGCGGCGGGCGTCGACGGCGGTGACCAGACCGGCTCGACGACGGCCGACCCGGCCCCTGTCGACGGGGGCGTGTCCCCCTGGTCCGCCGCTCCGCGCTCGTCCCAGGCGTCGGCGCGCTGGACCTCCGGGTCGTCCTGCGGCGCGAGCGTCTCGGCGGGGAAGGCATCGGGGTCGAGCGTCGGTTCGACGGGTTCCGCTCCGGGACCCTCGGTCGAGCGTCCGGTCCAGTCGCCGAGACCGGTTCCGGAACCGTGCACGTGCGACGGCGCGCTCCGCGGGGCGAGGTCGTCCGCTGCGGGAGTGCCCCGATCGACGGAGGCGTCCGCCTGCCCGGAGCCCGCTCGCGGGGAGCCGGGAGCGTCGTGGTCCTGGTGCTCCGTCCCGGTCCGGTCCTGGCGACCCGCCGTCGTGGCGTCCGCGACCGGGGACGCGCCGTGGTCGGCACCGGTCAGCCATGCGCGCGTGGCCGGGTCGAGGGTGGACTCGGGCAGCCAGCCGTCGGCAGCGGGATCGACCCCGCGTCCGGGGACGCCGGGCTGCTGCAACGGGGGTGGGGTGCCACGGTCGACGGCTTCCGCGGGTGCGGTGCGACGCGCTGCCGAGGTCGTGACGGCTCGTCCGCACTCACCGCAGAAGATCGCTCCGTCCGGGAGCGTCGATCCGCAGTGTTCGCATCTGATCACAGGGTGCCTCTGTCCTCGTCCGACCGTCCGTCAGGTGGTTCCGGCCTCCCGACATCGTAGTCACCGCCGCTCCGAGCGCCCTCCGCTCGTCCGGAGTCAGCGGACCCAGCGGCCGGAGCGGAGTGAACGCACCGAGACGGCGGCGCGGAACCGCTCCCGTCGCGTCCGCCCGGACCGCAGCTCGGCCACGGCCGCGTCGGTCGCGTCCCACATCCGGTCCGCCGTCCGGTCGTCGACGTCCGACGGCCCGAAGACCGCCCGGTCCGCCAGGGCCGAGAGGCCGGTCGCGGCGTCACCCGGTGCTGCCACCGCGACCTCGCGCCGGGTGGCGGTGGCGGCGACCGCGTGACCGTGGTCGAGCAGGGCGTCCCGGTACTCGTCCCAGGCGCCGACGACCCGGGCCCGCGCGGCCGGGGCACGGCGGCGACGCCGACGGCGGAGGCGCTTCAGGACGAGCACGACGAGGACCGGCAGGAGCACGAGCGCCGCGACCCCGAGCACGCCCAGTGCCCACGGCAGCACCGCGAGGAGCAGCTGCAGCCAGAACGGACGCGCGGGCGGGGCGTCCGGGTCGGCCTGCGGCGGCGTCTGCTGCTCCTGCACCTGGGGTTCCGCGGGCGGCGGCGGGACGATGGTCTCGGGACGGGTGACGGGCTGCGGCGTCTGGTCGGACTCCTCGGGGATCTCCCGGACGACGGGGTTCGGGTCGAGCAGGACCCACCCGTACTCGGCCGTGTCCACCTCGATGCGTGCCGTGACGTCACTCCCCCGGAACGTCGTGCGGCCACCGGCACCGGTGGCGGGCGTCGTCCCGGAGTCACCGCCCGCCGTGAACCCCATGACGACCCGCGCCGGGAAGCCGATCTGCTGCGCCATGAGCGCGGCCGCGACGGCGTACTGCTCCTGGTCCCCCACCACGGGCTGGCCGGTGAGCAGCTCCTCGATGCGGTCGGCCCCGTGCCCGGACCGGCTCGCGCGGTCGTCGCCGACGCCGTGGCTCACGTACCCGGTGCGGGCCAGGGCCGAGAGCGCTGCGACGAGTCGGGCCCCGTCGGACGCGCCGGGCTCGGACACGGCCTGCACGGCGTCCCGGACCGCGTCCGGCACGGCCCGTGGCGTCGGCACCGAGGCCGTCCCGGGGCGGGCCGCCGTGAGTTGGCGCTCGGACGGCTGGGCGGGCAGGACCGCGGAGAGCGTGTAGCGGGTGCCCGCGGAGACGCCGCCGACGAGCGCACCCGTGCTGGTCGCGCGGTCGTAGAAGAACCCGGTGCGGTCCCGGTCCGCGGTGCGTCCCTGGAAGGTCACCGTCTCGAGGTCGCCGACGGTGGGCAGCCAGACGTCCCGGTACCCGTCGACCGTGACGCCCACCCTGACGCGCGTGCCGCGGACACCGGACACGTCGACCGAGGTCGGGACGCGCTCGAACGTCCCGGACGCGGTGGCGCCGTCCGGGCCACCCACGCGGTAGACGACGCCGTCGTAGGTGTCGAGGGTCGCGATCCGGACGAAGCCGCCGCGCGGCAGGCCGGTGACGGTGAGCTGCGGGACGTCGACCTGGTCGTCCTCCTGGTAGGCGCGGAAGCCGCTCAGCGGGCTGACGTGGTCGCGCGGGTCGAACGGCCGCACGACGTCGGTCCGTGCCACGGTCCGGCCCGTCGACGGCGGGACGAGGAGCCCGAGCCCGGTCGCGACGAGGGCCGCCGCCGCGATCGTCGCGGTCCCGACGAGCGCCGGCCGCACGACCGCCCGGAGCACCGGGACGGGCTGGCCGACGGTCTCGGCGACCGTCGTGGCCCGCCGGACGTGCCGGACGCTGAGCGCCCAGACCAGTGCGGCACCCACGAGCGCGACCGCCAGGGCGACCGAGGTGGCCAACCGGGTCGGTCCGACCGCCACCCCCGCGGCGAAGACCACGAGCGGTGCCAGCCCCGCCGCCTCCGGACGGGAGGCCCGGGTCGCGACCGTCACGCCCACCACCGTCGCGAGGAGGGCCGTCACGAAGTACGGCACGAGCAGCGCCTCGTAGGACCCGACCGGCAGGCTGACGGTCACGAGCTGCCGCCACCCGAGCGCGACGCCGGCGAGGAGGTCCACGACGCCCGGTCCGGTCGGGAGGACCCCGTCCGCGCGGTCCGGGACGGCCGCGGGCACCCCGGTGACGACGAAGCCGACGACGGTGAGCACCGCGACCGCGGCCGCCGGCAGCCGGAGGACGAGGCCGAGGAGCGCCACGAGGGTCCCGACCACCACGGCCGTCGTGCCGGCGACGACCATCGCGCCGTCGCGGTGCACGGGCCACCAGGCGACGCTCGCCAGGGCGACGAGGACCCAGACGGCCGCGGTGCCCGCGACGAGGCGCCCGACGGGACGACGACGACGCGCCGGCGGTCGACGTTCGGCGCCGCGGGGCCGTTCGCGGAGGGGCGTCGTCGTCATGCGGCAGCCGACCGGTGCAGCGCGTGCCGGAGGTCCTCGAGGTACCCGATCGTCAGCACGGTCAGTCCGGCGACCCGGACCGAGCGCGGGACGGCCTCGGGCTCGCACACGACGGCGACGACCTCGACCCCGACCGGGAACCGCGTCGCCGCGAGGCGGAGGGCGGGCAGGCCGACCGCGCTGCCGACGACCAGGAAGGCGACCGAGATGCCTGCCGCGTCCCGCCCGACGAGTCGCGCGACCTCGGCGACCGGCAGGCATGCCTCGGCGAGGCCGACGCTCGCGAAGGCGTCGAGCAGCCGCGTCGGCGTGACGGTCGGCAGTGACTCGAGCGCGTACACCGGGCGCTTCGCGAACTCGGGGGTGCGTTCGGACACCACGACGGTGACCTCTCGGCCGTCCCGGACCGCTCGAGTGCCGAGCGAGGCGGCGGCGCTGACGGCCAGCTCGAACTCGTCCTCGTCGCGGTACTCGGTGTCCGAGACCCCGAGGGCGACGACGAGGTGCGACCGACGCGTGTCCTCGAACTGCCGCACCATGAACGCGCCGGTCTTCGCCGTCGACTTCCAGTGGATGGTGCGCGGGTCGTCTCCGGGCATGTACTCGCGGACGGCGTGGAAGGCGATGTCGGCCGGGGACAGGTCGTTCGTCGCCTGCCCCTCGAGGTCCCGCACCAGGCCGGTGCTCGTGGAGGGGATCGCGACCGTGCGCGGGTGGACGATGACCTGTTCCTGCTCGGCCCAGACGAGCTCCCGTCGGACGAGCCCGACCGGGTCGGCACGGACGCCGGTGACGGGACCGACGTCGAGGACACCGCGGCGCATGGTCGGCACCGGCACCCGGCGGACGTGGGTCCCGTGCGGCGCGACGACCGGCACCGCCACGTCGACGAGCCCGTTGCCGACCGGCAGTTCGAGCGTCGTGGGCACGGACGGGAGGCGCGTGGGGTTCTCGGCGGTGACGGTCACCTCGGCGGGGTCGCCGACCGCGACGCGGTGCTGCGGGAGGGTCATGCCCACGACGAGGCGCGACCGCCCGACGAGCGCCACCGCCGCCACGACGGCGAGGACCGCGCCGGCCCACCCGACGACGACGACCTCGCGGAGGCCGAACCGGTACCCGACGACGAACGCGACGACGGTCAGTGCGAGCACGGTCCAGCCGAGCCCGGTGACGACGGCGGCGACCTCGTCCCGGACACGCGTGACGAGCCTCCCGGCCGTGCGCCACACGCGGACGACACCGACGACCGCCTCGGCGGCGACGCCGTCGCGGTCACCGACCAGACGGGTCCGGACGTTCGTCATGCCGGCGACCGTCCCGGTGCGACCGTCGACCGTGGCACGACGCGACCGCGTCGCGGACGGGCGACGCGAGCGCGTGGCGACGGGCCGGCGGTCGGTCACCGCGGCGTCCGGTCCGCGGGCGGCGGCGTCTCGACGAGGATCTGTCCGATGACGCTCGACGCGCTGACGCCGTCGAACTCCGCCTCGGCGTCCAGGACGAGGCGGTGGGCGAGCACCGGCTCGGCCAACGCCTTGACGTCGTCCGGTGTGACGTAGTGGCGCCCCTGCACCGCGGCGTAGACGCGTGCGGCGCGGACGAGGCCCATGGCACCGCGGACGCTGACGCCGAGTCGGACCTCGCCTGCGGCGCGGGTCGCGTCGACCAGACGAGCGACGTAGTCGGCGATGACCGGGTCGACGTGCACGGTGCGGGCGAGCGCGGCGAGTTCGGTGACGCTGGCGGCGGGGACGACGCTCGCGAGCGGGACGGCGGCGGACGGCGCCGAGGACGTCTCGAGGATGCGGACGGTCGCAGCGTGGTCCGGGTAGCCGATCGAGGTCTTCATGAGGAAGCGGTCGAGCTGCGCCTCGGGGAGCCGGTACGTGCCGGCCTGCTCGACCGGGTTCTGCGTGGCGATCACCATGAACGGCGCGCCGAGGCGGTGGCTGACGCCGTCGACCGTGACGGCGGACTCCTCCATCGCCTCGAGGAGTGCGGACTGGGTCTTCGGGCTGGCGCGGTTGATCTCGTCCGCGAGGACGACGTTGGCGAAGACGGGCCCGCGGTGGAACTCGAACTCCTGCGCGCGCTGGTCGTAGACGCTGATGCCGGTGATGTCGCCGGGCAGCAGGTCGGGCGTGAACTGGAT
This sequence comes from Curtobacterium sp. MCBD17_023, assembly GCF_003224415.1. Taxonomy (NCBI): domain Bacteria; kingdom Bacillati; phylum Actinomycetota; class Actinomycetes; order Micrococcales; family Microbacteriaceae; genus Curtobacterium; species Curtobacterium sp. MCBD17_023. The sequence continues at coordinate 51,235 of NZ_QKLJ01000008.1, forward strand.
GCGGCTCGTCACGCCCTGCACGCTCTGCGCGAGGGCTCGGGCGAGGCTCGTCTTGCCGGTGCCCGGGACGTCCTCGAGCAGCAGGTGCCCCTCGCTGAGCATCGCGGTGACCGCCAGGCGGATCACGAAGGCCTTGCCGAGGAGCACCTGCTCGACGTTCGTCACGATGCGGGCGGCGACGTCGGCGAAGCGGGTGGCCTGCTCCGGGGTCATGGTCATGCGGGTCGTTCCTCGTCGGGTCGGGCGGGGTGCGGGCTGGCGGAGTGCGGGCTGGCGGAGTGCGGGCTGGCGGGGTGCGGACTGGCGGAGTGCGGTTGGCGGGGTGCTGCGGGCCGGGTCGGTGGGGTCTGGGTCGTCGCGGTCCGGGTCGTCGCGGCCTGGCGGGGCACGGCTGACGAGCCGTGTCTGCCCGCGGGGCGGCCCGGCGGTCAGCCGGACGCGCCCTGGCCGGGCGGGTCGCCCGTCCCCGGTGGGTCGCCCTGTCCCGGGATCGGTGCGGGGTCGGGCGCGGGTGCGTCCGGGTCGGGGCCGACCTCGACGGGGTCGGAGTCGGTGCCTGTACGGGTCAGGTCCGCGTCGAACGACGTGGTCACGGACGCCCGGACCGACACCGTCGAGGCGTCCGTCGGCGGGGTGGGCCCGACGCTGGACCCGTCCCACGGGTTGCCGTCCCCCACGGGCAGGACCGTGCCGTCCGCGTCGTACCAGGTGGCGGTGTAGCGGACCGATCCGACGGCGCTGCCGTCCGGGCCGCTCACCACGATCGGGTGCCCCTGCGCCGCCGTCGTCACGGACGCGGACAGGTCGAGGGCGCCCGCGGTCGCGGAGGTCCGGTCCGAGCAGAACGCGTCACCAGGGGCACCACACGCTTGCAGGGCGACCTTCACGGCGGTGTTGCGCGACCCGGCACCGGGGACACCGGTCCAGGAGTCACCGGGCGCCAGGTCGACCGTCCCGCTCCCGGTGTCGAGGCGGTAGTGGTCGACCTTCGTGGTCGGGGCCGTGACGCGCGCGTCGACGCGGTTCGGCTGGCCTGACGCGACGAGGCCGACCGACGGAGCGACCGGAGCCGCGGGCCGTTCGTAGGCGACCGTGTCCGTGACGGCCACGCTGCAGAACAGGCCGTTGTCGGCGACGACCGCGTACCGCGTCACGCCGGCCGGCACGCCCCGGTCGACGGCGCCGGACGCCGTCCCGACGGGCGTCTCCCCGGCGAGGCTCCGGCAGGTCGGCGTCGAGCCCGCCGCGATCCGGTACGCGGCGTACGACGGCCCGCTGCCGCCCTGGCCGTCCGCCGCGCCCCAGGTCACGGTCACGGTGGACCGCCCGTCGGTGTCGGGCGTGCTGCCGGTCGAGGCGCTGAGGGCGGTGACGGTCCCGGGCGTCCCGACCGCGGCGCCCGTCGCGGAACCGGTGTTCCACTGCACGGCGGTGCCGTCGCGGGCCGCGTCGTTCCGTGCCGAGACCGTGACCGCGTACGTCGCACCGCTGAGGGCACCGTCGAAGGTCGTGGCGGTGGCACCGCGGACGGTCTTCGTGGTGCTGAGCCCCGGCCCGGCGACGGTGACCACGTACTGGTCGACGAGGCTCCCCCGCGACGGACGCGGCACGGCGTCCCAGCGGACGTCGAGCCGGTTCGGCGTGGTGCGGTCGGGGGCGACCGTCGTGCCGGTCGGTGCCGCGGGCACGAAGTCCGCGCTCATCGCGGCCGACTGCGCGGACGAGTCCGACCGACCGACGGCGTTCGCGGCGGTGACGGAGAACCGGTAGGACGCCGTCGGGTCGAGTCCCGTGACCGTGCAGACGGTCGCGGTGCCGCAGTCCTGTGACACGCCGTTCGTCCCCGTCACCCGGTAGCCGGTGATCGCCGAGTTGTTCGCCCGCGGGGTCGACCAGGAGAGCGTCACGCGGCCGCCCTCGGACGACCCGGTCCGGGTCGGGGTCCCGGGCGCGTCGGGCACGTCCTGCACCGAGATCGTGACGTCGCCCCACACGGACCGTGCCGTGTCCCCGGTGACGTCGGCGACGCGGTACTGCAGGTGCGCGTCGACCGGCCTCGCGTCACGCGCGACCGTCACGCGGAGGCGCGAGCGGTCGGCACTCGGGGTCACCGAGACGCCGGACGGCAGCCCGCCGCCGAGCCCGCGGATGTCGGTCACGCGGAGCGGCTCGCCGGGGAACGGGTTCGTCGGCCGGTCGTTCGCCAGGACGTCGACCGTCGTGGTCGTGCCACGGGCGACGACGGCGCTGTCCGGCGCGGGCTGCACGAGCGGTCGGGTCGAGGTCACGACGTCGACGACGATCCGGCCCGCGCGACCGGCGTTGGTCGCGTCCGCGACGCCGACGCCGACGGAGGTGCTCGTCCCGGTCCGTGCGGACTCCGGCACCCGCACGGTGAGGCGCTGCCCGGTCACCGAGGCGGTGGTGCCGCCACCCGGTCGGTCGACCACCGAGTACCGCAGCTCCGGCAGGTCGGCCGGGTACGGGTAGTCGGTGAGCTTCGTGAGGTCGAGTGTGCGGGTGTCACCCGGCTGGAGCTCGAGGGTGGTTCCGCTCAGCGCCGGCGGCTGGTTCGACCGGGGCGTGACGGTGATCGGCAGGACCAGGGTCGCCACCCGCCCCTTGCCGCCGTCGGCGTCCGAGCCGTCGGTGACCTCGAACGAGATCGACGCGTTGCCGTAGTACAGCTCGGCGGAGGTGAACTGCAGCGTCGAGCGGTCGACGACGAGCGAGCCGCCGCTGGCGTGGGTGGCCTTCACGGCACCGCGGTCGGTCAGCGTCGCGGTGCGACCGGTGGCGGTCACGACGTAGCGGTCGAGCGGGATCCGCACCGTCGACTCGCTCCGCACCGTGACGGCGGGCGCGGACCGGTCGACCTGGGGCAGGGCGTCGTCGGTGCCGGGCACGTGGACGAAGCCGAGCGAGACGATGTCCGGCTGGTCGCGCAGGGCCACCGAGAACGGGATCACCTGCGACCGTGCCGTGATCCGCACCGCGATCCGGTCGTCGTCGGTGACGCGGGCGCCGCTCCGGTGGCCACCGACGAGGCCGACCCGGAGGTCCGCGCGCGTGCCCTCGGCCGCGAACACGTTCCGGAGCACGTCGACCGTGACGGAGTCGCGCCCGAGGACGTCCTGCAGGTCGAGCACGGTGTCGTCGACCTCGGGCCGGAGCGGCGACGCGTCGGGGTCCACCGTGACGGTGAGGAAGGCGGTGCTGGACCCGGCCCGCTCGTTCGTCACGGTGTACAGGACGGCGAAGTCACCCGCGCGCGCGGACGCGGGCGGCGTGACGCGCACCGTCTCGCCGCCGAGGACCCGGGCCCGCACGCCCGACCCCGTCGGCTCGGCGGACGCGACGCGGAGCCGCCCGCCCTCGGGGTCCGAGTCGTTCTGCAGGACCCGGACCGTCACGGTGCCACCGGGCCGGATCGTGACGCGGTCGGCCTGCGCGACCGGGTCCGAAGCCCGGTCGGCACGCGGCGCGATGCCGACGCGGACCGTTCCGGTGGCGCGGGCGCCGAGAGCGTCGACCACCGTGTACGTGAACTCGTCCGTGCCGGCGGAGTAGTCGCCGGCCTCGTACGTCAGCGCATCCGTCGTGACCTCCGTGACAGCGCCCTTCTCCGGGTTCGACCCGACGCCGACGAGCTGTACGGAGTCGCCGTCCGGGTCGGTGTCGGCGAGGGGCACCGCGATCCGGACCGTCTGCCCGGCGACGACGCGGGCCGTCACCGTCTGGGGCACCGGGGCGCTGTTCGTCGTCCGGTCGCGGTCGCGGACCGAGATGGAGACGGTCGCGTCGGCGGTCTGCCCGTCCGGGCCGGCGACACGGTAGGCCGCCGTGTACGTGCCCGGCGTGGTCGGTGCGAGGTACCGGAGCCGGTCGCCCGACACGAACAGCAGGCCGCTGCCGCCCGGGACGTCCTGCACCAGGTCGGGCAGCAGCGTCAGCGAGCCGCCCTCGGGCTGGGTGTCGTTCGCGAGGACGTCGATGTCCGTCACGTCCCCGACGCGGACCGTCGCCGTGTCCGGCTGGGCCACCGGCGGCTGGATGCGGTCCGGCTCCGGGATCTCGACGACGGTCACCGTGCCGGTCGCCGAGGCCAGTCCGTTCGACACCGTGTACCGGAAGGACACCGGGCCGGCCAGCGGGGCGGTCAGCGTCACGCGGACCACGTGCTGGTCGAGGACGCTCGCCTGCACGCCCGATCCGTCCGCGGGGCCGTCGAGCCCGGTCACGAGGAGGACGCCGCCGGACGGGTCGGAGTCGGTCGCCGTGACGTCGGTGTCCTTCGTGCCGAGGGTGTTGACGAACACGGTCTTCGGCGTCGTGACCGGGGCGCTCGAGGCGTCGGGCGGCGCGAGCACCGTGACCCGGACGACGCCGCTCGTGGTCTTGACGCCGTCGGTGACCGTGTACTCGAGTTGGGCGTCGCCGGCGGCCCGCGCGACGACCCGGAAGGTGCCGGCGTCGTAGGACGGGGTGACGGTCAGGCCGGACGCGGACGACACGCTCGTCAGCGTCACCGTGCCGTTCCCGCCGCGGACGTGCTCGAGCGGGTCGACCGTGAAGGGCTTGCCGGCGTACCCGGAGACGGGGAACGAGTCGGCGCGGAGCGGGACGTCCCCGGGCGCGGCGACGTCGACCGTGACCGAGCCCCGACCCTGGTCGCGGCCGTCGCTCACGACGACCCGCTGCGTCCGCTCGCCGGTGCGGCCGCTGTCGTTGCGGTAGTCGAGCAGCCCGTCCGGGGTCGTCGAGGCCGCGTCCCCGTCGGACGGCGTCGCCGACCGGAGGAACACGGGGTCGCCGTCGGGGTCGATCCAGTCCCCGAGGACGTTCGTCGTGACGTGACCGCCGCGCACGACGTCGGCCCGCGTGTCCCGGACCTGCCGCGGCGGCTCGTTGACCGAGTCGGAGCGGACCGTGACGCGCACGGCGGCCGTGTCCGAGCCTCCGTTACCGTCCGTGATCGTGTACGGGAAGGTCAGGACGCCGGACGCGTCGTCGGGCAGGGTGACCTGCAGCCGCTGCCCGTCCGACACGATCGCGACGGTGCCGCGAGCCGCCGGGACCGTGCCGACCTCGCTCACGACGAGCGGGTCGCCGTTCGGGTCGTGGTCGTTGAGGAGGACCGGGAGGGTCGTGGTGCGTCCGGGACGCGCCCCGAGGTCGTCGTCGACGGCGACCGGCGGCGCCTGGTCCTCCTGCACCTCGGGGTCGTCCTCGGCGATGCGCTCCTGCTGGCGGTCGTCCGCGCGGTCGACCAGGTCCGCCCAATTGTCGATGAGCTGCCCGCTCCGCCCGACCGCCCACGTCCGGCCGCTTTCCGGGTCGTTCGCGACCACCGCGGCGCCGTTGTGCACGATCCGGAGGGCGGCACCCCCCGGGACGCGGTCGAGGTCCTGCACGGCCCGGCCGGCGCACGTGTCGACGGCCTGACCACCGTTCCAGGCACCGTACGTGCACGAGCCGCTGACGAGGGGTCGTGCGGCCCGCCCGGAGACGGCGAGCGGGACGGCGTCGACGGAACCCGACGGCCCGACCCGGACGAGGCCGGTCGCACCGGCGACGGTGACGCTCGCACCACCGTCCGACGACCGCTGGAGCGCGGGTGCCGCGCCGACACGGCTCGCGAGGTCGACCCGGCGCCCGTCCACCGCGAGCACACCGTCGGTCTGGTCGAGCACGGCGACGTGGTCGCCGAACGCGGCGACCTGTAGGTCGTGCGTGCGGTCCATCCGGACCGTCCACCGGTGCGCGACGGTCGGCGTGGCACCGAGGTCGACGAGGGACGCGGTCGACGTGCGGGGCGAGTAGACGGCGACGCGGTCGTCGGCGGCGTCGAACACCGCGTCGGCGCCGAGCGTCAGGTCGGCCTTCGTCGAGGCGTCGAAGTCCTCGAGCGCGGACGCGGGCGTGGTCCAGAGCTCGCCGGTGTCGCCGTTCCCGACGACCGCGGTGCGCCCCGCGAAGAAGACGTCCGGGCTGCCCGCGGGCAGCGTGACGGCGTCACCCAGGGTGGCGTCCGCGACGTCGACCCGTGCGACCGTCCCCTTCGTCCGGTCGACGCTGTACACGGTCGACCCGTGCTGCAGGACGTCGACGGCGTCGGAGGACGTCGACACCGCGGTGTTGAGCTCGAGCACCCCGGGGTTCGCGCGACCGACCGCGCCGTACTCCGCGGACGGCACCCAGACCGTGCCGTCACCGAGGTCGACACGCTGCGTGTGGTACCCGGTCGACACGAGAGCCGTCCCGGTGACGACCGCGCCGACGACGACGGCGACCACGGACGTCAGCGCCGCCGACCGGTGCGCGCGGAACAGCCGCCGGATCACGAGGCGCCGCCGATCGTCGCGCACCGCTGGTCGCTCACGGCCCCGGTACGCCCGTCCCGGTTCACCGCGACGGTGACGCACTCCTCGACACCCGAGCGTCCGGTGACCACGAAGGACGTGCCCGACTGCTGGCTCGTCGACCCGCCCGAGGTGACGACGTACGTGTCCCCGGGGCGCAGGCCCGGGTCGTCCCAGCGGAACGTGACCGACGACCCGGTCGTGCTCGTGCTGATCCCGGCCACGGTGGGGATGGACGCGTCGGCGTCGCGGGTGACGACCACGACGGCCGTCACCGCCAGTGCGGCGACGACGACGGCGGACGCCACGGAGGCCCACACGACGGTCGTGCGCGGGCCGCGTCGGGCGCGGGCGGACGAGCCGGTGCGGTGCACCGTCCCGACGCTCCGCGAACCGGTGCCGTCGACGCCACCGAGGACGGCTCGGCGCCGACGCCGTCGGCGACCGGCACGGACGGGAGGCTGGAGGGCGCGGACCACGGTCCGGTCACCCTCTGCCGTCGGTGTCGTCACGGCCCAGCTCTCCACGGCGACGTCGGCATGCGTCTGCGGGAGGCCGAGCTCGGCCTCGACCTGCTGGAACCCACGCACGAGGTCGAGGACGGTCGCGGGGCGGTCCGCGGGACGACGGGCCATGCCGGCGGCGAGGACGCGCTCGAGGGTCGGGGGGACGTCCGGCCGTCCGGTGGGGCGTGGGCCGCCCTTGTCGATGCGGGCCATCAGGTCGGCGGCGCCGTTCGCACCGCCGGGGACCTCGAACGGGCTCCGCCCGGCGAGCAGGGTCGAGATCGTGGCCGCCAGCGAGTAGACCTCGGACTGGATCGACCCGCGGGACTCGTCGGACAGCACCTCGGGTGCCGACCACGGGATGGACATGCCGATCGGCTCGTCGGGGTCGGCCTCACCGAGGGACGCGGCGATGCCGAAGTCGCTGAGGACCGGGTTGCCGTAGGCCGTCATGAGGATGTTCGACGGCTTGACGTCCCGGTGCAGCACGCCCTCGCGGTGCGCGGTCTCGAGCGCGGCACCGATGCGCACGCCGATCGAGAGGACCTGCGACACCGGGACCGGCTCGCGCCGGTAGCGGTCGCTCAGCGACGACGAGCACAGCTCCATGACGAGGTAGGGCCGTCCGTCCGCCGCGACGCTCGCCTGGAAGACGGTGAGGATCGAGGGGTGGGTGCTCAGCCGGGCCATGAGGTTGGCCTCGAGCTGGAACATCTGGCGGACGCGGTCGTCGACGACCTCGTCGAGGAGGACCTTCACCGCGACCTGTCGACGCGGCATGTCCTGCTCGTAGAGGAAGACGTCGGCGAAGCCGCCCGACCCGAGCACGTGCACGGCGGTGAAGCCGGGCAGGACGGGAGGGCTCGACGGCAGCCGGCGGGCCATGGTCGCTCCTTCCCGGCCGGACGGCCTGCTCTCGACACGGTCAGGACAGTCTACGAAGCAGCGGTGACGGCTCGGGGCCGGTCTCCGGAGGCGGACACGTGCCGGACCCCCAGTTCGGGGGCCTGCGTGACCGGACGGGGCGCACCCGGGCCCTCGCGGCTCAGTGGCGCGGGAGGGTGTCGTCCACGTCGTCCGGGCCCGCCGGTGCAGCGTCGACCTGCAGCACGACGACCGTGACGTTGTCACGCCCGCCCGCGATGACCGCGTCGCCCACCAGTCGCTCGGCGAGCTCCTGCGGGTCCGCGACCTTCGCAGCGATGCGCGAGATGCCGACGTCGCCGATCTCCTTGGTCAGGCCGTCCGAGCACACCAGGTACCGGTCGCCGGTCCGCAGCGGGATCGTCCACCAGTCCGGCTCCGGCGGCTCGCCGAACCCGACGGCGCGCGTGATGACGTTGCTGTCGGGGTGCGACTCGGCGTCCTCGGCGCGGAGCACGCCGGCGTCGACCATCTCCTGCACGACCGAGTGGTCGACCGTCAGACGACGCAACGGGCCTCCGGCCTCGCTCCGGTAGGTGCGGGAGTCCCCCACGTTGAAGACGAGCGCCGCGGGCTGCCCCTGGCCGGCGACGAGTGCGACACCGGTCACCGTCGTCCCCGCCCCGAGGGCGTTCCCGCCCGCTGCGCGCTCGATGTCCGCCGTCGCGAGCAGCAGCGCGTGCTGGATCGTCTGGCGCGATGCGAACGACTCGTCGGTCGACGCACCGAGCCGCCGGACGACGGCGTCACTGGCGCGGTCCCCCGCGAGGTGCCCGCCCATGCCGTCCGCGACGACGAAGAACGGCGCTGCGACGATGTAGCTGTCCTCGTTGTGGTCCCGGCGTCGACCGACGTCGGTCGCCGCACCCCAGGAGAGCGTGAGGGTCTCACCCCCGGCACCGGGGACGTCGATCGCGTGGGCGGAGGCTGCTCGGCCGAGTTCGGTCACGGTTCAGGATCGCTCTCTGGTGTTCGGGACGGACCGGGGTCCGGGGAGGGACCGGGGGACGACGTGTCGGACGGCCACCGGACGGACGGGCGTGCGACGACGGGCGGCACCGCCCGCGTGAACGGCGACAGCACCTCGATCCCGTTGCCGTCACCGATGTCGACAACCGTACCGGTCAGCACGACCATCGAGGCGCCGGACGGCATCCGGTGCGGCGGAGCGCCCGCGGGCCGGATGACCGTGCCGTTGGTCGACCCGAGGTCGTCGACGACCGTGGAGGTCCCGGCGGCGGAGAAGCGCACGTGTGACGACGAGACGAGGCCGGTCGGCGACGCCACCGTGACGAGCTCCGGCGCCGCGCCCGGGACCACGCGCGGCGATGTCGGGCGTCGCCCGACGACCACCGGTCGGTCGAGGCGGTGCACGCGGTCGCCGATGCGGACGGCGGGCACCGGGACGGACGGCGTCCACCGAGCTGCCGGGTTTGACCTCTGAGCGGACGCGGACGCCGATGCTCCGTCCGACCCGGCCGCCGATGCTCCGTCGGACCCGGCCGGCGCACCGGGGAGTCCGCTGCCGACGCTCCCCCAGGTGCCCGCAGCCGGGCGGGCAGCGCTGCCGACGGTGTCACCGAGGTCGTCCGGCTCCGCAGCCCGCCGGCGCGCAGGACGGAGCACGGTGTCGTCGAGGTCGTCCTCGTCGTGCACGTGCGGCTCCTCCCGTCGGCACCCCCACCGTAGACGATGCGGTGCACCGGGGCTTCACCTCCGCCACGCCGCGCGGGCGCCGGCGCGACAGGTCCGCAGCACGAGCCCGGCGAGCGGGTCGTCCGCCCGGACCGCGAGGGCGTGGCGCGCCCGGGTCGTCGCCCGGACCTCGGAGCCGAGGGCCCACGAACACCAGGCTCCGAGTGCGAGGGCACCGGCGACACCGATCTCGGACAGCCCGGAGTCCGATGAGGGCGTCCACCGACGCCACGCCTCGACGCACCGGTCCCCCGCGGTCCGCACCCGGTCCCGATCCGGTTCCGGACCCGAACCGTGCAGCGCCGACGGCGTCGGCTCGCTGAACGGGTCGAGCGGCCGGACGTCCGCGGCGTCCACCGGACCCGGATCGGCGAGGAACCGGACGAGGGCGAGCCGGGTCGCGAGCGCCCCGCAGGCGGTCGTGACCGCGACTGCTCCCGACGCACTGAGGTCCTCCGGAGCGACGAGGGCACGGGCGGCTGCCGGCAGGGTCACGGCAGCGGCGATCTCGCGGGTGTGTCGTGTGTACGGGTCGGTCGTGGTGCTGATCGTGGTGGTCTCCATGCCGACAGCCTGCCGACCGGCGACCACCGCATCGTCACTCCCGGCCCGACCCGTGGACGTGCCTGCCGCGTCCGCACCCTGTGGACGAACGGTCGGGACGGCAGGGGACGGCGGTCAGGCCGTCGCCGGCTCGAGGCTCTCCGCGACGAGGTCCCATGCGTCCCCGCGGCGTTCGAGGTCGACCCCGTTCCCCGCTGCCCAGTCGACGAGGTCCGCCGTCGACGAGACCGCTGCACCGGTCCGACCGAGCAACGCGACGAGCCGTCCCTTCGCGGTCTTGTTCCAGTGGTTCAGCGCCTTCCGCCGCCCGTCCGCGGTGACGGACACCACCCGCAGGACCACGGCGCCCTCGACCGGCCCGAGTGCCCGGTACCCCTCCGAGCGGAGGTCGAGCACGAGCCCCCCGGTGCGGCCCGTCAGGGCAGCACCCGCCGGGGCTGGCCAATGCGTCGCGAGCCGGAGGCCCGGCAGTCGGGAGTCGTGCGACAAACGGTACGCGGGCACCGGGTCCGCTGCCCCGACCGGCCCGAACATCGCCGACTGCACGACGACGTGTTCCGCCCACCACGCACGCGTGGTGGCGTCGGCCGCCGGCACGTCGAGCGGGTCGTAGAGCACGCCCGTGTAGCGCTCGATCGCCGGCATCGTCGGACTCTCGTGCAGCACGAGGTTCCGGAGCCGTTCCGCGACCGACCTCGGTCCGAGCTTGAGCGCCGCCCGCGCGGTGGACTCCGCGGAACTGACGGAGCGGGCCGCGGTGATCACCGCGGCCCGCTCTGTGGCCAGTTCCGGGAAGGAGAGCGCCCTCAGGTCGAGGGAGCGCTCCGGGTCCCCGCCCTCCCGCTTCGTCTCGGACGGCGGGAGGAGGACGGTCAGTCCGGTCAGGACGCGAGCGCGGCCTGCCGCGCCACGATCGTGACCGTGTCGTGCTCGACGGAGAGGAAGCCGTCCTCCGCGTCGACCGCGACGGTCGAGCCGTCGGCCCGCGTGATGCGGACCTGACCCTGCGCGAGGGTGGCGAGCATCGGCTCGTGTCCCGCGAGGATGCCGATCTGGCCCTCCGTCGTCCGTGCGACGACCATGGTGGTGTCGCCCGACCAGACCTCGCGGTCAGCCGAGACGACACTCACGGTGAGACCCGCCATCTCAGCGGTTCTCCTTCTGGATCTGTGCCCACTTCTCTTCGACGTCGTTGATGCCACCGACGTTGAAGAACGCCTGCGTCGCAACGTGGTCGAACTGGCCGTCGGCGATGGCGCGGAAGGACTCGATGGTGTCCTTCAGCGGGACGGTCGAACCCTCGACGCCCGTGAACTTCTTCGCCATGTACGTGTTCTGCGAGAGGAACTGCTGGATCCGGCGAGCACGCTCGACGGTGATCTTGTCCTCTTCGGAGAGCTCGTCCACACCGAGGATCGCGATGATCTCCTGCAGTTCCTTGTTCTTCTGCAGGATCGCCTTGACGCGGGTCGCGGTCTCGTAGTGGTCAGCACCCAGGTACCGGGGGTCCATGATCCGCGAGGTCGACGTCAGCGGGTCGATCGCCGGGTACAGACCCTGCGACGCGATCTCACGCGACAGCTCGGTCGTGGCGTCGAGGTGCGCGAACGTCGTGGCCGGCGCCGGGTCGGTGTAGTCGTCGGCCGGCACGTAGATCGCCTGCAGCGAGGTGATCGAGTGACCACGCGTCGAGGTGATGCGCTCCTGGAGCACACCCATCTCGTCGGCGAGGTTCGGCTGGTAGCCCACCGCGGACGGCATGCGACCGAGCAGCGTGGAGACCTCGGAACCGGCCTGCGTGAAGCGGAAGATGTTGTCGATGAAGAGCAGGACGTCCTGCTTCTGCACGTCGCGGAAGTACTCCGCCATCGTCAGCGCCGACAGGGCCACGCGGAGGCGCGTTCCCGGCGGCTCGTCCATCTGGCCGAACACGAGGGCCGTCTTGTCGAAGACCCCCGCCTCTTCCATCTCACCGATGAGGTCGTTGCCCTCACGGGTGCGCTCACCGACACCGGCGAACACCGACACACCACCGTGGTCCTGCGCGACGCGCTGGATCATCTCCTGGATGAGGACGGTCTTGCCGACGCCCGCACCACCGAAGAGGCCGATCTTGCCACCCTGCACGTACGGCGTGAGGAGGTCGATCGACTTGATGCCGGTCTCGAACATCGAGGTCTTGGACTCGAGCTGGTCGAAGGCCGGGGCCTTGCGGTGGATCGGCCAGCGCTCGGTGATCTCGAGCTTCTCGTCCGTGTTCAGCACGTTGCCGAGCACGTCGAAGACCTTGCCCTTGGTCACGTCGCCCACGGGCACCGAGATCGGGGCGCCGGAGTCGCGGACTTCCTGGCCGCGGACGAGACCGTCGGTCGGCTTCAGCGAGATCGCACGGACGAGGTCGTCACCGAGGTGCTGCGCGACCTCGAGACCGATCTCCTGCGACGAGTCACCGATCGTGATCGTGGTGAACAGGAGGTTGTACATCTCGGGGATGGCGTCGTGCGGGAACTCGATGTCGACGACGGGACCCGTGACACGGGCGATCCGGCCGACACCGGGCGCCGACGACGTCTCGACCGCGGTGGTGGCGGTGTCGGTCATGGCTGGTGCCTTCCTGAGGGTGGGTTCTGTCCGCGAGCTGCGCGGACCACTACTTCTTCTTCGACGAGAGTGCGTCGGCGCCGCCGACGATCTCGGAGATCTGCTGCGTGATCTCGGCCTGACGCGCGTTGTTGGCGAGTCGGGTGAAGTCGCGGATCAGCGAGTCGGCGTTGTCGCTCGCCGACTTCATCGCCTTCTGGCGGGCGGCGTGCTCGGAAGCGGCCGACTGCAGCATGGCGTTGAAGATGCGGCTCTCGATGTAGACCGGGAGCAGGGCGTCGAGGACTGCGTCCGCGTCCGGCTCGAACTCGTACAGCGGGAGGGGCTCGTCGTTCGACGGGGCCTCGACCCCGTCGACGACCTCGAGCGGGAGCAACCGGACGACCTGCGGCTCCTGCGTGGCGAGGCTGAGGAAGCGGTTGAACACGATGTGGATCTCGTCCACGCCGCCCTCAGCCGTGTCCTGGAGGAACTTCGACACGACCGCGTCGCCGATCTCCTTCGCCGTCGAGAACTCCGGCTGGTCGGTGTTGCCGACCCACTGGCGCTCGGACGGACGCTCGCGGAACGCGAAGTACCCGACGGACTTGCGTCCGACCAGGTAGAAGACGACGTCCTTGCCCTCGCTGCGGAGCAGGGAGGCGAGCTCCTCGCCCTGCTTGAGGACGTTCGTGCTGAACGCGCCGTTCAGGCCCCGGTCCGACGTGAACAGCACCACGGCTGCACGCGTCGACGTCGCCGGCTCGGTGGTCAGCACGTGGTCGACGTTCGAGAACGTCGCCACGGCCGACACCGCCCGCGTCACGGCCCGCGAGTACGGGCCGGACGCGGCCATGCGGGCCTGGGCCTTCTGGATCCGCGACGCCGAGATCAACTCCATCGCGCGGGTGACCTTCTTGGTGGTCTTCGCCGACTTGATGCGCTGTCGGTAGACCCGGACCTGTGCCGCCATCTAGCGACGACCCTTGACGATCTGCTCCTGGTCGACGTCGTCGGCCGAAGCGGACTCGACGTTCTCGGAGCCCAAGGTCTTGCCGTCGCTGGTCTGGAAGCCCTTCGTGAAGGCGTCGATCTGCTTCGACATCTCGGCGACGGTCTCGTCGCTGAGCTGGTTCGTCTCACGCAGCGTGGTGAGCACGTCCGAGTTGCGACGCAGGTGCTCGAGCAGCTCGCCCTCGAAGCGCAGCACGTCGGAGACGGGGACCTCGTCGAGCTTGCCGTTGGTGCCGGCCCAGATCGAGACGACCTGCTCCTCGACGGGGTACGGCGAGTACTGCGGCTGCTTGAGCAGCTCGGTCAGACGGGCACCACGGTCGAGCTGACGGCGCGACGCCTGGTCGAGGTCGGACGCGAACATCGCGAAGGCCTCGAGCGAGCGGTACTGCGCCAGCTCGAGCTTCAGCGTCCCGGAGACCTTCTTGATCGACTTCACCTGCGCGTCACCACCGACGCGGGACACCGAGATGCCCACGTCGACGGCGGGACGCTGGTTCGCGTTGAACAGGTCCGACTGCAGGAAGATCTGGCCGTCGGTGATCGAGATCACGTTGGTCGGGATGTACGCCGAGACGTCGTTCGCCTTGGTCTCGATGATCGGGAGGCCCGTCATCGAACCGGCGCCGAGCTCGTCGGACAGCTTCGCGCAACGCTCCAGCAGGCGGGAGTGCAGGTAGAAGACGTCACCCGGATAGGCCTCGCGTCCCGGCGGACGACGGAGGAGGAGGGACACGGCTCGGTACGCCTCGGCCTGCTTGGACAGGTCGTCGAAGATGATCAGGACGTGCTTGCCCTGGTACATCCAGTGCTGACCGATGGCGGAACCGGTGTACGGGGCGAGGTACTTGAAGCCGGCCGGGTCGGATGCCGGGGCGGCGACGATGGTGGTGTACTCCATCGCGCCGGCGTCCTCGAGCGCACCCTTGACGGACGCGATCGTCGAGCCCTTCTGGCCGATCGCGACGTAGATGCAGCGGACCTGCTTGTCGACGTCGCCGGACTCCCAGTTGGCCTTCTGGTTGATGATCGTGTCGATCGCGATGGCCGTCTTGCCGGTCTGGCGGTCGCCGATGATCAGCTGACGCTGACCGCGGCCGACGGGGATCATCGCGTCGATCGCCTTGATGCCGGTCTGGAGCGGCTCGTGCACCGACTTGCGGGACATGACGCCCGGGGCCTGGAGCTCGAGGGCGCGACGGCCTTCCGCAGCGATCTCGCCGAGACCGTCGATCGGAGCGCCGAGCGGGTCGACCACGCGGCCGAGGAAGGCGTCGCCGACGGGCGCGGAGAGGACCTCGCCGGTGCGGGTGACCTCCTGGCCCTCCTCGACGCCGCCGAACTCGCCGAGCACGATGGCGCCGATCTCGTCCTCGTCCAGGTTCTGCGCCAGGCCGAGCGTGCCGTCCGCGAAGCGGATGAGCTCGTTGGCCATGACGCCGGGGAGGCCTTCGACGTGGGCGATTCCGTCACCGGCGTCGGTGACGTGCCCGACCTCGGCCGTGGAGGCCTTCGTCGGCTCGTAGTTCGAGACGAAGTCCTTCAGGGCATCACGGATCTCATCGGGGCTGATGGTGATGTCTGCCATGGGATTTTCCTTGTGGTTTTCCGGGGCCCTTCGGCTCCGAGAGGGTGATGCTGCCGCGGACGACAGTTCCCGTTGTGGACTTGGGTGGGGCGTCTTCGACCGTACGCTCAGCGCGCGAGCTGGAGACGGAGGTCGGCGAGCCGGGACGTGACGGTGCCGTCGATGACGTCGCCGCCGACCTGCACCCGGACCCCGCCGAGGACGGTGGGGTCGACGACCTGGTTGACGCTGATGTCCCGGCCGTACCGCTCGCCGATGCCGCGGGCGACGCGAGCCGCCTGCTCGTCGGACAGCGGGGCTGCCGTGATGACCGTGGCGACGAGCTTGTCCGCCTGGTCGGCGACGATCCGCGAGGCGTCACGGACGATCTCACCGATGCGGCGGCCGCGGGGCTGCTGCACGAGGTTCGACACGATCGTGATCGTCTGCACGGAGACCTTGCCGCCCAGAAGACGCTCGGCCAGCGAGCCCTTCTGGTCCGGGCTGCCGAGCTTGGTCCCGAGCGCGAGCTCGAGGCCGGCGTCCGAACGGACCGCGGTCTCGAAGGCGAACAGTTCGGCCTCGATGGAGGTCGACTGGTCCGCCGTCGCTGCCACGGCCCGGACGGCCGCGTCCTCGATGCCGGCGAGCAGGTCCCCCTGGGAGGACCAGCGCGACCCGGCCACCGCACTCAGGACGGCGCGCGAGGCGTCGCTCTGACCGGCGAAGACGCGGTCGATGAGGACCTTCTTGCCGGCGGTGTCGGCCGTCGGGTCCGCCAGCAGGTTGAGCAGCTGCGGCGCACGGGCGATCGCACGCCCTGCGGCGAAGATCTCCGTCCCGACCGTGAGGTCGACGGCGCCGCCGAGGTCTGCGAGGGCCGCCCGGGTGGACGACATCGCTTCGCGGGTGGCGCTACGCATGCTCAGTGCTCCGTTCCGGCAGCCGTCTGGGCGCCCTTCGACGACTCGAGGTCGGCGAGGAAGCGGTCGACGACGGCGGTCGCCTTGGCGTCGTCCCGGAGGGACTCGCCGATGACACCCGACGCGAGGTCGAGTGCGAGCGTGCCGACCTCGGTGCGGAGCGACTGGAGCGCGCTCTGGCGCTCGGCCTCGATCTGCGCCTGGGCGTTCGCGGTGATGCGTGCGGCATCGGCCGTGGCCTGCTCGCGGACCTCGTTGCCGATCGCGGTCGCGTCGGCACGGGCCTGCTCACGGATGCGCGATGCCTCGGCACGCGCGTCCGCCAGCTGCTTGTTGTACTCGTCGAGCGCAGCAGCGGCCTGTTGCTGGGCGGCTTCGGCCTTCTTGATGCCGCCCTCGATGGCCTCGGTGCGCTCATCGAGCATCTTCGTGATGCGCGGCGTGACGACACGCCACATCACGATGAAGATGATGACGAAGGCCACCGCGGACCACACGATGTCGTACACCGGTGGGATCAGCGGATTGTGGGTCTCCTCCGCCGCGATGATGAGTGCAGTCTGCATCGAAGAGCCTTACGCGGTGAAGATGAAGTACGTCGCGATGCCGATGAAGGCCAGGGCCTCCGTGAAGGCGATACCGATGTACATGAGGGTCGTCAGGCGGCCCTGGAGCTCGGGCTGGCGAGCGACGGACTCGATCGTCTTGCCGACGACGATGCCGACGCCGATGGCCGGACCGATCGCAGCGAGGCCGTAGCCAACCGTCGCGATGTTGCCGTTGATCTCCGCGAGAACGGTCGTTGCGTCCACGTGTTTTCCTTTCGAGGTGCGGGTCCGACGGTCGCCGGCCCCGTAGGGGGTCAGAAGGGTGTCAGTGCTCGTCAGCCAGCGCGAGCTGGATGTAGACGGCCGTCAGCAGCATGAAGACGTACGCCTGCAGGAGCGCGACGAGGATCTCGAAGAAGCTGAACGCGATGCCGAACGCGAGCGTCCCGACGCCGAACAGCTTGAAGAGGCTCTCCGCGTCGAAGAAGAAGAACCAGGTCGCCGAGAAGAACAGGACGAGGAGCAGGTGGCCGACGACCATGTTCATCAGGAGTCGCAGCGTCAGCGTGATCGGACGCAGGACGAAGGTCGAGACGAGCTCGATCGGCGTCACGATCAGGTAGAGCGGCCACGGGACACCGGGCGGGAAGAGCGAGTTCCGGAGGAACGTGCCCGGGTGCTTGCGCAGGCCCGCGTAGATGAAGGCGACGTACGCGACGATCGCCAGGATCATCGGCATCGCGATGCGGCTGGTGCCGGCGATGTTCATGAACGGGACGAGACCCGTGAGGTTCATGAACAGGACGCCGAAGAAGATCGTCGCGAGGAGCGGCAGGAAGCGCTTGCCGTCCTTCTCCCCCAGGTTGTCGAAGGTGTTGCGACGGACGACGTCGAAGGCGTACTCGATGAAGGCCTGTCCACGGTTGGGGACCAGCTTGAGCGCGCGGGTTCCGGCGAACGCGAAGACGAGGAGCACGGCCACCGCGAAGAAGCGGATGAGGACGATGCGGTCCATCTCGAACGCAGTACCGGCGAAGAAGATCGGGTCCGGGAAGAACTCGTTGATCGACGGACCATGGAACTCGGCGGCCTTGCTGCTCCCCGCCGCGACGGGGTTACCCGCAGCGATGAGGGACAGGGGAAGAGCGTGGGATAGCAGCGCTGTCTCCTGTGTCGGGGCGCGCACGCATGGCACGCGGAGGTGGACTGAAGTGGAGGCTTGCCCGTCCGAGCTCGTGCTCCGGCAGCGGGCTCCAGAAGCGTATCAGGTGTGCGCGGCTTCTCGGGCTCTCAGGCAGCCGGGTCGCGATCCCCAGCGTCCGTCCGGTCTCCGGGGAGGGACACCCCGATCGGGACCCGGGACCGCGCGATGACCGTGACGTCGATCACGAGCGACCCGATGACGCCGACGATGATCGCGACGGCCAACACCGGGGTGTCCACCCAGTCCCGGTCCTTGAGCGCGACGAGGACGACGATGAAGAGCACGAACTTGACCAGGAACGTCCCCATGATCGTGCCGAAGAACGCACCGGAGACCATCTGTCCGCCCGAGAACCGGATCGCGAGGAGGACGCTCACCGCGGTCAGACCGCAGAAGACGACGCTCATCACGGCGCCGATGAGCCCGCCGGTCAGGCCGGGGCCACCGGCGACGAACCACCCGACGACACCGCCGACGAGCGCGAGGGCGGCGGCGAGGCCGGCACCCTGCACGAGGATGCGGCGGAACACCGGCCGGACGTGGTCGAGCGCGTTCGGTGCGGTCACGATGGGTCTCCAGGGGTCGAGCGGGGCCGGGGCCGCGGTCGCGGGTCCCGGACGGCGGCGGCACGGTCGAGCGGGTCGTAGCTGGCGTCGAACGGCGCACCGGCGGACGCGGTGGTCTGCGCCGCGATCTCGACCCGCTTCCGGCCGAGTGGGGCGAACGTCACGATGGCACACACCGTGAACCCGACCGCGACGAACGCCGCGACCCACCACCAGTTCACGAAGAGGAAGAGCAGGCAGCCGAAGGCGACCACTGCCGTCCACGCGTAGAAGATGAGCACCGCGTGGAAGTGCGAGTGCCCCATGTCGAGCAGGCGGTGGTGCAGGTGCTTCCGGTCCGCGGAGAACGGCGACTTCCCGGCGCTCACCCGTCGGATCACGGCCAGGCCGAAGTCGAGGATCGGCACGACGAGGATGGCGAACGGCAGCAGGATCGGGATGAACGCCGGCAGCAGGTCGGTCCGGGTCCGGACGGCTGCGGGGTCGATGTTGCCCGTGATCGACACCGCGCTCGTCGCCATCAGGAACCCGACCAGCAGCGCGCCGGCGTCCCCCATGAAGAGCTTCGCGGGGTGCCAGTTGAGCACGAGGAACCCGGCGCAGGCGCCGACGAGCACCGCGGTGAGCAGCGACGGCAGGTTGAAGAAGAACTCCGTCTCCACGACCACGCGGTTGATGAAGAACGTGTAGAGGAAGAACACCCCGCCCGCGATGATCGCGACCCCGGCCACGAGTCCGTCGAGCCCGTCGATGAAGTTCACCGCGTTCATGACGAGCACGACCGCGAGCACCGTGAAGATGAGGCTCATGTAGGACGAGCCGACGCCGAGCGTGTTGCCGATCGGCAGCGAGACGATCGCGACGCCCTGCCAGGCGAGGATCCCCGCGGCGATGATCTGTCCGGCGAGCTTCGTCATCCAGTCGAGGTCCCAGATGTCGTCCGCGACGCCGAGCACGACGATGATGGTCGCGCCCGCCAGGACGGCGATCACCCGCCCCGGCTCGCCGAAGACGAGCCGGAAGTAGTCCTGTCCCGCGATCGCCGGGAAGAGGAACCACGCGCAGAGCAGGGAGACGATCACGCCGAGGAACATCGCGATGCCCCCGAGACGCGGGGTGGGCGTCCGGTGCACGTCCCGCTCACGGACCTTCGGGTACCACTTGTACTTGATCCCGAGCTTCCACACGAGCCAACTGACGAGGAAGCTCACGACCGCCGAGATGACCCCCGCGAGCAGGTAGAACTTCACCGGACGAGGTCGTCCCCGACGACCCGTCTGATCTCGTCGTCCGGGATCACACCGTGGCGGACGATGCGGAGGCCCTCCCCCGCGGACAGACCGGTCGCGTCCACGATGGTGGAACCGGTCGACGCTGCAGCACCGTCGTGCGGCGCCAGCGCTCCGCCGTCGAGGTAGACCGCGACGCTGTCACCGAGCATGCGCTCGGCGTCGTCGACGTCCATCGCGGCCGGGTCGCCGGTGGAGTTCGCCGAGGAGACCGCGAGCGGACCGACCTCGCGCAGGAGCTCGAGGGCGATGCGCGAGTCCGGCATCCGGAGCGCGACGGTCCCCCGCGTCTCACCGAGGTCCCAGTCGAGCGACGGCTGCGCACGGAGGATCACGGTGAGACCACCGGGCCAGAACGCATCGACGAGCTGGCGCACCGGCTCGGGGACCTCGCTGGCGAGCGCGTCGAGCGTCGCGACGCCCGGGATGAGCACCGGCGGCGGCGACTGCCGCGTCCGGCCCTTCGCGTCGAGCAGGCGCTGCACGGCCGAGGCGCTGAACGCGTCCGCCGCGACGCCGTAGACGGTGTCGGTGGGCACGACGACGAGTTCGCCCCGACCGAGGGCGGTCCGTGCGAGCCGCATGCCGGTCAGGAGCCCGTCGGGGTCGGAACAGTCGTATCGGGAAGCCATGACCTGCACGATGATAGTGCGCGAGGATAGGAGGCATCGTGAACGAGACGCCCGCGCCCCCACTCCTGTTCCTCTTCGACATGGACGACGTCCTCGTCCGCTACGACTGGACGACCCGGATGGCCGGGCTGACCGAGCTGACCGGGCACGACTTCACCGAGCTCCGCCGCCGCTGGTGGGACACCGGGAACGAGCAGCGGGCCGAGGCCGGGCACTTCGCGGACGCCGACGCCTACCTCGCCGCCTTCGAGGAGGCCATGGGGTGCCCGGTCCCCGAGACGGAGTGGGCGCGCATCCGCGGAGCGGCGATGACCGAGCTGCCGGACCGGGTCGAGGCGGTGCGGATCGCCAAGCAGCACGGTCGGGTCGCGCTGCTCACCAACAACGGCCCGCTCGCCGGTCGGTGGCTGCACCGATGGGCCCCGTCCCTGCCGCCGCTGTTCGAGGAGCACCTGGACACCACGAGCGCGTTCGGCGCACGGAAGCCCGATCCGGAGGTGTTCCGGCGCGTGCTCGCCCACCACGGTGTCCCGGCCGAGCGCACCTTCTTCGCCGACGACATGCCCGAGAACGTCGCCGGGGCACGGAGCGTCGGCATCACCGCCGTGCTCGTCGAGCACGACACCGACCTGCGGGGAGCGGTGCGGACGTTCGTCGCCGCCCACGAGACGGCACCGGTCGTCTAGGAGGCGCCGCCCGGCACACGCCGGTCAGCGCGTCGCGGTGGTCGTGCGGTCGCGTCCGGTGAGGTCGACGTGCGTCTCCGGGGACCGGAAGCCCCGGGCGGCGAGCACCGCGCGGACGCCGGCACCCTGCTGCTCGGCGTGCTCGACGACGAGCAGTCCGCCGGGCACGAGCAGGCGCCACGCGGTCTCGGTCAGGGCCCGCACGGCGTCGAGTCCGTCCGGTCCGCCGTACAGCGCGAGCGCCGGGTCGTGGTCGCGGACTTCGGGGTCGATCGGGACCGCGTCGTCGGGCACGTACGGCGGGTTCGACACGACGACCGACACCCGGCCGTCGAGCTCCGGCAGCGCGTCGGCGAGGTCGCCCTCGACGAGGTGCACCGTTCCGCCGTGTGCGTCCACGTTGCGACGCGTCCACGGCAGGGCCTCGGGCGAGCGTTCGACCGCGTAGACCACGGCGTTCGGCACCTCGGTGTCCATCGCGATGGCGATCGCACCGCTCCCGGACCCGAGGTCGACGGCGATCGGCTCGGGCACCGCGGTCGTCCGGAGCGCGTCGATGCCGAACTGGACGACCGACTCGGTCTCCGGCCGCGGGACGAACACGCCCGGGCCGACCGACAGGGTCAGCGCGCGGAAGTGCGCCTCGCCGGTGACGTGCTGGAGCGGTTCACGGGTGACGCGACGGGCGACGGCGTGCCGGAAGCGCTCGACGTGTCCCTCGGCGATCGCTCCCCCGGTCATCGCACGCGCCTGCACGGCACCCCGCGACGTGTCCGTCGCCCAGGCCAACAGGAGTTCCGCGTCGACCTGCGGCGTCGGGACGCCTGCCGCGGCCAGGGCCGCTGCCGCCTCACGCAGGAGCCGGTCGGCGGTGAACGCGGGCCGGGGACCCGAGGTGGGGCGGGCCTCCCAGCCGGACACGCCGATCAGGCGTCCTGGTCGCCGAGGGCGGCCAGGCGCGCCTCTTCGTCGGCCTGGATGGCGGACTGCACGACCGGTTCGAGTGCGCCGTTCATGACACGGTCGAGGTCGTACGCCTTGTAGCCGGTGCGGTGGTCCGCGATCCGGTTCTCCGGGAAGTTGTACGTCCGGATGCGCTCCGAACGGTCCATCCCGCGGATCTGCGACTTGCGGGCGTCGGAGGCGATCGCGTCACGCTCCTCCTGCTGGCGCGCGAGGATGCGGGCCCGCAGGACCCGCATGCCGGCCTCGCGGTTCTGCAGCTGCGACTTCTCGTTCTGCATCGCGACCGTGATCCCCGTCGGGAGGTGCGTGATGCGGACCGCGGAGTCCGTCGTGTTGACCGACTGTCCGCCGGGACCGGAGGAGCGGTACACGTCGATCTTCAGGTCGTTCTGGTTGATCTCGACCTCCTCCGGCTCGTCCACCTCGGGGAAGACGAGCACGCCGGTCGTCGACGTGTGGATGCGCCCCTGCGACTCGGTCGCCGGGACGCGCTGGACGCGGTGCACACCGCCCTCGTACTTGAGGTGTGCCCACACGCCCTGCGACGGGTCGGTCGCGTTCGACTTGATCGCGACCTGCACGTCCTTGTAGCCACCGAGGTCGGACTCGGTGCGCTCGAGCATCTCGACCTTCCAGCCCTTGCCCTCGGCGTAGTGCGAGTACATGCGGAGCAGGTCGGCCGCGAACAGCGCGGACTCCTCGCCGCCCTCGCCGCCCTTGATCTCCATGATGACGTCACGGCCGTCGTCGGGGTCGCGCGGGATGAGGAGCCGGCGGAGGCGCTCCTGGCGCTCCGCCAGCTGCTCCTCGAGCCCCGGGACCTCGTCCGCGAACGCCTCGTCCTCGCGCGCGAGCTCGCGGGCGGCGGCGAGGTCGTCCCCCGCCGCCTGCCAGCCCTCGTACGCGGCCTTGATCTGGCTCAGCTCGGCGTACCGCCGGTTGACCTTCTTGGCGCGGGCCGGGTCGGCGTGGAGCGCGGGGTCCGACAGCTGCTGCGTCAGTTCCTCGTGTTCCGCCAGCAGCCCTGCCACCGACTCGAACACGCGTTACTCCTGGTGGCCGCTGCCGTGGTGACCGTTGGTCGCCGGCACCGACTTCTGGATCTGGACGAGGAACTCCACGTTCGACTGCGTCTCCTTGAGGTTCCGGAGGACGACGTCGAGCGCCTGCTGCGGGTCGAGCCCGGCGAGGGCCCGACGGAGACGCCAGGTGATCGCGACCTCGTCGGCGGAGAGCAGCTGCTCCTCGCGACGGGTGCCGGACGCGTTGATGTCGACGGCCGGGAAGATCCGCTTGTCGGCGAGGTGCCGGTTGAGGCGGAGCTCCATGTTGCCGGTGCCCTTGAACTCCTCGAAGATCACCTCGTCCATCTTCGACCCGGTCTCGACGAGCGCCGTGGCGAGGATGGTCAGCGAGCCGCCGTTCTCGATGTTGCGGGCGGCGCCGAAGAAGCGCTTGACGGGGTAGAGCGCGGCGGAGTCGACGCCACCGGAGAGCACGCGACCCGACGGCGGCGTGGCCAGGTTGTACGCGCGGCCCAGTCGGGTGATCGAGTCGAGCAGCACGACGACGTCGTGGCCCAGCTCGACCAAGCGCTTCGCACGCTCGATGGCGAGCTCGGCGACCGTGGTGTGGTCCTCGGCGGGACGGTCGAAGGTCGAGGCGATGACCTCGCCCTTCACCGTGCGCTGCATGTCGGTGACCTCTTCGGGACGCTCGTCCACCAGGACGACCATGAGGTGCGCCTCGGGGTTGTTCTTGGAGACGGCGTTCGCGATCGCCTGCAGGACGACGGTCTTGCCGGCCTTCGGCGGGGAGACGATGAGACCGCGCTGGCCCTTGCCGATCGGCGACACGAGGTCGATGATGCGGGTCGAGATCTTCGCGGGCTCCGTCTCGAGGCGCAGGCGCTCGTTCGGGTACAGCGGGGTGAGGTCCTGGAAGTCGACCCGGGCCGCGGCCTCGTCGGCGGTCTGACCGTTGATCGTGTCGATCTTGACGAGCGCGTTGTACTTCTGACGGCTCTGCTGCTCGTCGTTCCGCGGCTGCTTGATCGCGCCGACGACCGCGTCGCCCTTGCGCAGGTGGTACTTCTTCACCTGACCGAGGGAGACGTAGACGTCCTCCGGCCCCGGCAGGTAGCCGGTGGTGCGCACGAACGCGTAGTTGTCGAGGACGTCGAGGATGCCGGCGATCGGGATGAGGACGTCGTCCTCGGTGACCTCGGGCTCGAACTCGTCGTTCTGGCCGCCGCGACCACGCTTGCGGTCACGCTGGCGACGGGTCCGACCGTTCTCGGCCTCCTGCTCGGCGGCGCGCTGCTGGTCGGCACGCTGCTGGTCGCCACGCTGCTGGTCGCCACGCTGCTGCTCGGCCTGCTTCTGCTGGCCGTTCTGCTTCTGCTCGCCCTTGTCGGCGTTCTGCTGCTTGCCGTTCTGCTGCTGCTTCGGCTCGGCCTTGTCGGCCTCGGGCTGCTGGCCGTTCTGCTCGGCCTGGTCGCCGTTCTGACCGCGACCACGACCGCGACCGCGACTGCGACGGCCGCGACGAGCGCCGCCCTCGGCCTGGTCGCCCTGGTCGGACTGGTCGGCCTGCTGGCCGTCGTTCTGCTGCGCGACGTCCTGGTCGCCCTGCTCGGCGGCGTCCGCGGCCGGGACCTGGACCTCCGCGGTGGCGCCCCGGGCCTCCTGGCCGTCGGCCTGCTGCGCCTGGCGGTCGCGACCGCGACCACGACGCTGACCGGTCTGGGCGGCCTCCTGCGCGTCCTTCTCGGCGCGGACCTGGTCCAGCCCGGCGAGGAGGTCCTCGGTGCCGGTGTGGCCGGCGTTCGTGTGCGAGGCCGCGGCGGTCGGCTCGGCGCTGACGGTGCCACCGGAGGAGGCACGGCGGTTGCGGCGGCCGCGGGCCGGCGCCTCGGCGACCGGTGCGGCGGGCTGCTCGTCGCGCTCCGCCGGCGCCTGCTGCGCGGGCTCCGCGGCAGCGACCTGCTCGGTGGTGTCCGCGACCGGGGTGCCGGTGCCGGCACCGTCGAGGGTCGGCGTGACCGTGGCGGGCGCCTCGGCCGGACGCTTGTCCTCGATCGAGGCGATGAGGTCGCCCTTGCGGAGCTTCGAGAGCCCGGTGATGCCGAGGGACGAGGCGATGCGCTGGAGCTCCGGGAGACGGAGCGCGCGCAGGTCAGTGGGGATCTCCACCGAACCGGTGGAGGTGGTGACGTCGGTCACGATGCTGATGGTTCCTTCCGACCGCAGAACGCGGAGAGTTTCCACCGTTCCCGTCGCGGATGTGCAACGGCCGTCGTTCAGACGACGGACCGGGAACGGTGATCTGGAGAGAGTGCCCCACGCACCGGATCAGCGTGGCGGTCGACCTGGGGTGGTCGACGCCTCCGCGAGTTCGGCTTCGAGCGTCGGGTGCGGCTTCACTGTAGCACCACCGAGGTCGACGGCCAGCATGAGCGCACGCCAGGTGGACTCGGCGTGTCGCTCGACCAGTCCGGCCGCCGCGAGCCGCTGTGCCGGGTCGCTCCCCAACACCAGGAGGCTCGGCCCGGCGCCCGAGACGACGGCCGCCAGACCGTGCTGCCGGAGGAGCCCGATCAGGGCGTCCGTCTCGGGCATCGCGCTCGCGCGGTAGGCCTGGTGGAGCCGGTCCTCGGTGGCCGCGAGCAGCAGTTCCGGGCTCTGGATGAGCGCCGCCACGAGCAGCGCCGACCGCGAGACGTTGAAGGCGGCGTCCTCGTGCGGCACCGTCATCGGCTGCAGGGACCGCGCGAGCTTCGTCGAGAGCGTCGACGTCGGGACGAAGACGACGGGCGACACCCCGCGGTGCACGAGCAACCGCTTGTACGCCGGGCCGTCGGCGGTCATCCACGCGATCGTCAGACCACCGAAGAGCGCGGGGGCGACGTTGTCCGGGTGCCCCTCCATCTCGGTGGCGAGGCTCAGCAGCATGGACGCGTCGAGGTCGACCACGCCGGCGAGGAGCCCACGCGCGGCCATCAGCCCGGCGACGATCGCGGCGGCGGACGACCCCATGCCGCGGCCGTGCGGGATCGCGTTCGTGGCGTGCAGCTCGAGCCCGGGCTGCGGGACGCCGGCGTGCTCGAAGCCACGGCGGACGGCCCGGACGACCAGGTTCGTGTCGTCGGTCGGCACCTCACCGGCGCCGACGCCGTCGATCGTCACGGTCGCGCCCGGCTCGGGCCGGACGCGGACGTCGACCTCGTCGTAGAGCGACAGCGCGAGTCCGAGGGAGTCGAACCCCGGGCCGAGGTTCGCGGAGGTCGCCGGGACGCGCACCCGGACCGCCCGTCCGGCCGGTACAGCCTCCAGGGCGGTCGCGCCCTCCCCCGGTCCGGACGAGCGGTCGACGCTCACCGCGCGCTGACCAGTCCGAGCACGTCCGCGATCGCGGCGGTGTCCACGGGCACGCTGGTCGGGGCGACCTCGCCGCCGTCCTGCGTGCGGAGCGCCCACTGCGGGTCCTTCAGGCCGTGGCCCGTCACCGTGATGACGACGGTCGCGCCCTTCGGGACGACGCCCGCGTCGGCGCGCTCGAGGAGTCCGGCGACGCCGATGGCCGACGCCGGCTCGACGAACACGCCGACCTCTGCCGAGAGGATGTGGTGCGCAGCGAGGATCGCCTCGTCGGAGATCGCACCGAAGTAGCCGTCGGTCTCGTCCCGGGCCTCGAGCGCAGGCTGCCACGACGCCGGGTTGCCGATCCGGATCGCCGAGGCGATGGTCTCCGGGTGCCGGACGACCTCACCGTGCACGATCGGGGCCGAGCCGGCTGCCTGGAAGCCGAACATCCGCGGCATCCGCGACGAACGGCCCGAGGCGACGTCCTCTCGGTACCCGCGCGAGTACGCGGTGTAGTTGCCCGCGTTGCCGACCGGCAGGAAGTGGAAGTCCGGCGCGTCCCCCAGGACGTCGACGACCTCGAACGCGGCGGTCTTCTGCCCCTCGATGCGGTCGTTGTTGACCGAGTTGACCAGGTGCACCGGGTAGTTCGCCGACAGGTCCCGCGCGATGTCGAGGCAGTCGTCGAAGTTGCCCTGCACCTGCAGCAGCTGCGCGTCGTGCGCGACGGCCTGGCTCAGCTTGCCCATCGCGATCTTGCCCTCGGGCACGAGCACCGCGGCGGTGATGCCGGCGTGCGTGGCGTACGCGGCCGCCGAGGCGCTCGTGTTGCCGGTGGAGGCGCAGATGACGGCCTTCGCCCCGTGCTCGACGGCCTTCGAGATCGCCATCGTCATGCCGCGGTCCTTGAAGGAGCCGGTCGGGTTCATGCCCTCGTACTTCACGTACACCTGGGCGCCGGTGCGCTCGGAGAGTCGTCGCGCCGGGATGAGCGGGGTGCCGCCCTCACCGAGCGTCACGATCGGGGTCGCGTCGGTCACGTCGAGTCGGTCGGCGTACTCGCGCAGGACTCCCTGCCACTGGTGGGCCATCAGGCTTCTCTCTCTGTCCGGTGGGGCGGTCTGGTCTGGGTCGGCTGGTCGGTCGGGAGGCTCGGAGTCGCGTCAGGCGCCGACGACGCGCAGCACGCTGGTCACGTCGATGACGACGTCCTCGCCGCGGAGCGCGACGACGGTGTCGGCCAGGTCGGCCTCACGGGCGAGGTGCGTGCCGATGACGAGCGTCGCGGTCCCCTCGACGGCACCCGTGGTGGTCTGCTCGACGGTCTCGACGCTGACGCCGTGCGCCGCGAGCACCCCGGCGACGGTCGACAGCACGCCGGGGGCGTCCGACACGTGCAGCGCGATCTGGTAGCGGGTCCGCACCGTCCCGATCGGGAAGACGGGCAGTGCCGACTGCGTCGACTCCGCGACACCCGGACCGCCGATGACGTGGCGACGGGCGGCGGACACGAGGTCACCGAGGACCGCGGAGGCCGTCTCCACCCCGCCGGCGCCGGCGCCGTAGAACATGAGGTCGCCGGCGGCCTCGGCCTCGACGAACACCGCGTTCTTCGCCCCGTGCACGCTCGCGAGCGGGTGCGACTCGGGCACGAGCGCAGGGTAGACGCGGGCGCTGACGCCCTCGCGACCCTCGGCGTCGGTGAGGCGCTCGCACGTGGCGAGGATCTTCACGACGTAGCCGGCCTTGCGGGCGGCGCGGACCTGCTCGATCGTCACCGAGGTGATGCCCTCGCGGTGCACGGCGGCGAGCGGGACCGAGGTGTGGAACGCGAGCGACGCGAGGATCGCCGCCTTCTGCGCGGCGTCGTAGCCCTCGATGTCGGCGGTCGGGTCGGCCTCGGCGTACCCGAGCTCCGTCGCGGTCGCCAGTGCGTCGTCGAAGGTCGCGCCCTCGCGGTCCATCAGGTCGAGGATGAAGTTGGTCGTGCCGTTGACGATGCCCATGATCCGCTCGATGCGGTCCCCGGCGAGCGAGTCGTGCAGCGGTCGGATGATCGGGATCGCGCCGGCGACGGCGGCCTCGTAGTAGAGCTGTGCGCCGACCTGCTCGGCTGCGGCGAAGAGCTCCGGGCCGTGCGTGGCGAGCAGCGCCTTGTTGCCGGTGACGACGTCCGCCCCGGACTGCAGGGCCTGCAGCACGAGGGTGCGCGCCGGCTCGATGCCGCCGATGAGCTCGACCACGATGTCGGCCCCGAGGATGAGCGACTCCGCGTCCGTCGTGAAGAGGTCACGCGGCAGGTCGACGTCCCGCTGCGCCTCGACGTCGCGGACGGCGATCCCGACCAGCTCCAGACCGGCGCCGGCCCGGGTCGCGAGCTCCTCGCCGTGCTCGAGCAGGAGTCGGGCGACCTGGGAACCGACCGAGCCGGCTCCCAGCAGCGCGACGCGGACGTTGCGGTATTCGATCATCGGGTGGGTGTCTCTCCGGGTCGGGTGGTCAGCGTGCGGCACCGGTGTCGGGCACCGGCGCGACGCCGGTGTCACGGGCGAGGAGGTCGTCGACGGTTTCGCCACGCACGAGGATACGGGCCGTGCCGTCCGCCACCGCGACGACCGGCGGACGACCGACGTGGTTGTAGTTGCTCGCGAGACTCCAGCAGTAGGCACCGGTCGCGGCCACCGCGAGCAGGTCGTCCCGCTGCACGTCGCCGGGCAGGTACTCGTCGTGGACCACGACGTCACCGCTCTCGCAGTGCTTCCCGACGACACGGGTCAGCACCGGGTCGGCGTCCGACGTCCGGGCGAGGCGTGCGGTGTAGTCCGCGCCGTACAGCGCCGGCCGCACGTTGTCGCTCATGCCGCCGTCGACCGACACGTAGGTGCGCGTCGCCGACGTGCCCTCGTCCGTCTCGACCGTGACGGGCTTGATCGTGCCGACGCGGTACAGCGTGACGCCGGGCGGGCCGACGATGTAGCGGCCGGGCTCCACCGCGATCTCCGGCACCGGGATGCCGCGGGACGCGCACTCCTCGGCGACGATCGCGGCGAGGGCGTCCGCGACGTCCTCGGGCGCGAGGGCCGCGTCCGCCTCGGTGTAGTCGATGCCCCAGCCGCCGCCGAGGTTGAGTTCCGGCACCGGACCGGTGGCGACGAGCGTGGCGTGCACGTCCATCAGCCGGCGGGCGGCCTCGCGGAAACCGCTGTCGTCGAAGATCTGCGACCCGATGTGCGAGTGCAGCCCCACGAACGCCAGGGACGGCTCGGCACGGACGGCCGTCGCCGCCTGCACGGCCTCGGACAGCGGGATGCCGAACTTCTGGTCCTCGCGCGCGGTGGCCAGGAACTCGTGGGTCGAGGCGTGCACCCCGCTGTTGATCCGGATGCGCACGCGCTGCACGACACCGGCCTCGGCGGCGATGCGGGCGACGCGGCCGATCTCCTCGTGACTGTCGAGCACGACCGTGCCGAGCCCGATCGACACCGCGCGCTCGAGTTCTGCGTCGGACTTGTCGTTGCCGTGGAAGCCCATCAGCGCCGGGTCGACGCCCGCGGCCAGCGCGACGGCGATCTCCCCCATCGTGCAGACGTCGAGACGGAGCTCGGCGTCGGCCATCCACCGGGCGACGTGTGTCGTCCAGAAGGCCTTGGCCGCGTAGTAGACGTGCGCCCGGGTCCCGATCCGCGAGAAGGCGTCGGTGAAGGCGTTCCGCACGCGGACGGCGCGCGACTGGACGTCACGCTCGTCGACGACGTACAGGGGTGAGCCGTACTGCGCCACGAGTGCGTCCGCGGCGACACCGCCGATCGCCAGCATGCCGTCGTCGGTCCGCGTCGCGGAGGCGGGCCAGATGCGGTCGACGAGTTCGGACGCGTCCGTCGGGAACCGCAGCCGCGGCGGCGCAAGGGGGTTCTCGCTCACGGGACCCGATCCTATCCGGCCGGGACGGGCCTCCCGGCGCATGTGACGCTCGTCGCCCGCGGAGTCCTCAGCAGCGGCCGGTGGTGCGCAGGCCGTCCTCGCTGAGCGGGAGTTCGTCCGCGGTGACGCGCACCGTCGCCGCCGACTCCGTCACCCGGAGCGACCGGACCCGGAGCTGCTCCGGCAGGAACTGCGCCGTGCAGACCGGGACGGGCACGTCCGAGACGCCCGGGATGTCGTCGAGGTCCAACCCGAGCGAGGAGTTGGTGATGCGGACGGTCTCGGGCGTGATCGTGACGCCCCGACCGTCGGACTGCACCGCGACCGAGCCGTCCGCCGCATAGCCGATGTCGAAGCCGAGCACCGAGGTGGTGCCCCGCAGCTCGACGCCGCCGTCGATGAGCCTGAGTCGTTCGAACAGCGGTGAGTAGGCCGCCAGGTCCTTGACCGCCCCGGCCGCGAGCCGGACCGTGCCGTCGACGTCGTGCACGGCGCCCTGGCCGTCCACCGGCAGGTCGCGCGCGGTCACGTCCGCCGCGAGCGGGATGCCCGCCACCGTCAACCGGTCCGAGGAGATGTGCACCCGGTCGAAGGTCCCGCCGACCAGCTGCGGGATGACGACGCCGTCCACGTGCGCGTCCACCGTCCCGGTCGTGCCGTCGGGCAGCGACTGCTCGACCTGGTCCGCGATCGTCCGGTCGACGACCCCGCGGAGGACGAACTCGGCGACCACGACGACGACCGCCAGGAGCAGGAGCACGACGACCAGCACGATCGCCAGCGTCCGGCCCCGACGCTTCCGGCCCCGACGCTCCCGACCCCGACCGGTGGCGGGTGCGGACGTCACCGCTACATCCGTTCGGGCGCGCTGACGCCGAGCAGACCGAGGCCGTTCCGGACCACCTGGCCCGTGGCGTCGTTCACCCAGAGACGGGTGCGGTGCAGGTCCGACACCGGCTCGTCGCCGAGCGGCGTGACGCGGCAGGAGTCGTACCAGCGGTGGTACAGGCCGGCGAGCTGCTCGATGTACCGGGCGATCCGGTGCGGTTCCCGCAGCTCCGCGGCCTGGCGGACCACCCGCGGGTACTCCGCGATCGCGCCGAGGAGGGCGCTCTCGGACTCGTGGGTGAGCAGCGACGCGTCGAACACCGAGCGGTCGACGCCGGACGCCGCGGCGTTGCGGGCGACGGACTGCGTCCGGGCGTGGGCGTACTGCACGTAGAAGACCGGGTTGTCGTTCGTGCGCTTGGTCAGCAGGTCGAGGTCGATGTCGATCGCCGTGTCGCTCGCGAACCGCACGAGCGCGTACCGGCCGGCGTCCACGCCCACGGCGTCGACGAGGTCCTCCATCGTCACGACGGTGCCGTTGCGCTTCGACATCCGGAGCGGCTGGCCGTCCTTGAGCAGGTTCACCAGCTGGCCGATGAGGATCTCGAGGTTGACGCCCGGCTCGTCACCGAACGCCGCACACATCGCCATCATCCGGCCGACGTAGCCGTGGTGGTCCGCGCCGAGCATGATGAGGTTCCGCTCGAAGCCGCGCTCGCGCTTGTCGAGGTAGTAGGCGAGGTCGCCGGCGATGTACGCGGGTTCACCGTCCGACTTGATGACCACGCGGTCGCGGTCGTCGCCGAAGTCGGTCGTCCGGAGCCACAGGGCGCCGTCCGCCTCGTACATCCGGCCCTGCTCCTGCAGCCGGGCGATCGCGCGGTCGACCGCCTTCGACTCGTGGAGCGAGTTCTCGTGGAAGAAGACGTCGAAGTCGACGCCGAAGTCGTGCAGCGACCGCTTGATGTCCGTGAACATGAACTCGACGCCCTCGCGCCGGAACAGCTCCTGCGCTTCGTCGCGCGGCATGCCCGTGACGTCGACACCCGGCTCGAGCGTCGCGAGCACGCGGGCCGCGATCTCGCCGATGTACGCGCCGCCGTAGCCGTCCTCGGGCGTCGGCTCCCCCAGCGCGGACGCCAGGAGGGAGCGGGCGAACCGGTCGATCTGGTTGCCGTGGTCGTTGAAGTAGTACTCGCGGGTGACGAGGCCGCCCTGCGCCTGGAACACGCGCGCCAAGCTGTCGCCCACCGCGGCCCACCGCACGCCGCCCATGTGGATGGGTCCGGTCGGGTTCGCCGACACGAACTCGAGGTCGATGCGGACCCCGTCGTAGAGGTCGCCGTGCCCGAAGGACACGCCCTGGTCGACCACGGTGCGTGCGACCTCGCCGGCCGCGGCGGCCTCGAGCGTGATGTTGATGAAGCCCGGCCCGGCGATGTCGACCGAGTCCACGCCGTCGAGCTCGGTCAGCTCGCCGGCGATCTCCGTCGCGAGTTCGCGCGGGTTGGTCCCGAGACGCTTCGCGAGCTGCATGGCCGCGTTCGACGCCCAGTCGCCGTGCGCCCGGTTCTTCGGCCGTTCCAGGGCCACGTGGGACTCCTGGACCGTCACGGTGTCGGCAGCGCCTCGGCGCTCGACGATGCCCGTGAGGATCGACAGGTACGCGGCGGAGAGTTCGGCAGGAGTCACGGCGATCGAGTCTACCGGGACACCCGGCGACCACCCGGACCACGCCGGGAGGGATGCAGCATCATGGTCCGTCATGACCTCCCGCAGCCTCCGGGCGTCCGGCCTCGCCGCACTCGTCGTCCCCACCGCGCTCGTGCTCGCGGCCTGCTCGGGCACGAGCGGTGGTGCCCCTTCCGCCTCCCCCACCACCGGGAGCGTCGGCCGTCCGGTGCCGCAGGACTGCGACGAGCTCGTGCCGGCGACGACGTTCACCGTCTACGGGCGGGATTTCGAGCGGGTGCGGACACCGCGTCCCGCATCGGGTTCGGCCGTCGCGCAGATCGCCGGCCAGGACGGTCGCGTGTGCACCTGGCGGTCCACCGCGGACGAGGACGTCACCGTGACCGTCGCCGTGGCACACCTGCCCGCGGCGCAGATCACACAGCTCGAGGACGCCCTCTTCGCGCAGGGCGGGTCCGTCCCCACGTACACGGTGGAGGGCTACTACTCCCTCCGCTCCGGCACCGGTCGTGCCGACGCCTTCGCCGGTCCGTACTGGATCCACACCAGCTCGACGCTCTTCACCGAGCCCGGGACCGCCCAGCCCGTCGTCGACGCCGTCCGGCACGCGGTCGCGCCGGACGCGACTGCGCCGACCGGGTCGCCGACACCCTGACCGGCGCCACGGCGGACGGGAGGCCCGTGTCGGACCGGTGCGGGGCCTCCCGTCCGACACGGCACGCCCGGGGAGGCGCACCGGCGTTCAGGAGGCGGGCGCGGACCTGCTACGGTTGGTGACACCCCGGGCCCCCATAGCTCAGGGGATAGAGCACTGCCCTCCGGAGGCAGGGGCGGAGGTTCGAATCCTCCTGGGGGCACAGTCACATCCCCGCGCAAGCTGTCGTCCTCGCTGCGCTCGGTCGGCAGCGCGCGACGTCGCCTGCGGCGACCTTCCCCCGTGGGCACCAGCACGACGTCCGCTGCGGGCACCTTCCCCCGTGGGCACCAGCACGACGTCCGCCGCGGCGACCCTCCGTGGTCGCGGCCACGTGCGTTCCCGAGCAGGACACCTCCGGGCCCTAGGATCACGCGGCGTGACGACCTCCACGCAGCAGGAACTCGACCGCGGGGACCGCGCCGCACCGGCCAGGACCCTGCTCGACGTCCTCACCGCCACCGCCGAGGCACACCCCGACGCCCTCGCCCTCGAGACGCCGGAGGGTGCGCTCGACTACCGCGGCCTCCTCGCCCTCGTGCAGGAGCGCGCCGCCGACCTCGCCCGCCACGGCGTCCGACGCGGCGACCGGGTCGGGATCCGCATCCCCTCCGGTGGCCGGGACCTGTCCGTGTCGATCCTCGCCGTCCTCGCCGCCGGCGCCGCCTACGTCCCCGTCGACGCCGACGACCCCGAGGAACGCGCCACCCTCGTCTTCGGCGAAGCACGGGTGGTCGGCGTCATCGGTGCCGGCGGTGTGCTCCGCGACCGCCAGGGCGCTCCGCTGCCGGTCACCGACCCCGCGGCGAGCGCCGAGGCGCCCACGACCGAGGACGACGCGTGGGTCATCTTCACGTCGGGGTCCACCGGCGTGCCGAAGGGCGTGGCCGTCACCCACCGCTCCGCCGCGGCCTTCGTCGACGCCGAGGCCCGGATGTTCCTGCAGGCCGCGCCGCTCGGTCCGGACGACCGGGTGCTCGCGGGCCTCAGCGTGGCGTTCGACGCCTCGTGCGAGGAGATGTGGCTCGCCTGGGGACACGGTGCCTGCCTCGTGCCGGCGCCCCGGTCGCTCGTGAAGAGCGGGGTCGACCTCGGCCCGTGGCTCATCGCGCACGGCATCACCGTCGTCTCGACCGTCCCCACGCTCGCGGCACTGTGGCCCGACGACGCGCTCGAGTCCGTGCGGCTGGTGATCTTCGGCGGTGAGGCCTGCCCGCCGGAGCTCGCCGCCCGCATCGCGTCCCGGGACCGCGAGGTGTGGAACACGTACGGCCCGACCGAGGCGACGGTCGTCGCGTGTGGTGCCCTGCTCGACGGCAGCACCCCGGTGCGGATCGGCCTGCCGCTCGACGGGTGGGACCTCGCGGTCGTCGACGCCGAGGGGCAGCGCGTCGCGCCGGGGCAGGTCGGCGAACTCGTCATCGGGGGCGTCGGCCTCGGCCGGTACCTCGACCCGGCGAAGGACGCCGAGAAGTACGCGCCCTTCCCGCAGCTCGGGTGGGAGCGGGCGTACCGGAGCGGCGACCTGGTCCGGTACGACCCCGAGGGGCTCGTCTTCCAGGGTCGCGCCGACGACCAGGTGAAGCTGGGCGGCCGGCGCATCGAACTCGGCGAGATCGACGCGGCCCTGCAGTCCCTCGACGACGTCGCCGCGGGTGCCGCGGTCGTGCAGCGCACCCCGGCGGGCAACCAGGTGCTCGTCGGCTACGTCGCCCCGGTCGCCGGCGCGGTCGTCGACACGGCCGCGGCGAACACCCGTCTCCGCGAGGAACTGCCCGCCGCGCTCGTGCCGCTCCTCGCCGTCGTCGACTCCCTGCCGACGCGGACGTCCGGCAAGGTCGACCGGGCGGCGCTGCCGTGGCCCCTCGAGGGCGCGATCGGGACGGACCTGCCGCCGACCGTCGCGTGGATCGCCGAGCGGTGGTCGGCGATCCTCGGTGTCCCGGTCGCCGACGTCGACGACGACTTCTTCGCGCACGGCGGCGGCTCCCTGACCGCCGCGCAGCTCGTGTCGGCGATCCGCGAGCGCTACCCCACGACCACCGTGGCCGACGTCTACGACCACCCGCGGATCGGCGCACTCGCGGCAGCGCTCGACGCGTCCGGGCCGGTGGCGGCGGCACGACGGGACGTCCGGCCGGTGCCGCCGCGCACCGGGCTGCTCCTGACGGTGCTCGGCCTGCCGCTCCAGGTGCTCCGTGGGCTGCGCCTGCTGAGCTGGACGGCACTCGTCGCGGCGGTGCTGCACGCCACCACGATGCCGTTCCTGCCCGTGCTGCCGTGGCCGCTCCTGGTGATCGCCCTCGTGCTGTTCGTCACGCCGGCCGGCAAGATGACGATCACGGTCGTCGCCGCCCGCCTGCTCCTGGCCGGGGTCCGTCCCGGCGACCACCCGCGCGGCGGCTCGGTGCACGTCCGGGTCTGGCTCGCGGAACGGATCGCGGAGGCCGTGGACGGTCCGTCGACCGCGGGTGCCCCGTGGATCAGCTACTACGCCCGGGCCCTCGGTGCGAGGATCGGCCGGGACGTCGACCTGCACACGCTGCCGCCGGTCACCGGGATGCTCACGATCGGGAAGCGCGCCGCAGTGGAGCCCGAGGTGGACCTCGCCGGACACTGGGTGGACGGCGACGTGTTCCGCCTGGGTCCCGTGCACGTCGGCACGGACGCGGTCGTGCACAGCCGCTCGACCCTGATGCCCGGAGCACACGTGGGCGACGGCGCCGAGGTCGAGGCCGGCTCGGCGGTGGCCGGCGCGGTCCCGGCGGGTGAGCGCTGGGCGGGCTCGCCGGCCGAGCGCATCGGGTCGGCACGCCACGGCCGGGAGGCCCGCCCCGCGTCCCCGAAGCGGTGGCTGCTCGCGTACGGGGCCGGGTCGGTCGCCGTCGCCGGGCTCCCCGTCGTCGGCGTCACTGCCGGACTGGCCGTCGCGGCGCTCGTCGTCGGGCGCCCGACCTCGCTCGGGGCCGCGGTCGGCCCCACGCTGCTGAGCGTGCCGCTCGCCACGGTCGTCGCGGGCCTCGTGTACGCGGGCCTCGTCGTCGCCGCGGTCCGGCTGCTCGGGCTCGGGCTCGTCGAGGGTCGGCACCCCGTGCGGTCCCGGACCGGGTGGCAGGTGTGGTGCACCGAACGGGTCCTCGACGCTGCCCGCACGCTGCTGTTCCCGCTGTACGCGAGCCTCGTCACCCCGCTCTGGCTCCGCCTGCTCGGCGCCCGGGTCGGCCGGGACACCGAGATCTCCACCGTGCTGCTCATCCCCGCGCTGACACAGATCGCGTCCGGGGCGTTCCTGGCCGACGACACCATGGTCGCCACCTACGAGCTCGGCGGCGGTCGGGTGAGGATCGGTCGGTCGAAGGTGGGCCGCCGGGCGTTCCTCGGCAACAGCGGCATGACCGGCGCCGGTCGGTCGGTGCCGCGCGAGGCCCTCGTCGCGGTGCTGTCCGCCGTGCCGAAGAAGGCCAAGCGCGGGTCCTCGTGGCTCGGCAGTCCCCCGGTCCGGCTCCGACGGGCGGCGGCGCAGTTCGACGAGGAGCGCACGTTCCGGCCGCCGACCCGGCTGAAGGTCGCCCGCGGCGCGTGGGAGGTGCTGCGTCTCGTGGCACCCATGGTGTCCGCCGCGATCGGGGTGGCCGTCGCCGCCACCTTCCTGGCCCTGTGGACCACGGTGGGGCTCGGCTGGACGGTGCTGCTCGCCGGCCCGGTCCTCATCGCCGCCGGTGCGGTCGCGGCGGCCGTCTCGACCGTGGCGAAGTGGGCCTTCGTCGGGCGCATCACCGCCACCGAGCACCCGCTCTGGTCGTCGTTCGTCTGGCGCAACGAGGTGCAGGACACCTTCGTCGAGACCGTCGCACGCCCCTGGTTCGCCGAGCAGGCCATCGGCACCCCGGCCCTGGCGGCGTGGTTGCGGAGCCTCGGTGCGACGATCGGCCGCGGCGTCTGGTGCGAGACCTACTGGCTGCCGGAGGCCGACCTCGTCACGATCGGCGACGGGGCGACCGTCGCCCGCGGCACCGTGGTGCAGACGCACCTGTTCCACGACCGCGTCATGCAGCTCGACACCGTGACGCTCGACGCCGGCGCGACGCTCGGGCCGCACGGTGTGGTCCTGCCCGCCGCCGGCATCGGCCCGGGAGCGACCGTCGGGCCCGCCTCGCTCGTGATGCGCGGCGAGCAGGTCCCGGGCGGCACGCTCTGGGCCGGCAACCCGATCAGCCCGTGGGAGCACCCGCCGTGGCGCACCGCGGCGTCCACCACCGGGCACGACGGGGCGAGCGGGTCCGGCGACGCCGACGGACCACGCGACGCCAGTGGGTCCGGCGAGCGCGCCGAGCACCCGGGGCCGGTCGGCGCCGTGGCAGACTGACCGGCACCGTGAAGCAGACCGACCCCACCGCCGACCCGTACACCCCGCACAGCGGCGACCGGCGGTGGACGACCCGCCACCACGACCTGCGACTCGACTACCGCGTCGCCACGAACCGGCTCGACGCGACCGCGACGATCAGCGCGACCGCCGACGAGCCGCTCGAGAAGGTCGTGCTCGACCTGCACGGGCTGAGCGTCGACCGGGTCGACGTCGACGGCGTGCGCGCGAAGAAGGTCTCGGTCGGGACCCACAAGACGACCGTGACACCCGCCGCACCGATCGCTGCCGGCGACGAGTTCACGGTGCACGTGCGGTACCGCGGCGCACCCCGACCACTCCGGAGCCCCTGGGGCACGCTCGGCTGGGAGGAACTGACCGACGGCGTGATCGTCGCGAGCCAGCCCGTCGGCGCACCGTCGTGGTTCCCCTGCAACGACCGCCCCGACGACAAGGCGACGTACCGCATCGAGGTGACGTGCGAAGCGGGGTACGAGGTCATCGCGAACGGCGCGCTGCTCGGCCGGGAGCGCACTGCTCGTGGCACGCGCTGGACCTACGCCGTCACCGAGCCGATGGCGACCTACCTGGCCACCGTGCAGATCGGTCGGTACCGCGCGACGAAGCTGCGCGGCGGTGCCGTGCCGGTCACCGTGCACCACCCGTCCGACCTGACCGCCGCCGTGAGGACGGACTTCGGCCAGGTGCCCGACATGATCGCCCTGTTCACCGACCGGTTCGGGCCGTACCCGTTCGCCGAGTACGGCGTCGTGGTGACCGACGACGAGCTCGAGATCCCGCTCGAGGCGCACGGCCTCGCGGTCTTCGGGCGGAACCACGTCGACGGGGAGCACGGCACCGACCGGCTCATCGCCCACGAGCTGGCGCACCAGTGGTTCGGCAACTCGGTGACGCTCGGCGTGTGGCGCGACATCTGGCTGCACGAGGGCTTCGCCTGCTACGCCGAGTGGCTCTGGTCCGAGCACCGCGGCGGCCCCACCGCGGACGACCTGGCGGCGACGTACCGTGCCGGGCTGCTCGACCAGCCGGAGGACCTCGTCGTCGCGGACCCCGGCGCCCGGGACCTGTTCGACGACCGCGTCTACAAGCGCGGCGCGCTCGCCCTGCACGCCCTGCGACGGACGATCGGCGACGCCGCCTTCACCGACGGCCTCCGCACGGTGACCGGACGGCACCACCACGGCACGGTGACGACGCCGGACGTCGTGGGCGCGTTCGCGACGGCCGCCGGTACCGACCCCGCGCACGTGCTGCGCGCGATCGGACCCTGGATCGACGAACCGGGCGTCCCCCCGCTGCCCTAGCCCCGGCGCCGCCCTGACACGGCGCCGCCCTGGCGCCCGTGCCGTCGCGGCGTCGGCGTCGTCCCGGTGTCCCCGCCGTCCTGGGGTCCCGGTCCACGGAGGTCCTCGACCCGGACCGGAGCACCGCCCGCGGCGACGGCCACGACCAGGTCCGCGTCGAGCACGACGACCGTGACGAGCTGCTCCATCCCGTCGAACCGCGCGCGGTCCACCTGCCCGTCGCCGACTCGTCCGAGGACGGCCTCCACGCGTGCGGGATCGACCCGGAGCCCCCGTCCGTCACGCTTCAGCACCGCCTCCTTCACCGTCCAGCACGCGGTGAGGTGCACCCCCGCGCACTCCGGTCCGGACGCGACCGCGCGGTGCCGCTCCCCCGCGGTGAAGGCGTCGAGCGGGGCCGCCGTCACCCGGGACGCCCGCTCGACGTCGACACCGAGCGACGCCGGCCCGACGGCGAGGACGACGATCCCCGAGGTCCGCGCCAGACCGACGCCGACCGGACGACCGTCGACCCGGGCTCCCGGCCGACCGTGGTCCGCAGCACCGCAGTGTGGACAGCGCTGCTGCACGGAGACCAGGGCCGGGTCCGATCGGGTGACCTCGGCGACGAACGCGACCAGGGCCTCCCGGTCGGCCGTTCGCGACGCCCCTGCGGCGGCCACCCGCACCG
The DNA here is from genome assembly GCF_003224415.1 of Curtobacterium sp. MCBD17_023. Classification (NCBI taxonomy): domain Bacteria; kingdom Bacillati; phylum Actinomycetota; class Actinomycetes; order Micrococcales; family Microbacteriaceae; genus Curtobacterium; species Curtobacterium sp. MCBD17_023. Next base: position 91,121 of record NZ_QKLJ01000008.1, read on the forward strand.
ACACGGTCTGGAGGCCCGACTCACCCACGCGAGCAGCCTACGGTCCGCAGTGGGACGGCCGGTGCGGGCACGACGACGGCCCCGGTCGGGACCGACCGGGGCCGTGCTGTCGTCCTGCGGGTCAGGCGTGGGTGAGGGCGATGAGTGCGACGTTCATCGTCGCGTACCGGCCCTCGGACCGGGTCGCCTGACGCACGCGTCCGCGGAGGACCTCGTACCGTCCGTCACGCTCACGCACGAACCCGATCACGCCGCTCGCCGGCGTGGACACGCGGTGGTACCCGTCCTCGAGTGGGACGACTTCTGCGGTGGTCGCTCGCTCCATTGCTGCTCCCCTTCCTTCATTGGCTCGCCCTCACCCTACCCCGTTTCGGGGGACATGCCCGCAGCACTGTCCACTGTGTGCGGGCCCCGATCGATCCCGGTGGGGTACAACCGGCGCCGGCCCCCTCTCCCGCTCCACAGCCCCGGCCCGTCCAGGAGGTGCCTGGCTAGACTCCGGACGACGGCCACGGACCAGCTGGACGAGGGCCACGGACGGAGGACGGATGCGCACGGTCGAGGTCAGGGCGGACTCCGGGTCGACGGGGGTGCCTGCCCGGGACGACGCGGCGCCACGTCCCCTGCTCGCGCGTCTGCTGGCGGGCGCGGCCGCCGCCACCGTCGCCGCGCTGCTCGTCGTCGCCCCGGTCCCGGCCGCGCACGCCACCGAGCCGGTCGACCTCAGGGGCGCGTACGTCCTCGACGACGCGGACGCCCTCACCGACGCCCAGCAGGCCGACGTCGAGCAGGCCGTGCAGGACCTGTACCAGGAGACGCAGACACAGCTGTTCGTCGTCTTCGTGCCGTCCTTCACCGACCCGAGCGACCACACCGCCTGGGGTGCCGCGACCATGCAGCAGAACCAGATCGAGACGGACAGCATCCTGCTCTCCGTCGCGGTCGACGAGCGGAACTACGACGTCCAGCAGACCAACGAGACGGCGATCACCTCGAGCGACGTCGAGCGCGCGGTCGACGGCGACCTGCTCCCCCGCCTCAAGCAGGGCGACTGGGCCGCCGCGGCGACGGCCTTCGCCGGCGGACTCCAGCAGAGCCAGCAGCCCGCCGATCTCACCTGGCTGTGGGTGCTGCTCGGTGTCGCCGTCCTGGCCGCGGTCGTCGCCGTCCTCGTCATCCGGGCCCGCAACCGGCGGCGCACCGTCGCGGCCCGGCGCGAGCAGGAGCAGTCCCTCGCCGAACTCCAGCGACGCGCCGATGGGGCCCTCGTCACGATCGACGACGAACTGCGCACGGCCGAACAAGAGGTCGGCTTCGCGGCGGCGCAGTTCGGCGAGGACGCCGCCACCCCGTTCGCCGAGACCGTGTCGATCGCCAAGCGCGAGGTCCGCAAGGCCTTCGCCCTCCAGCAGCAGCTCGACGACGAGGTCCCGGACACGCCGCAGGAGCGCGCCGAGTGGGCGAACCAGATCATCGCCATCTGCGAGCAGGCGCACGCGGCCATCGAGTCGCAGACCGAGTCGTTCGACCAGCTGCGCTCGCTCGAAGCGGGCGTCGACACCGCCGCCGCCGAGCTGACCGCCGCTCTCGGGACCGCTCCCGCCGCCGTGGCCGCGGCCCGTGCGGCGCTGGAGCGCGTCCGGACGGCGTACACCGGTCGGACGCTCGCGACCGTCGCCGACAACGTCGACCAGGCCGAGCAGGTGCTCGCGTACGCCGACGAGCGTGCCGGTGCCGCTCGGACGGCGCTCGCCGCGGGCGACCGGGGCGAGGCCGTCGTCGCGGTCCGGGACGGGCAGCACGCGCTGGCCCAGGTGCAGCAGCTCACCGGCGCCGTCAGGGCAGCGGAGCGCACCTTCGCCGACGCCGCCGAGCGTGCCGAGGCGATGCGCGCCGACATCGAGGGCGACGTCGCCGCGGCCGCCACCCTCCGCACCGGCGGCCCCGACCTCGCGGCCGCGGTCGCGCGGGCGCAGCGGGTCCTCCGTGCCGACGTCGACCCGCGTGACCCCGTCGGGGCGGTCGATGCGCTCACGAAGGCGAACACGGACATCGACGCCGCCCTCGCGACCGCCCGCACCGCCGAGGAGCAGCATCGTCGCGCGACCCAGGCCCTCGACGCCGCCCTCCGGGACGCCCGCTCCCGGATCGGCCAGGCGCGCGAGTTCATCACCGTGCACCGCGGAGCCGTCGGCCCCGCCGCACGCACCCGCCTGTCCGAGGCCGAGCGGGTCTTCGACGACGCGCTCGACCTCGCCACCACCGACCCGCAGCGGGCACTGCAGGCCGCCCGTGCCGCGGAGCAGTACGCGGCGGCCGCCATCGACGAGGCGAACGACGACACCACCGGGTGGCCCGGCGGCGGCATGGGCGGCATGGGCGGCGGTCGCGGCGGCCCGCAGCTCGGCGGACTCGTCACCGGTCTCGTCCTCGGCGGACTGCTCGGCGGCTGTCTCTTATACACATCT
>NZ_QKLJ01000009.1:0-84955 GCF_003224415.1 Curtobacterium sp. MCBD17_023
AAGCTAAGCCTCTCAGCGCCGATGGTACTGCAAGGGGGACCTTGTGGGAGAGTAGGACGCCGCCGGACTTCTTTTCACAGATGTGGCCATCGGCCCTCCATCGAGAGCGAGAGCTCTCGGGAGGGTCGGTGGCCATTTCTCATTCTCAGGGTGCTCCACAGGTCGACTCTGCGCTGGGTTCGTGATGGACTTGACGCAGGGCGAGCTGCACAGCCCACACACAACGACACAGCGGACGACCGTCGGGACATCTGATCTCGGCACGCAACGAGGAGCTACGGTGGCGAACGACGACGAACAGCGACGAGATGGGCGCGACGGCGACCGTCAGGACCGGCCTCGACGCGACGGCGGTCCGCAGCGGAGCGGTGACCGCGGTGGGTGGTCGTCCGGACCTCGCGACTTCGAACGCCGCGAGGGGCAGCGTGGCGATGACCGTCGCGGCGCCGGTCGTCCCTCCAACGAGTCGTCGGATCGGCGGCCGGCAGGTCGTGACTTCCGTGAGGGTGGAGCGCGCTCGGACCGCCCCTCGTGGCGATCGGACCGCCCTTCGTCCGACCGTCCGCGTCGTGATGGTGACCGTCCCTTCCGTGGTCGAGACGACCGACCCCGTCGTGACGGTGACCGCCCGGTTCGCTCCGGGGGCTCGGATCGTCCGTTCCGCGGTGGCGACGACCGGCCGGGTCGAGACGGAGACCGTCCGTTCCGCGGTGGTGACGATCGCCCCCGCCGTGACGGCGACCGTCCCCCCCGTGCGGGCGATGACCGGCAGCGTCGTGACGGTGACCGCCCCTACCGCTCCGGCGGGTCTGACCGCCCGTTCCGTGGTGGCGATGACCGATCGCGTCGCGATGGTGACCGCCCCTACCGTTCCGGCGGGTCTGACCGCCCGTTCCGTGGTGGCGATGACCGCCCGCGTCGCGATGGTGACCGCCCCTACCGCTCCGGCGGGTCTGACCGCCCGTTCCGTGGTGGCGACGACCGCCCGCGTCGTGACGGTGACCGCCCCTTCCGTGGCGGCGATGACCGTCCGCGCCGTGACGGAGACCGGCCGGATCGTTCCGGTGGTCCGGACCGTCCCTTCCGCGGCGGTGACGACCGGCCCCGGCGTGACAGTGACCGTCCGTTCCGCGACGGAGGGCGTCCGCGCCGTGACGACGACCGTCCGGGCCGCGACGGCGCCGACCGGAAGCGGTTCGGAGACGGCACGCGCTCGGCCGGCGCACGGTTCGGCGAGGCAGCCCGCGACGACTGGGAAGACCGCGACCCGTACGGCACCCGGTCGATCCGGCCGCGGCACGACGACCCGGAGATCCCCGAGGAGATCCAGGCGCGTGACCTGCACCCCGCCGCGCGTGCCGAGCTGAAGACGCTGAGCAAGGACAACGCTGACTGGGTTGCCCGGCACCTCGTCACCGCCGCGATGCTCGTGGACACCGACCCGGAGCTGGCGAACCAGCACGCCCTCAGCGCGGCTCGTCGTGCCGGCCGCGTCGCCGTCGTCCGCGAGACGGCTGCGATCACGGCGTACCGGCTCGGTGACTTCGCCACGGCGCTCCGGGAACTCCGGACGTACCGACGCATCTCCGGCCGGAACGACCAATTGCCGATGATGGTCGACTGTGAGCGCGGCCTCGGCCGACCCGAGCGTGCGCTCGAGCTGGGTCGCTCGGTCGACCGCGCCGCCCTGGAGACGCCGGTGCAGGTGGAACTCGCGATCGCGATGTCCGGAGCCCGGCTCGACCTCGGGAACCCCACAGCCGCGCTGGGCGAACTCGAGATTCCACAGCTCGACCCGTCTACGGCCTACAGCTGGTCACCGGCGCTCTACAGTGCTTACGCGGCCACGCTCGAGGAGCTCGGCCGCCAGGACGAGGCCGACGAATGGTGGGCCCGTGTCGACCGTGCGGCCGAGGCTCTCGCCGAGGCCGCTGAAGACGATGCTTGGGAGACAGTGGATGTGGTCGAGGAAGCGCTCGAAGACGACGGGTTCGACAGCGAGCCCGGACGCGACGAGTCCGACGACTCCGGACTCGAGGACGGCGAGCTCGACGACGCAGAGCTCGGGGACGCCGAGCCCGGCAACGGGTACGTCAGCACCCTCGGGAACGACGAATCCGACGGCGTCGCCGGGGACGACCTCGGAGAGCGCGACGAGGACAACCCGCGGGACATCGACGGCTCCGCAGCAGGCTGAGACCCCTCGGCCGCCGGTGGACGGCGTCGACGTGGTCCTCACCGACCTCGACGGCGTCGTCTACCGTGGACGGAACGCTGTTCCGCACGCCGTGGAGGCCCTGACCCGGGCCGCCTTGACGGCGCGTGTCGGCTACATCACGAACAACGCGTCGCGGCGCCCGGTGGACGTCGCGGAACACCTCGAGCAGTACGGTCTGCAGGTCACCGCCGACGACGTGGTGACGTCCTCCCAGGCCGGTGCGCGGCTCCTCGCGACGCTGGTTCCGGCGGGTTCCACCGTGCTCGTGATCGGTGGGCTCGGCCTGACGACGATCGTCGAACAGGCCGGCTTCGTCGTCACCGACAGCGCGGAGGACCACCCGGCTGCCGTCATCCAGGGCTTCGCCCCGGAGCTCGGCTGGAAGCAGCTCGCCGAGGCGTCCTTCGCGCTGGCGGACGCCTCCGTACCGTGGGTGGCCACCAACATGGACTGGTCGATCCCCGTCGAGCGCGGCATCGCGCCCGGCAACGGCACGCTCGTGGCGGCCGTGCACCAGGCCGTCGGCAGGATGCCGGTGGTCGCGGGCAAGCCCGAGCGGCCGATCTTCGACGCCGCCCTCGCTCGGTTCGGTGGTGCGAGCCCGCTCTTCATCGGTGACCGACTGGACACCGACATCAAGGGCGCGAACGACGCCGGCATCCCGAGCGTGCTCGTGCTCACCGGCATCGATCAGCCCAAGCAGGTGCTCGCAGCGGACCAGCGGTCGCGACCGACGTACGTGCTCCGAGACCTCCGGGGTCTGCACGAGCCGTACCCGGTGACCATCCGGCACGAGGACCGGGACGGCACGCGCCGGGTCACGGTCGGCGAGTCGACGGTGAGCATGCGAGGTCACGTCGTCCGCGCCGAACGAGTCGGACCGGACGACATGGACCTGTTGCGTGCCGGCGCGACAGCGATCTGGGACTCCGGACTGGCGATCTACGGGCTGGACGTGGACCCGAAGCTGTACGGCGGCGAGTAGCGTGACGGGCGTGGAACAGGCCCGGACCGACGACGTTGCCGAGCCGGTCCTCCCGACTGCACGGGCCGTCCCAGGACCCCCGCGGGCCGTTCCGGTAGCTCCGCGTGCAGTGCCCGGTCCGCCGCGACCTGTCGCTCCGACGAACGACACGGAGGCGCTGGACACGGAGGCGCTGGACACGGACGCGCTGGGCGCGGAGGCGCTCAACGAGCCGCTGGGGATGGGATCGCAGAACGGCGCGGCGAGCAGCACGCCGACCGGCGACGATGATCCTGCAGCGGACGGTGCCGTGCGTGCAGCTGGCGGATCTGGCGACCTCGGCGGCGACCTCCGACGGCGTGCCGAGGCCGTGGAGGCCATGCCACTCGCGGAGCGTGCGGATGCCTTCACAGCCCTGCACGACGACCTCCGGACCCGGCTCGAGCAGGGCGGGGCCGCACGTGCCTGACCGTGGCACAGCCCGTGACCAGGGGGCGCCGCTCACGTCGTCGACGCCCCGCCCCGGAGAGCATGCCACGGCAGTGACCAGCGACGCGGCACAGACCAGCGACGCAGCACAGACCGGCAACGCAGCACAGACCAGCGACGCAGCACAGACCGGCAACGCAGCACAGACCGGCAACACAGCAGCGACCGGTGACAGGCCAGCGACGGGCGACCGCGCCTCCACGCAGCGCCTCGACGCGGCCGTCGCTGCCAGGGGCCTCGCTCGCTCCCGCACGGCCGCCGCTGCCCTGATCCAGGCCGGACGTGTCACGGTCGACGGTGTGCCGGTGGTGAAGGCGTCGACGCCGGTGACCGCTGCGTCCGACGTCACGGTGGACGCCGAGGACGAATGGGTCTCCCGCGCTGCGCTCAAGCTCGTCGCCGCACTCGACGCGTTCGACGTCGACCCGAGCGGGCGGACCGTGCTCGACGTCGGCGCCTCCACGGGCGGGTTCACCCAGGTGTTGCTGTCGCGAGGCGCTGCCCGTGTGGTCGCCCTCGACGTCGGACACGGCCAGCTCGCCCCCGAGATCGCCCTCGACGACCGTGTGGCGGTGGTGGAGGGGGTGAACGCCCGGAACATCACGAGCAGCGACTACCTCGCCCTCGACCCGGCCGCGGCGGACACCAGCCTGGTGGTCGGTGACCTGTCGTTCATCAGCCTCCGCATGGTCCTGCCGGCACTGGTCGAGGCCGTGCCCGCCGACGACTTCGTCCTCCTCGTGAAGCCGCAGTTCGAGGTGGGCCGCACCGGGATCCGCGAGGGCATCGTCCGCGACGCGTCGCTGCGGCAGGACGCCCTCATGAACGTCCTCTGGGCAGCGTGGGACCTGGGCTTCGGGACGGCCGGGTTGGCGCCGTCGCCGATCGTCGGCACGCACGGCAACCAGGAGTACCTCGCGCGTCTCCAGCGGGGTCGCGGGGAGAACCCGACAGAATGGATCGTCCGGGCGACGGAACTGGCGGAGGGAGCTCCATGAGCGACGAACGACACATCCTGCTCGTCTCGCACACCGGGCGGCGCGACTCGATCGACGCCGCCGTCGAGGTCTGTGACATCCTCCACGCCGCCGGCCTCACCCCGGTGATGCCCTTCGACGAGTACGCCGACGTCCGCCGAGCGGAAGCGTCGGTCGGACAGGTCGACATCCTCGGCGTCGACGTGCGCCCGGACGAGATCGAGATCGTGATCGTCCTCGGCGGGGACGGCACGATCCTCCGCGCTGCCGAACTGGCCCGGGGCACCTTCGCACCGATCGTCGGGGTCAATCTCGGCCACGTGGGCTTCCTCGCCGAGAGCGAGCGTGACGGACTCGCCGAGACGGTCGAACGCGCGCTGACCGGCGAGTACAAGGTCGAGGAGCGCGTCGCCCTGCAGGTCGACGTGGTGGTCGGCAACGAGATCGTCTACTCCAGCTGGGCGCTCAACGAGGCGACGGTCGAGAAGGCCTCGCGGGAGCGCATGCTCGAGGTCGTGACCGAGGTCGACGGCCGACCGCTGTCCTCCTTCGGGTGCGACGGCGTGGTGTTCTCCACGCCGACCGGGTCCACCGCCTACTCCTTCTCCGGGGGCGGCCCCGTCGTGTGGCCCGACGTCGACGCCATCCTCATGGTCCCGCTGAGCGCGCACGCCCTGTTCTCCCGGCCGATCGTGGTCGGTCCGGACCGTGTCCTCGCGGTCGAGGTCCTGCGGCGCACGAGCGGCGTGGGCGTGCTGTGGTGTGACGGACGCCGGACGCACGACCTGCCTCCCGGAGCGCGGGTCGAGGTGCGCCGGTCGCCGGATCCGGTGCGGGTGGCGCGGCTCAAGGACGCTCCGTTCGCCGACCGGCTGGTGGCGAAGTTCCGCCTGCCGGTCGCGGGCTGGCGCGGCCCGCAGCGCGACGACGAGGACGTCCAGTGACGCCCTCGTGCGACCACCGCGCCGGTCCGGCCTGACCTGTCAGCGACCCAGCCGGCCGCCCGGACGACGAACACGAGCACGACCACCGGCACCACGACGTGAACCAGCAGCAGGAGCACATCCAGTGATCGAGGAAATCCGCATCTCCGACCTCGGCGTGATCGGCGACGCCACGCTCGAGCTCGGCCCGGGCTTCACCGTCGTGACCGGTGAGACCGGAGCCGGCAAGACGATGATCGTCACCGCACTCGGCCTGCTCCTCGGCGCCCGGGCGGACGCCGGCTCCGTCCGTCGCGGGGCGTCCAGCGCGGTCGTCGAGGGACGCTGGGACCTGCCGGACCACGCGGCCGTGGCCGAGCGGGTCGAGGACGCCGGCGGGACGGTGGAGGACGGCGAGCTCATCCTCACCAGGACGGTCTCCGCCGAGGGTCGCAGCCGCGCCACGGTCGGGGGCCGCAGCGCGCCCGTCGCCGTGCTCGGCGAACTGGCCGACCAGCTCGTCACCGTGCACGGCCAGTCCGACCAGATCCGGCTGACCTCGGCGTCGGCGCAGCGGGCCGCGCTCGACGGGTTCGGCGCCGGCGCGATCGAGAAGGCCCTCGCGAAGTACGTCGCCGTGTACGACGCCTGGCAGCAGCACGCCGGGGACCTCGAGACGCTCACGCGGGACCGGGACGAACGGCTCGCCGAGGCCGCGCGGCTCCGCGAGGCGTCCGAGGAGATCGAGGCAGCCGACCCGCAGCCGGGCGAGGACACCGAGCTCGCCGAACGCGCCGAGCGGCTGGGGAACCTCGAGGAGCTCCGACTGTCTGCAGGGCTCGCGCACGAGGCCGTCTCGAGCGAGTCGCTCGACGGGCCCGACGTCATCGGCCTCGTCGAGTCCGCACGGCGTGCGATCGAACGGGTGGCGAACGTCGACCAGGCCCTGCAGCCTGTGCTGGAACAGCTCACCGAGCTCGGGATCCAGGCGAGTGAGGCGTCGGCGTCGCTGTCGAGCTACATCGGTTCGCTCGAGCCGGAAGCGGGTCACGACCTCGAACTCGTCAACGAGCGCCGCGCCCTGCTCGCCGGACTGACCCGGAAGTACGGGGACACCGTCGAGGACGTCATCGCCTACGGTCAGCGCGCCTCGGACCGGCTGCTCGAACTCGACGGCGACGACGACCGGATCGTCGGACTCCAGCAGGCGGTCGAGGCGGACCTGGTCGCCCTCGAGGCCGCCGCCGCGACCCTCACCAAGGTGCGGAGCAAGGCGGCGACGGACCTCGCCAAGCGGGTCACGGCCGAATTGAAGAGCCTCGCGATGGCCGGCGCGACCCTCGTGGTCGAGGTCACCGACGCGGGCGAGTTCCGTCGCCACGGGCGGGACCAGGTGGCGATCCTCCTGCAGCCGCACTCGGGCACCGACCCCCGACCGATCGGCAAGGGCGCCTCCGGCGGTGAGCTCTCCCGCGTGATGCTCGCGATCGAGGTCGTCATGGCCGGGAGCACCACGGTCCCGACGTTCGTGTTCGACGAGGTCGACGCGGGCGTCGGCGGCGCTGCTGCGATCGAGATCGGCCGACGCCTGGCGGCGCTCGCCGAGCGAACGCAGGTCATCGTGGTCACGCACCTCGCACAGGTCGCCGCGTTCGCGAACAACCACCTCAACGTCGTCAAGGACGCCAGCGGCGCGGTCACCTCGTCGAGCGTGCGGCGCCTCGAGGGCGACGACCGCCTGCAGGAGATGGCACGGCTGCTCTCCGGTCTCGGCGACAGCGCCAGCGGCATGGAGCACGCGCGCGAACTCCTCGAGGTCGCCGGTCGGTCCGCCTGACGGCCGGGAGGCCCGCCCCGCGTCGGCGACCACGCTCCGGACGCAACGCGCCCGGCGAACGCGGGTCGCGCCTCCCGGCACTTCTGACGTACGATGGAATCCCGTGGCGGACACTCTCAGCAGCGGTACCCAGGCAAGCACAGCGCGCATCGACAGCAAGACCCCGAAGGTGACGAAGCAGATCTTCGTGACCGGCGGGGTCGTCTCGTCTCTCGGCAAGGGCCTGACGGCGGCCAGCCTCGGCAACCTCCTCACGGCACGCGGCCTCAAGGTCGTCATGCAGAAGCTCGACCCGTACCTCAACGTGGACCCGGGCACGATGAACCCGTTCCAGCACGGCGAGGTCTTCGTGACCGACGACGGCGCCGAGACCGACCTGGACATCGGCCACTACGAGCGCTTCCTCGACATCGACCTCGCCCAGTCGGCGAACGTCACGACCGGACAGGTCTACTCGACGGTCATCGCCAAGGAGCGTCGCGGCGAGTACCTCGGCGACACCGTGCAGGTCATCCCGCACATCACCGACGAGATCAAGCGGCGGATGCGCGAGCAGGCGGAGAACGACCCGCAGCCCGACGTCATCATCACCGAGGTCGGCGGCACGGTCGGCGACATCGAGTCGCAGCCGTTCATCGAGGCGGCCCGCCAGGTGCGCCACGAGCTCGGCCGGAACAACGTCTTCTTCGTGCACGTCTCGCTCGTGCCGTTCATGAACGCCTCCGGGGAGCAGAAGACGAAGCCGACGCAGCACTCGGTCGCGCAGCTCCGCTCGATCGGCATCCAGCCTGACGCCCTCGTGCTCCGCTCGGACCGCCCCGTCTCGGACGCGAACAAGCGCAAGATCGCCCTGATGTGCGACGTCGACGAGGACGCCGTGGTGAACGCCGTGGACGTCCCCTCGATCTACGACATCCCGACGATGCTGCACGACCAGGGCCTCGACCAGGTCATCATCGACGCCCTCCGCCTCGAGGCGCACGACGTCGACTGGTCGCGTTGGAACGGCGTGCTGACCGCGGTGCACGAGCCCAAGAAGGCCGTCACGATCGCCCTGGTCGGCAAGTACATTGACCTGCCGGACGCGTACCTGTCCGTCACCGAGGCCCTGCGCGCGGGCGGCTTCGCCCACACCGCCAAGGTCACGCTGAAGTGGGTCGCGTCCGACGAGTGCATCACCCCCGAGGGCGCCGCCAAGAACCTCGGCGACGTCGACGGCATCTGCATCCCCGGTGGGTTCGGCATCCGCGGCATCGAGGGCAAGCTCGGCGCGCTGAAGTTCGCGCGTGAGCAGAACATCCCCACGCTCGGGCTGTGCCTCGGCCTGCAGTGCATGGTCATCGAGTACGCCCGCCACGAGGCCGGTCTGCTCGACGCGTCGAGCACCGAGTTCGACCCGGAGACCTCGACGCCGGTCATCGCGACCATGGCGGAGCAGGTCGACATCATCGCGGGCGGTGACCTGGGCGGCACGATGCGGCTCGGCATGTACCCGGCGCACTTCACCGACGGCAGCCTGGCGGCTGAGCTGTACGGCGCGACCGAGGCGTCGGAGCGTCACCGTCACCGCTACGAGGTGAACAACCACTACCGCGAGCAGATCGCGGACGCCGGCCTGCGCTTCTCGGGTACCTCGCCGGACGGCACGCTCGTCGAGTACGTCGAGCTGGACCGTGCGGAGCACCCGTTCTACATCGGCACCCAGGCGCACCCGGAGCTCCGGTCGCGTCCGAACCGCGCGCACCCGCTCTTCGCGGGCCTCGTCGGTGCGGCGATCGAGCGCAACGAGTCGACGCGGCTCTTCGACCCGGAGACCGAAGCGGTCGCCTAGTGGGTCGGGTCGCGGTCGCGACCGGACGACGAACGGGAGGCCCACCCACCAGCTGGTGGGGAGCCTCCCGTCCGTCTGTCCACAGCCCGTGGGCCCGCCCGGGCCGGGTGGGGCAGGATGGCGAGGTGACTGACGCACCGATCGCCGACGAGACCGCCTCCCACCACGTCACCGCCTCCGAGCGGGTGTTCGAGGGCGCGGTGTGGGACATCACCCGTGACCACATCGACTACAACGGCTCCGACATGGTCCGTGAGTACGTGGACCACACCGGCGCCGTCGCCGTGTACGCGGAGGACGACGAAGGCCGCGTCCTCGTCATCCAGCAGTACCGGCACCCGGTCCAGTTGCGCGACTGGGAGCTGCCCGCCGGGCTGCTCGACCAGGAGGGCGAGGACCACCTCACCGCCGCGAAGCGCGAGCTCGCGGAGGAGGCCGACGTCGAGGCTGACGAGTGGCAGCACCTCGTGCGCTACAACACCTCGTCGGGTGGCAGCAACGAGTTCATCGAGGTGTACCGCGCGACCGGCGTGCGTGCGACCGAGTCCGCCTTCGAGCGCGAGGCCGAGGAAGCCGACATCGTCATCCGCTGGGTGCCGCGCGCCGAACTGCTGGGGGGGATCCTCGCGGGTCGGCTGCACAACTCGGCGCTCATCGTCGCGACGCTCGCGGTCGAGGCCATCGAGCGCCACTCGCAGGGCTGACACGGCGTACCGTCGGCGGCACCGTGCTCACCCGCGTCGGACGGGTGGCCGGACCACCGACGACCGGGAGGACCCCCATGAGCTCGCGCACCACCACCGCAGCCGTCACCGCGACGACCCTGCTCCGCATCGCACTCGGAGCGGTGCTCGTCTCGCACGGTGCCCAGAAGCTCTTCGGCGCGTTCGGTGGCGGTGGCATCGACGGCACCGCGCAGGGCATGCACGCGATGGGCTTCCGGCCCGGCCGCCGCAACGCCGTCCTGGCCGGCATCGGCGAGGCCGGGTCCGGTGCCGCCCTCGCGCTCGGCCTCGCCACCCCGATCGCCGGCGCCGGTGCCGCCACGACCATGGGGGTGGCCTCCAGCGTGCACACGCCGAACGGCTTCTTCAACGCGGACGGCGGCCTGGAACTGCCGGCGTTCCTCGGCTTCTCGGCGGCGATGTTCGCCCTCGGTGGCCCGGGCCCCGTGTCGCTCGACCACGCGACCCGGCACGCCCTCGACCGGCCGTGGCTCCGCGCCGTCGCCCTGGCCGCGGTGCCGGTCGCGATCGCGGTGCAGGTCGTGCAGCGTCGGAAGGCCCTCGCGGCGGACGCCGCGGACGCGGCGGACGCGCCGGCCCCAACGGAGGCGCCGGCCCCGGCGGCGTCCGGCGACGGTGCGCCCTCGGCCGAGTAGCTCCTCCGGGCCGGAGCCCGCGTCCCGGTAGCCTCGTCGGGTGATGCCGTTCGAGCGTGCCGTGCAGGACTACCTGCGGCACATCGCGATCGAGCGGGGCCTGTCGCAGCACACCCTGTCCGCCTACCGGCGCGACCTCTCGACCTTCGGGGACTGGGTCGGCACGCAGCCGGTCGTCGACTCCGCCGGTGCCGACCGGGCCGGTGGGGCGGCGGTCCTCGACGACGTCGGGCGGCTCGCGCGCGCGGACCTGGCCGGGTTCGTGCAGCACCTCGCGACGAGGCCGGACGGGCCGCTCGCACCGCGGTCGGTCGCCCGGATGCTCAGTTCGGTGCGGTCGTTCAGTGCGTTCGCGGCGGCGGAGGGCTGGCTACCGCTCGACCCCGGCGCCTCCGTGCGTCCGCCGAAGGCGCCCATGCGGCTCCCGAAGGCGATCTCCGTGCACGACATGGAGCGGTTGCTCGGCGCGGTGGTCGGTGACGAACCGGCACAGCTCCGCGACCGAGCCCTCCTGGAACTGCTGTACGCGACCGGCGCGCGCGTCTCCGAGGCGGTCGGGCTCTCCGTCGACGACGTGACGACGCTCGCCGGTGTCGACGGGGTCCCGGACGAGGACACCGATGTCTCGGTCGTGCGGGTCACCGGCAAGGGGAACAAGCAGCGGATCGTGCCGCTCGGCAGCTACGCACGCGCGGCGGTCGACGCCTACCTGGTGCGGGCGCGGCCGGTGTTCGCCGCTCGCGGGAGCGGCACCCCGGCGCTGTTCCTCGGGGCACGCGGCGCCCGGCTGTCCCGGCAGAGCGCCTGGCTCGTCATCCAGGCCGCGGCCGAACGTGCCGGGCTCGCCGACCACGTCTCCCCGCACACCTTCCGGCACTCCTTCGCGACGCACCTGCTCGAGGGCGGGGCGGACGTCCGTGTCGTGCAGGAGCTCCTCGGGCACGCGAGCGTCGCGACGACGCAGATCTACACGCTCGTGACGGCCGACATGCTGCGGGACGTCTACCAGACGGCGCACCCGCGGGCGCGGCGGTAGCGGGAGCGAGCCGGCCGCGCGGAGATCGTGCAACCCTTGGCGCATGGACCTCGAGGTGGGGTCGGGGCTGACGATCCCCGAGGCCGAACTGCGCTGGCGGTTCTCGCGGTCGTCCGGCCCCGGGGGCCAGCACGTGAACACCTCCGACAGCCGCGTCCAGCTCACCTGGGACGTCGTGGCGTCGGCGGCGCTCACCGAGGAGCAGCGGACACGCGTCCTCGAGCGGCTCGGCCGACGGACGGTCGCGGGCACGATCACCGTGACGGTGTCCGAGCGACGGTCCCAGCTGCGCAACCGCGAGGCCGCCCTCGACGCACTCCGCGAGCTCCTGCGGGAGGCACTCGCCCCGCCCGGCCCACCGCGGCGGGCGACCCGGCCGACGCGCGGCTCCCAGCGTCGGCGTCTCGCGACCAAGCAGCAGCGGTCCGTGACGAAGCAGCACCGTCGTCGTCCGTCCGACGACTGATCGTCGAGGCGGCGCGGCGGTCCGTCAGAACAGGTGCAGGTGGGTGTTCAGCACGACGACGCCCGTCGCGACGGCGAGCACGAGCGCCGAGGTACCGACGCTCTGCCCGACGACCCGCCATGCTCCGGTCGCGCCGGGGCGCACGAGGGCGACGACGCCGGTCACCACGGCGAGGAGGCTGCACACGCCCCACGGGTTCAGCACGAGGGACACGACGGCGGACAGCACGGCGAGGACCGCGAAGACGCAGAACCGCCGCTCGGTGCTGCCGTAGGCCCAGGACTGCACGTCGGCTGGGCGACCCGAGGCATCGACCGAGAACGCCGGACCGCTCGACACCGCGAGCGCCTGCAGCGCCGGCTCCGGGACGACGCGGGGGAGCACCCGGGTGGTCTCGCCCCAGGCGTGCCCGTCCCACCACCGCAGTCGAGCGGTGTCGAGCGGGTCCGGGAACCAGCCGGCTGCCGGCAGCGTCACGGGGAACTCCTGGTCTGTGGGGGGTGTCGTCAGTGCGGTTCGACGCTACCCGCCACGATCCCGCACCGCAGCCCCAGACCGGGTGTCGGCAGAAGGGGGGACCGCCCCGTCAGACCGCTGCCGGCGCCGCGTCGACCTCGGTGAAGACGTCCTTCACGGCGGCGAGCAACCGCGCGTTGAAGTCCACCCCGAGCTGGTTCGGGACGGTGACGAGGACGGTGTCTGCCTCGCGGACGGCACGGTCCGCCGCGAGCTCCGCGACGAGTTGTTCCGGCTCGCCGATGTACGAGCGGCCGAACCGGGCCAGGCCCCCGTCGAGGTGCCCGACCTGGTCCTGTCCCTCGACCTGCGCGCGGACCCCGAAGTAGTGGCGCGACTCGTCGTCGATGATCGGGATGATGCTGCGGCTCACGCTGACGCGGGGTGAGCGCTCCCAGAGGCCCGACTCCGCAGGCTCCGTCGGCGCTGGCGTCGCGCGTCGCTGGCGCGCCGCCTCAGCTCCAGCGCGCATGTCGGCCCAGGTCGACCGGAAGCGCTCGATCTGCTCCGCCTGCAGCTGGTCGAAGGGCACACCGGTGTCCTCGGTGAGCAGGGTCGAGGACATGAGGTTCATGCCCTGCTCGGCGGTCCACTCGGCTGTGGCCCGGGTGCCGGCACCCCACCAGATGCGCTCGGACAGGGTGTCGGACTGCGGCGTGACCGCGAGGGACCCGACGGAGCCGGTCATCTGCGGGTTCGCGTTCGCCATCGGCTCACCGGCGATCGCACGCCGGAACACCGCGGTGTGGTCGCGGGCCAGGTCGGCGCCGTTCTCGTCGCCCGACTCGGGCACGTAGCCGAACGAGCGGTAGCCGGCGAGTGCGGTCTCGGGTGACCCCCGGCTCACGCCGAGCTGGAGTCGGCCGCCGGAGATGAGGTCGGTGGCCGCGGCCTCCTCCGCCATGTACAGCGGGTTCTCGTAGCGCATGTCGATCACGCCGGTGCCGATCTCGATCCGGCTGGTCCTGGCGGCGATCGCGGAGAGCAGCGGGAAGGGTGCGGCTTGCTGCGGTGCGAAGTGGTGCACGCGGAAGTACGCGCCGTCGACGCCGGCCTCCTCGGCGGCCACGGCGAGGTCGATCGCCTGCACGAGGGCCTCACGGCCACTGCGGACCTTCGACCCGGGGACGTCGCGCCAGTGCCCGAAGGACAGGAACCCGATCTTCGTCATGCCCATGCGAACGCATCCGTGCGGCGGCCCATTCCGCCGGACTACGGTCGTCCCCATGGACCTCGACCCGCGCGCTGCCCTGGACGGGGAACGCGTCCGGGCGACGAAGCTCCTCGCCGACGTCGAACGCAGCATGCGGGACGTCAGCGACGCCCGGGACGGCGCGAACACCGACGACGAGCACGACCCAGAGGGGGCGACCCTGGCCTGGGAGCGCGGGTCCCTCGGCGCGGTGCGTGACGACGCCCGACGCCGCATCGAGCAGGTCGACGCGGCCCTCGGCCGTCTCGACGCGGGGACGTACGGGCGCTGCGCGGTCGGCGGGGAGCCCATCCCGGAGGCTCGCCTGGCCGCGGTCCCGTGGGCGGCGACCTGCGTCGCGCACGCGTGACGGGCCTCCCGGCCGGCCTGGAGGCCCGGACGACGTCCGCCGCGTCGGCTCCCGACACCCACCTGGTGCGGACCCGATGCGCCGCGGTTTCCCAGCCGCGCGCCCTAGCGTGCGGACATGCACGGCGACCCGACTGAGCCTCCCCGGAGTGCCGGCCCCGACGTGGGCGGACCCGACGCGGACCGCGCTGCGTCCGGCCGTACCGAGCAGGCCGACGGCGGTCGTCAGCGCTTCCAGTGGTTCCGAGACCTGCGGACCTGGATCCACGCCCGGCCGCACGTGCACCTCTTCTACAAGGTCCTGGTCGGGATCGTCGGCGGGCTCATCGTCGTGGTCGGGCTCGCCCTGGTGCCGCTGCCCGGTCCCGGGTGGCTGGTCGTCTTCATCGGCCTGACGGTCCTGGCGAGCGAGTTCCACTTCTTCCACCGGATCATCACCTGGCTGCGGGCGAAGCTGCATCGGTTCTGGGACTGGGCGAAGCACCACGCCCCGTCGAAGCGGATGCGGGACGCGGCGGACAAGGGCAAGGCGGACGTCGACGCGGCCCATGCCGAGGCACACCGGAACGTCGGCGTCCCGCGCCCCCGCGGTCGGACCGCGCGACCCGGTCTCTAGCGAGCCCGTCGCGACGCGCCGCCCGCGTCAGACCGTGCGGACCGTGCCCGTCGCCGTCCGCTCGACGGCCTCGGCGGCCGACTCCTCGACCGCGACGGTGTCCTTCGACGTGAGCTGCAGCACGAGGGCGATGCCCGCGGCGACGACGATGAACGCGCCGTAGCCGGCGAGCACCGGCACGAGGCCGACCGTCGGCTCGAGCAGCCCACCGATGACGGCGGGCACGCCGAACGCCAGGTAGCTGACGACATAGATGGTGGAGAGCAGTCCCGCACGGTGGGTCGGCGCGGCGGTCGCGAGCAGCATCCGCAGCGGCGCCTGGAAGCCGGCTCCGAAGCCGACGCCGGCGATCGCGCTGCCGACGACGAGGCCCGGCAGGGACTGGGCGAACACGAACCCGATCGTGACGACGGGTCCGAGGACGAGCGCGACGAGACCGATGAGCACGCCGACGCGGGCGTCGAGCCGCTGCGTGGTGATGCCGGTGGCCGCGCCGACCCCGGTGACGACGGCGATGAGGGCTCCGGCGGCGAAGTGGTTGTCGATGCCGAAGACCACGCCGAGCGCCGAGGGGACGAGGGACAGGAAGAGCCCGCCCAGGGCCCAGCTCGCGATGAGCGAACCGGCGACGCCCCGGAACAGCCGGCGCGAGGACCGCGGCACGGCGATCGTCGGGCGGAGGGACCGCAGGGCTCCCGGCCGGCGGGTGACCCGCTCGGGGACGACGGCCAGCGCGACGAGCATGAGCACGAGGAGCGCGCCGAAGAGCAGGTAGACGAACTGCTCGGGTGCCGGACCCCACTCGACCAGGGCGCCGCTCGACAGTGCGCCGGTGGCGAGCGCGATCGGTGGGACGGCCCCGTTCAGCACACCGGCGAGGGCGGGGTGCCGCTCGAGGGAGTTGTCGATGAGCGCGGCACCGAGGGCACCGATGAGCAGGCCGACGGACACGCCCTGCACGACGCGGTCGAGGACGAGGGCACCGAAGCCGTCGGCGACCACGAAGAGCCCGAGCGAGACGGTGAGGCCGATCCCGCCGGCGACGAGCACGGGCTTCCGGCCGACGTGGTCGGACAGCCGGCCGGCGACGAGCAGGCTCACCAGCAGCCCGGCGACGTAGACGGCGAACACGGCGGTGAGCATGAGCGGCGTCAGGTGCCACTCGGCCGCGTAGACGGGGTAGATCGGGGAGGGGACCGCCGACGACGCCAACGCCACGAGCAGCATGGCGGCGATGATCCAGAACCCGGCGACCGAGCGTGTGGACTGCATGGTGTCCCTCCCGTCGTGATGGACCAGTACGGACGGAGTCGTACCGGGTGGTACCGCATTGGTACCGCATCGTGGCTGTACGACGCAAGTCGTACAGGGAGGGGAACGGTGGTAGCGTCCCGTCCATGCCCGAGCGCGACGATGCCCCCGAACGGCTGCCCCAGCCGACGCCGGCCGAGATGGACCTGCCCGTCGTGATGGACGCCCTGTCCGACCCGATCCGGTTGTCGATCCTGCGCCGGTACCTCGTCGACGCGGCGGGCGGGGAGCGCTCCTGCGGATGGGTCGGCATCGACCGCCCGAAGTCCACCCTGACGCACCACTTCCGGGTCCTCCGCGAAGCCGGGCTCCTCGAGCAGCACCTCGAGGGCCTGACCCGCGTCAGCCGCGTCCGTACCGAGGACGTCCAGCAGCGCTTCCCCGGCCTGCTCGACCTCGTGCTCGACTGGCGGGTCCCGGCCGGGCTCGTGCGCGCCGAGGCCGCAGTGTGAGCGGGGGGACCGCGCAGCACCGGCTGCCCGCCGTCGTCGCCGACCCCCGTGTGACGTCGGCGCTCGCCGCGGACCTGACCGCGGCCGGCTACACGGTGGAGGGCGTCGACGCGCTCTGGGGGACCGAAGCCGCGGCAGCGCTGCACCGCGGCACCCGGGTCGCGGCCCTCCGCGCACTCGCCGAGCGTCCGACCACCCCGCTGTCGACCATCGCGACGCTGTTCGTGCTCGGACTGCCGGTGTCGCGCGCCGACGCCGACCGCGGGTTCCCGACCACCGGCGTGGACACGCTCGTGAGCGCCGGGGTGCTCCGGACCGATGCGGACCGTGTCGCGCCCGCCCTGGACCTCCGGCCGTACGCCTTCGTGGACGACCTCGGCGCCGGCAGCTGGTGGATCGCGTCCGACCTCGGCGAACTCGCCCTCGGGCACGCGATCAGCGAGGAGCACGTCCTCGGCATCGGCGGTGCCACCACGACGCTGAGCGGTCTGCAGCTGCCCGTGCCCGTCCGCCGCGTGCTCGACCTCGGCACCGGGTGCGGCGTCCAGGCCATGCACGCCCGCCGCTTCGCGGACGAGGTCGTCGCCACCGACATCTCGTCACGGGCGCTCGCCATCGCCCGGTTCAACGCGCTCCTCAACGGCGTCGACGGCATCGACTTCCGCCTCGGCTCCCTGTTCGAGCCGGTCGCGGGGGAGCGGTTCGACCGGATCGTCTCGAACCCGCCGTTCGTCATCACGCCCCGCCGCGAGGGCGTCCCCGCCTACGAGTACCGCGACGGCGGGATGGTCGGTGACGCCCTGGTCGAGACCGTGCTCCGGGGTCTCGCAGACCACCTCGAGCCCGGCGGGACGGCGCAGTTGCTCGGCAACTGGGAGCACCGCTGGGGCACGGACGGCCTCGACCGCGTCGCGTCCTGGTTCGCGGACACCGACCTGGACGTGTGGGTGGTCGAACGCGAGCGCGAGGACCCGCCCGCCTACGCCGAGACCTGGATCCGCGACGGCGGCACGAAGCCCGGCTCGCCGGAGTTCGACGACCTGGTGGACGCCTGGCTCGACGACTTCCGCGACCGGCACGTCACCGGGGTCGGTTTCGGCTACGTCGTGGTCCGCTCGCCGTCCGGTCCCCGGGGGAGCAGCCCGGCACCGCTCCGGCGCTTCGAACGACTCCCGCAGGTGCTCGGCTCGAACCCGGCGGGCCTCGGCGCGACCGTGGCACGGGCCCTCGACGCCGTCAGCTGGCTCGCCGCCCACGACGACCGGGCCTTCGCGGACGCACACCTCCGTGTCGCCGGGGACGTCACCGAGGAGCGTCACTACTGGCCGGGCAACGACGACCCCACGGTGATGGCGCTCGTGCAGGGCGGCGGGTTCGGCCGCCGGGTCGACGCCGACACCGCCCTGGCCGCGTTCGTCGGTGCGGCCGACGGGGAGCTGGCCGTCGGCCAGATCGTCGGGGCGATCGCCCAGCTCACCGGCGTGGACGAGGCGGCGCTCAGCGCCGACCTCGTGCCGCGCCTCCGGGACCTGGTGCTCGACGGCCTGCTGCTCCCCGCCTGACCCCGGCGGTCAGCGGCGCCAGGTGTGCTCCGGGGCGTAGCCGAGGAGCTCGCGGGCCTTGTCGGAGGACAACAGTGAGCTGACGCCGTCGATGTCTGCCCGGCGCTCGATGTCCGGCAGGTACTGCTCGACGAGCTCGAGCGTCGGGGTGTCCATGACCGTGTCCGGGCTGGCGATGATGAACGCCTCGAAGCCGGTCAGCTCACTCTCGACGGCCTTGCGCACCGCCTGGGCGCCGTCGCGGGAGTCGATGTACGACCACAGGTTGAAGGTCTTCGCCTCCGGGGTCGCGTCCCACGGGAACGCCGGGTAGTCCGTCTCGTCCATCACGTTCGAGAAGCGCAGCCCGATCATCTTCAGCTGCGGGTCCCAGCGGGTGAAGTGACGCGCCATCTCCTCCTCGACGGCCTTGCCGAGCGAGTACGAGGACTGCGGCCGCACCGCGAACTCCTCGTCGACGGGCAGGTAGGGCGGGTGGTGCTCGCCCATCGGGATGCCCAGGAGCGTCTCACTGGAGGCCCACACGACGTTGCGGATGCGGGCTGCGCGGGCGGCGTGGAACACGTTGATGGACGCGGTCACGTTGTTCGTGATGAGTGCGACGTCCGGCACCTGGCCCGGCGCCGGCACCGCACCGAGGTGCACGACGGCGTCGACCGAGTCGTAGCGGTCGTCGACGCCGATCAGGGTGTTGAGGACCTGGCCGTAGTCGGTCAGGTCGGTGCGGACGAACTGCACGCGCTCGGGCTTGTCCGGCGAGGGCACCCGGTCGATCAGCACGACGTCGTAGCCGTGTTCGTCGAGGTCGCGGACGACCGCCCGTCCGAGCTTGCCGCTGCCACCGGTCACCACTACACGCGTCATCGCGTCACTCCACCTCGTCGTCGAGACCCGGGTCGGGTCGGGTCCATCCTGCACCGCGGGTGGTGGACGCGACCAGGGACGGGCGGTACCCGTGTCGGGGCGCGGGGCGGGCCTCCCGGCCGGACGTCAGGAGCCGGTCGTGACCTGCGCCATCGCGAGGTGGGTGACGAGCTCGACGTGCTCGGCCATGTCCCGGGTCGGGTCGTACAACCACTGGATCTGCATGCCGTCCGAGGTGGCGAGCAGGACGCTCGCCAGTTCCTCCGGGTCGAGGTCGGTGCGGAGCCGGCCGTCCTGCTGCATCCGGCGGAAGTCGTCCGTCATGCGGGCACGCGTGGTCTCGTAGCGCTCGCGGAAGTAGGCGTGCGCGGGGTGGTCCGGGTCGGTCGCCGCCGCTGCCGACAGGTTGACGAACATCTGCACCAGGCCCGGGACCTCGGCGTTGTGCCGGACGACCGCGGCGAGGAGTGCGGCGAAGTCCGGGGCGTCCCACTGCGCGGCGTTGTCCAGGTCGTCACGGCGGCGGAGGATCGCGACCCAGAGCTCGTCCTTCGAGTCGAAGTAGTGCAGGAGCCCGGCCTGCGTGAGGCCCACGGCGTCGGCGATGTCCTTGATGCTCGTGCGTCGGAACCCCTGCGTGGCGACGAGCTCGAGCGCGACGGACAGGATCTCCTCGCGCTTGGCGATGCCCTTCGCGTACGAACCCCGTCGTGCCATGGCGAGAGAGTACCGCCCGCTGGCCCGAGCAGAAACCGAGTAGCGGTAGGGATTGGTGCTAGCGTGAGGGCACTGCCGACGACGGCGCTCGGCGGTACGTCTCCGACGGAAGGAACGACCCCCGTGACCGCGACCCCCGCAGCCCCGACCCCCGCGGACACCGATCGGCTCGGCGAGCGCATCGACGCACTCCTCGACCGGCTCTCCACCGAGCAGAAGGTGCAGCTGCTCACCGGCCGGGACTTCTGGACCACCTGGCCGATCGAGGAGATCGGGCTCCGTCGCGTGCTCATGTCCGACGGGCCGTCCGGCGTGCGCGGCGAGGTCTGGGACGAGCGGGAGCCGTCGCTCAACCTGCCGTCCGCGACCGCGCTGAGTGCGTCGTGGGACCGCGCGATCGCGAAGCGCTACGGCGGGGTGGCCGCCGTGGAGGCCCGTCGCAAGGGCGTCGACGTCGTCCTCGGTCCGACGATCAACCTGCACCGCTCACCGCTCGGCGGTCGCCACTTCGAGGCGTTCAGCGAGGACCCGGTGCTCACCGGCGACCTGGCGGCCTCCTACGTGGCCGGCGTGCAGGAGCACGGCGTCGCGGCGACCCCGAAGCACTACATCGCGAACGACTACGAGACCGACCGCTTCACCGCGTCCACCGAGGTGTCCGAGCGTGCCCTGCGCGAGCTGTACCTGCTGGCGTTCGAGAAGGCCGTGACCGAGGCGCACGCGTGGGCCGTGATGTCGTCCTACAACGCCGTCAACGGCGTGACCGCATCGGAGAACGACCTGCTCGAGACGCCGCTCAACGCCGAGTGGGGCTTCGACGGCGTCGTCGTGTCCGACTGGACCGGGGTCCGCTCCGTCGAGGCGGCGACGGCGTCGCAGGACCTCGCGATGCCCGGGCCGAACCCGTGGTGGAGCGAGGGGCCGCTGCTGGCCGCGGTCGAGTCCGGGGCGGTGCCGATGGCGGCGATCGACCGGAAGGTGCGCCGGATCCTGCTGCTCGCCGCCCGGGTGGGGGCGCTGTCCGGGGTGGACGCCGCGGGGCCGGCCGGTGCTGCTGCCGCTGGCGCCGCGCCGGCACGGGGTCCCTCGGTCGAGGACGGCGTCGCCTTCGCGCGCGAGGCCGAGGCCGAGGGCACGGTCCTCGCCCGCAACACCGGGGTCCTGCCCCTGGACCCCGCCGCGGTGTCCCGCATCGCGGTCATCGGGCACAACGCCGACCAGGCCCGGACGCAGGGCGGCGGTTCCGCCACCGTCGTGCCGGAGTCGGTCGTCTCCCCGCTCGACGGCATCCGTGCCGCGCTCCCGGCCGCCTCGGTCGAGTACGCGATCGGCGCCGTCGTCCAGGAGGGCATCGCCGAGTTCCCCCTCGACACCATCACGAACCCGGTCACCGGGGAGCCCGGTGCGCGGGTCGCCTTCGTGCGTGACGGGGCGGAGCTGTACACGGAGGACCGTCGCGCCACCGCGCTGTTCTGGTTCGGCGGGGACGCTCCCACCCGCGAGGCAGACCGGCTGGACATCACGACCACCTACACGGCGCAGCAGGACGGCACCGTGCGGATCGGGATCGGTGCCGCGGGACGCTCCCGGATGTGGGTCGACGGCGCCCTCCTGCTCGACGAGGACGTGCCGTTCGCGGCCAACCAGCTCGGCGCCGCGTTCCTCGACCCGCCGGCGCGCTCGGTCCCCGTCCCGGTGACGGCCGGGCAGCGGCTCGCGATCCGCATCGAACACGACGTCGTGCAGGACGAGACGCTCGGCGGGGTCCTCGCCTACCAGTTCGGCACCGAGCCCTCGGACGACGACCCGGCCGACCTGGTCGCCGCGGCCGTCTCCGCCGCGTCGCGGGCCGACGTCGCCGTCGTGGTCGTCGGGACGAACAGCCGGGTCGAGTCGGAGGGTCACGACCGGACGTCCCTCGCACTGCCCGGGCACCAGGACGACCTGGTCCGTGCGGTCGCCGCGGCCAACCCGGCAACGGTCGTCGTCGTGAACGCCGGCTCGCCCGTCGAGATGCCGTGGCGGGACGAGGTCGCCGCGGTCCTGCTCACCTGGTTCGGCGGTCAGGAGTACGGGAACGCGCTCGCCGACGTGCTCACCGGTGGTCGGGAGCCGGGCGGCCGGCTCCCGACCACGTGGCCGGCCGTGATGTCCGACGTCCCGGTGCTCGACGTCACCCCGGTCGACGGCGCGGTCTCCTACGACGAGGGCGTGCACATCGGGTACCGCGCATGGCTCCGTGCCGGCTCGGAGCCGGCCTACCCGTTCGGGCACGGGCTCGGCTACACCACGTGGTCGATCGACGGCGTCGCGGCGACCCCGACGGTCACCGAGGGCGACGCCGTCATCGTGACCGCGACCGTCGCGAACACCGGGGACCGCGCGGGCAAGCACGTCGTGCAGGTCTACGCGTCGCGTGCGGAGTCCTCGGTGGACCGGCCGGTGCGCTGGCTCGTCGGCTTCGCCCCGGTGCGACTCGACGCGGGTGCGTCGACCGAGGTCTCGATCGAGGTCCCGGCCCGTGCGTTCGCGTACTGGGACGGCGGGCGCGACGGGCGGTGGGCGTACGAGCACGGGCAGTTCACCCTGCACGTCGGCGCGTCCGTGGTCGACGAGGCCGGACGGGCGTCGGTCGAACTGGCGTGAACCCGTTGCCCGCTCGACCCGTCCGGTTTCCGCACGGGGCACCAGCGGGCAAGTACGATCGGTGCTGCGTCAGCCGGCTGGTTACCGGCGACGCGCGCATCACCGACGGTCCGTCGAGCGTGCGCCACGGCCTCCTGATCCGGTCGTCGGCGCCCCGCCGGGCCGGATGCGTCCCGATGCGCCCCCGCACCCCGTGCGGGGGCGCATCCTCGTGTCGCGACCTGTGTGACAAACCACCCAGGTGGTGGAACGATGAGTCCACCATCCCGTGTGGATCAGGGACGGGATGGTCGTCCGGCGGGAGGGTCCTCGGTACTCACCACACCGTGGGCCCCGCCGGACGTCTGTCCGCTCCGCCGGTTCAGACCGTGCGCACCGCCGGTGCGATCTCCTCGGCGACGATCCGCAGGATCCGCTCGTGGGAGGCGCGGTCCCCGTTGGCCGGGAGGGTCACGACGAGTTCATCGGTCGCCGCCACCGCCGGGTCCGCGAGCAGCGCGTCGACGATGGCGGCCGGTTCGCCGGAGATCACGCGGCTGAAGCGGAACGGCGGGCCGGAGAGCGGCCGGCCCTCGTCGTCCATGCCGGACGCGTACCCGGTGAGGAACTCCTCGTGCACGGCGCGGTCGGAGTCGTCGAGGAGCGGGACGATGATCCGCCCGACGGCGACCTTCGGCGTGCGCTCGGGGTGCAGTTCGGCGAACCGGGAGCGGTACGCGGCGATCTGGTCGGCCTGAGCCTCGGCGAACGGGGCGCCGGTGTCCTCGGTGTTCAGCGTCGAGCAGTGCAGCAGCAGGCCCTTCTCGGCCGTCTTCACCGCGGTGCCCATGCTGCCGCCGCCCCACCAGACCCGGTCGAGCAGGTCGGGGCTCTGCGGCTGCAGGGTGAGTTCGGCGCCGGCGGGGATGGACTCGTAGCCCGTTCCGGCGGAACCGAGGGCGTCGCCGCGCAGGACCTCGAGCAGGCGGGCGGCACGGGCCTCCGCCTCGTCGCGGAACGAGCGCTCGGAGGTGCCGAACACGGGGTCGAGGATCGGGCCGTAGCCGGCGATCCCGGTGCTGATGCCGAGTTGCACCCGACCGCCGCTGAGCAGGTCGACCGTGCTGGCGTCCTCGGCGAGCCGGACCGGGTCCTCGTACCGCATCCCGAGGACGGCGGTGCCGAAGCCGATCGTGCTCGTCCGCTGGGCGGCGGCGGCGAAGAAGGTCATCGGGCTCGTCAGGAAGGGCTCGAAGTGGCGGCCGCGCACCCATCCGGTGCCGTAGCCGAGCGCCTCGGCGGCCTCGAACAGCCGGAGGCCGTCCTCGAGCGCGCTCGCGGCGCCGGGAGTGCCACCGTGGTTCGGGACGAAGGAGAGGAAGCCGAGTTCGCGCACGGAGGCAGTCTATGCGGGCGTATGGATCTGTGGAAGGCGCGGGACCTGTCCACCGGATACTGGCCTCCCGGGACCGGCGACGCGTGGTGCTGGGAGGATGGGGACATGACCGACGTCACCACCGTCCCTCCGCTCGTCGCCGCACTGCCGGCGGCAGAGGGCGGTGTCGTCGATCCCGACGCCGTCTACCTGGCCTTCGCGGAGTGGGCCGCTTCCGGCGGTCGCCCGCTCTACCCCGCGCAGGACGAAGCGCTCATCGAACTCGTCTCCGGCGCCAACGTCGTCCTGAGCACCCCGACCGGCACCGGCAAGTCGCTCGTCGCGGCCGGCGCGCACTTCGCCGCGCTCGCCGAGGGCAAGCGGAGCTACTACACGGCACCGATCAAGGCGCTCGTCTCGGAGAAGTTCTTCCAGCTCGTCGACCTGTTCGGTGCGCAGAACGTCGGCATGGTCACGGGCGACTCAGCTGTCAACGCGGATGCCCCGATCGTCTGCTGCACCGCAGAGATCCTCGCGAACCTCGCGCTCCGCCAGGGCCCCGACGCCGACGTGGACGTCGTCGTGATGGACGAGTTCCACTTCTACGGCGACGCCGACCGCGGGTGGGCGTGGCAGGTGCCGCTGCTCGTGCTCGAGCGGGCGCAGTTCCTGCTCATGTCGGCGACCCTCGGCGACGTCACCACGATCGCGGACGACCTCTCCCGACGGACCGGCCGCGCCACCGCGCGGGTGACCGGCGTCTCGCGGCCCGTCCCGCTCGCGTACGAGTACGTCATGACGCCGGTGCAGGAGACGGTGGAGCGCCTGCTCGAAGAGCGCAAGGCGCCGGTCTACATCGTCCACTTCGCCCAGGCAGCGGCGCTCGAACGGGCGCAGTCGCTCATGTCCGCCAAGGTCGCCAGCCGGGAGCGCCGCGACGAGATCGCGGAGGCCATCGCCGGCTTCCGCTTCAGCGCCGGGTTCGGGCAGACGCTGTCCCGGCTCATCCGTGCCGGCATCGGGGTGCACCACGCTGGCATGCTGCCGAAGTACCGGCGGCTCGTCGAACAGCTCGCGCAACGCGGGCTCCTGCCCGTGATCTGCGGGACCGACACCCTGGGCGTCGGCATCAACGTCCCCATCCGAGCGGTGCTCTTCACCGGGCTGACGAAGTTCGACGGCACGAAGATGCGGCAGCTCTCCGCGCGCGAGTTCCACCAGATCGCCGGCCGTGCCGGTCGCGCCGGCTACGACACCGAGGGCGACGTCGTGGCGGAGGGCCCCGAGCACGACATCGAGAACGCGCGGGCCGTCGCCAAGGCCGGGGACGACCCGAAGAAGAAGAACAAGATCAAGCGGAAGAAGGCGCCCGAGGGCTTCGTGTCCTGGGGCCAGGCGTCCTTCGAGCGCCTGATCGCCGCCGAGCCCGAGCCGATGGTGTCGCGTATGCGCATCACACACGCGATGGTGCTCTCCGTCGTCGCGCGCGGGGGAGACGCGTTCCAGGACGTCCGCTCCCTGGTGTTCGACAACCACGAACCCCGAGCGCGTCAGCTCGCGATGGCCAGGCGGGCGCTCACCATCGCCCGGACCCTGATCAACGCGCGGGTGATCGAGAAGGTCGACGGGCGCTACCGCCTCACCGTCGACCTGCAGGCGAACTTCGCGCTGAACCAGCCGCTGTCGCCCTTCGCACTCGCCGCCTTCGAGCTGCTCGACCCCGACTCCCCGACCTTCGCGCTCGACATGGTCTCCATCGTCGAGGCGACCCTCGACGACCCGCGCGCGATCCTGTCGCAGCAGCAGTTCAAGGAGCGCGGGGAAGCGGTCGCCCGGATGAAGCAGGAGGGCATCGAGTACGAGGAGCGCATGGAGCTGCTCGAAGAAGTGACCTGGCCGAAGCCGCTCGACGAACTCCTCACCGCCGCGTACGAGAGCTACGCGGACGAGCAGCCCTGGGTGCTCGACTTCACCCTCTCGCCGAAGTCCGTGGTCCGCGACATGTACGAGCGGGCGATGACCTTCGGTGACTACGTGCGGTACTACCAGCTCACCCGGTCCGAAGGGCTCGTCCTCCGGTACCTGTCGGACGCGTACCGGACCATGCGGCAGACCATCGCCGACGAGCACCGGACGCAGGAGCTCGACGACGTCATCGAGTGGCTCGGCGAGCTCGTGCGCCAGGTCGACTCCTCGCTCGTCGATGAGTGGGAAGCGCTGATGAACGGGGACATCGCGCTCGCCGAGGCCGAACACGAGGAGATCGCCCCGCCGCAGCCCGCGCGACTCACCGGCAACGTGCGGGCCTTCCGGGTGCTCGTGCGGAACGCCCTGTTCCAGCGCGTGCTGCTCGCCGCTCGCGACGACATCGACGGGCTCGGTGAACTCGACGCGCAGCAGGGGTTCGACCGGTCCGCGTGGGACACCGTGCTCGAGGAGTACTACGACGAGCACGACACCGTCGGCATCGACGCCGAGGCCCGGTCCATGCAGTACCTGGTCCTCACCGAGGAAGGCCGGACCTGGCGCGCACGGCAGATCTTCGCCGACCCGGAGGGCGACAAGGACTTCGGCTTCTCCGCCACGATCGACCTCGACGCGTCCGACGAGGCGGGGGAGGCCGTCGTCCGGGTCACCGAGATCGGCCGGTTCGACGGGTGGGCCGAGGTCGACGTCGACTGAGGGCGGATCGACCGAGGGCGGAACACGAGCGGGCACCGTCCGGTACGGTCGGGGTTCCCACGGAAGGAACGCCCATGCGTATCGGCTCCAGCATCGCCCTGATCGTGATCGGCGCAATCGTCGCGTTCGCGGTCGACTTCCAGGTCGCGGGCATCGACCTGAAGCTCATCGGCTACATCCTCATCGCAGCGGGGATCATCCTGCTCATCATCAGCCTGGCGGTCGGCTTCGGCGGGCGTCGGACCACCACCACGACCCGTTCCGGGGTCGACCCGGCCTCCGGTGAGCAGATCACGCGGCAGGACCGCCGCGACGGCACCTACTGACACGGCAAGCGCGAACGACGAGGGCGGGACCGATCGGTCCCGCCCTCGTCGTGTACCCGGGTGGTGTGTGCGGCTGCGTGCTCGGCTCAGAAGAGCGTCGCGGGCGGGACGGCCTCGGGCAGCGCTTCCGGCTCCGGGACGTCGACGCCCGGCCAGCCCGGCCCCGTCGGCACCTCGGTGCGGTTCTGGTACGCGGTCGCAGCCCCCCGGGCGCGGACGTCAGCGGCCTCGTTCATCTCGTGGCCCATGTGTCCGCGGACCCACTCGAAGGTGACCTTGCGGCCCTGGAGCTCGGCGTCGAGCTCCTTGATGATCTCGACGTTCAGCACGGGCTTGCCGTCGGCCTTCCGCCAGCCCTTCCGCTTCCACCCGGCGAGCCACTCGGTGCAGGCCTTGATGGCGTACTGGCTGTCGCAGAGGATGTGCAGGGGTTCGCCGGTGTCCTTGGTCGCACGGAGCAGCTGCAGGACCGCCGTCAACTCGCCCTGGTTGTTCGTTCCGCGGGGCCATCCGCCGGCTGCCCACCGGTCGTCGTCCACGTACCAGGCCCAGCCGGCCGGGCCGGGGTTGCCGAGGGCTGAGCCGTCTGCGGCGGCGACGATCGTCACGGTGGGACCTCCTGGTGGTGGCGAGTGCCCGACGAGCGTAACGGACCTGTCGGGCGGGGTGTGCCTCCCGGCCGTCGGCGTGGACGGTGCCGGGGGCCCGCTGCGCTCATCGCACCCTGTCGCGGCGGGGCGCGTCGTCCGCGGCGGGCGCGACCGGACCGCGGGTCAGCGGCCGCTCACCTGGCGGAGTGCGGCGACGAGGGCGTCTCCGTCGGCGACGTCGTAGAGCGCGAAGTTCTCACGTGCGCCGGGTAGGCCGTCGAGCCCGGTGTTCGCGTACTGCTGTGCCGCCGCGCTCCCGCCGTAGAAGAGTGTGTCGAGGCCGCTGACGTCGTCCCACTGGACCGTGACGTGCCCCGGCGATCGGTCGACGTACCAGTCGGTGCGTCGGGCATCGGTCTCGCGGGTCCGGCGGCCGTTCGTGATGAGGGCGCGCTCCGTCGTCACGGCGTACACATCGGTGCGCTTGCGGTGGCGCTTCACGGCGAAACGGCCGGCGAGCATGTGCAGACCGATCAGGACGAACGCGGACAACAGCGCGATCCCAGCGGGGTGCGCGTGCGATCGCGCGGCGCCCACGAGGCCGATGGTGACCATCGTGGTGAAGAAGGCGCTGAAGGGGATCAGGTACCGGTCGGCGTCGACGAACATGCGGTGCGGGTCGCTCCGGCCGACCCAGAGGATGCGCTCGCCCGGCTGGAGCCGCTCCTCGACGCGGGCAAGCGCCCCGGACGAGGTCACCTGGTCTCCGCTCCCGCCCTCAGCGTCCTGCTGCGTCATCGAGCGCCTGGACCATGGCCTTGCCGTCGGCGACGTCGAAGAACGCCATCGGACGGGGGCCGGACAGCCCGTCCATCCCGACGCCCGCCGAACAGGCGGCCCGGCTCGCTCTGCCCCACCCACAGCAGGTGCTCGCCGGGGCGGAGCTCGTCGGAAGCCAGGGCACGAGGACCGATCACCCTTCGACGCTACCGATGCACGGGCAGCGCTGTTGTGCCCCGATCGGGCCGACGCCCTGGGAGCCGGCCACCCTCCGCCGCCTACCGTTCGGGGAAACGGGAGGAACCACCATGAGCAACGACATCGCAGGCCCCGAGCACTCCGACGACCGGGACCGCTCGGACGCCCTGACCTCGGCCGCGCACAGCGACGACGTCGACGGTGTCAGCGGCAGCGAGCAGCGGGCCGCCGACACCTCGTACAGCCCCTCGAGTGAGCGGGAGATGGACGCGTCCCAGACCGAGCAGCGCGACGACGACGACCTGCGCGAGGACGGCATCGACCCGTCGCGGGTCGTCGCTGCTCCGGGGACCGGTGGCGCCGACGACGCCGGTGACGTCGAGCCGGAGCCGGGTGACCTCAACCTGCCGTGGCAGTCCGAGGAGGACCGCCAGGGCTGACCATCGGCCGGTCCGTCAGGATGTGAGCCGGCCCGTCAGGACCCGGGTCCGTCCCTCAGGACACCGAGTCCGGGTGGGAGCCCGTCCGCTGCCCGGACTCGAGACCGGCGATCGCGGCGAGTTCGTCGTCACCCAGCACGAACCCGTCGACGTCGAGGTTCGACCGGATGCGCGCCGGCGTGACCGACTTCGGCATGACGACGACGCCCTGCTGCACGTTCCACCGCACGAGCACCTGGGCGACGCTCACCCCGTGCGCGGCGGCGATCCCGGTGAGGACCGGGTCCTCGACGAGGCGTCCGCGGCCGAGAGGCGACCACGCCCCGGTGACGATGCCGTGCTGCTCGTGGAAGGCGATGAGCTCGCGTTGTGGCAACCACGGGTGCCGCTCGACCTGGTTGAGTGCCGGCACCTCGCCGGTCTCGGCGATGATCCGCTCGAGGTGGGGGACCTGGAAGTTCGACACCCCCACGCTCCGCGCGCGGCCGCACTCGCGCAGCTCGACGAGCGTTCGCCAGGTCTCGACGTACCGGTCGTTCGCCGCGGCGGGCCAGTGGATGAGGTACAGGTCGACGGCGTCGAGTCCCAGTCGGTCGAGGCTGGCGTCGAAGGCGCGCAGGGTCGCGTCGCGCCCCTGGTGGTCGTTCCACACCTTGGTGGTCACGAAGACGTCGTCGCGGTCGAGCCGGGAGGCCCGGATCGCCTTCCCGACGCCGCGCTCGTTCCCGTACATCTCGGCGGTGTCGACGTGGCGGTACCCGGCGTCGAGCGCCAGGCCGACGGCCGTCTCGGCCTCCGCGTCGTCGACCTTGTAGACGCCGAAGCCGACGGCGGGGATGCTCCGGCCGTCGCGGAGGGGGATCGTGGTGACCATGCCCCCATCCTGCCGCCCCGGGCCTCCCGGACCGGCATCTCGAGCGGCGCTGTGCAGAGGCGCCGCCACCGAGGTCAGCTGGGGATCGTGACCGGCTCGGTGTCCGGGATGGGGCTGACGTCGCGACCGCGGAGGTCGGGCAGCCAGCTCCGCATCGCCAGCGGCAGCACGACGCCGGCCGCGGCCATCACCGCACCGACCATGAGCCCGCCGCTCGGGCCGTTGCTGTCGATGAGGAAGCCCGCGACAGCGGACCCACCGGCGGCACCGATGAGCTGACCGGTGCCCATCCAGCCGTACGCCTCGGCGGTGTCGGAGAACTTGACCGTCGCCGACACCGACCCGAACATGACCGCGAGGGCCGGCGCGATGCCGGCGCCGGCGATGACGAGGGCGATGCAGAGCCACCAGAACGTCGGGTTGCCCACGGCGAGGACCAGGCCGACGAAGACGATCGTCATCCGCAGCCAGAGCGTGTTCTTCGAGATCGGGCGGTGGCCGAGCGCGAGGCCGCCGATGAGCGACCCGATGGCGAAGACCGCGAGGACGATGCCGGCGTTCGGGCTGCCCTCGCCGAAGACGCTCGTGACGCTGGCCTCGACCGCGGCGCACGCCCCGATCAGGAGCAGACCGGTCAGGGTCGCCACGACGACCGACGGACGCTTCATGACGACACCGAAGGCGCGCTTCGAGCGGGGGATCCGGACGCGGCCGAGCTCGGGGGAGGCGATGAACCACGCGCCACCGACGAGCAGGAACGCCATCGCGACGACGATCGCCTCGACCGTGCCGATCTGCGTCGCGACGAACGTCGTGATGACCGGGCCGGCGACCCAGATGAGCTCCTGCGCACTGGCGTCGAGGGAGAAGAGCGGGGTGAGCTGCTTCGACGTCACCATCTTCGGGTAGATGGTGCGCACCGCGGGCTGCACGGGCGGGACGGCCAGGCCGCCGACGAACCCGATGACCACGTACGCCCAGAGCGGCATCACGAAGAAGGCGATGACGCCCATGGTGACGAACGCCACGATGCTCGTGAGGACCAGGACGGGACGCATGCCCCAGCTGCCCATCCACCGGCTCGTCAGCGGCCCGGCGAGGGCCTGTCCGACGCTGGTGGTCGCGAGCACGAGTCCGGCGGCGCCGTAGGAGTGGAAGATGTGCTCGACGTGCAGCAGGTAGGCCAGCGACAGCATGCCGAACGGGAAGCGAGCGGTCAGCTGCGCGGCGATGACCCGGCCGACACCGGGCGTCTTCAACAGGGACCCGTACGCGCTCACGTGACGAGTGTACGGACCGGACGGACCGCCCCGCAGGGGCTGTGGAGGGCCGTGTCCCCTGTCCGGGGGAAGGACGATCGGTGGCTGTCCGCGCAGCGTTCTCAGACACGCCGAGCGGCAGGTGCGTCCGACGGTTTCCACACCCGTGGAGAGGGCCCCTCAACGGGGTGTGGGAAGTGTCGGTGGTGGGTGCGAGAGTGCCGGAAAACCGGGCCTCGCGGGAATCCACAGTCTGTGGAGGGCGTTGTGGAGAACTACAGGGGTGTAACACTTCCTCTAGTGGTCCAACCGGCCATCGGGCACTACATGTAGTAGCGTCGTCCACAACACAGCACCAGAACGTCGGGCCCCCACCGGGCCCAGAACCAGGGGAGATCATGGCCGTCACCGTGTACACCAAGCCGTCCTGCGTCCAGTGCACTGCGACGTACCGCGCCCTCGACAACAAGGGCATCCAGTACGAGGTGCACGACGTCTCCACGGACGAAGCCGCACTCGAGCACGTCAAGAGCCTCGGCTACATGCAGGCCCCCGTCGTCGTGACCGACGACGACCACTGGTCGGGCTTCCGCCCCGACAAGATCGCCACCCTCAGCGCCGAACTGGCCTGACGCCACGCGGGCCGTCCGGCCCGCGTCGCCCGGTGGCGGGCAGACAGTTTGGAGGCTCGTCCCGCCCCCGCCACACCCCTCCGGTCCGCAGTCCGCACCTCGCCAGGGAGCGCACCATGAGCCGCCTCGTCTACTTCTCGAGTGTCTCGGGCAACACCGCCCGGTTTGTGGAGAAGCTCGGCCAGGACGCCGACCGGATCCCGCTCCTCCCGAGCGAGCCGTTCCTCCACGCGGACGGCCCGTACGTGCTCGTCCTGCCCACCTACGGCGGCGGCAACGGCCACGGAGCGGTCCCCAAGCAGGTCATCAAGTTCCTCAACGACGAACACAACCGGGCACTGATCCGGGGCGTGATCGCCGCCGGCAACACGAACTTCGGCGAGGCCTACGGTCTCGCGGGCGACGTGATCGCACAGAAGTGCCATGTGCCCGTTCTCTACAGATTCGAACTCTTCGGGACCCCTGACGACGTGTCGGCGGTCAACTCAGGATTGGAAGCATTTTGGACGCAGCAGTTGCAGACGTCGATCTGACGTCGCCGCAGACGGGGATGGACTACCACTCCCTCAACGCGATGCTCAACCTCTACGACGCGGACGGGAACATCCAGTTCGACAAGGATCGTGAGGCGGCCAAGCAGTTCTTCCTGCAGCACGTCAACCAGAACACCGTCTTCTTCCACAACCTGAAGGAGCGGCTGGACTACCTGGTCGAGAATGAGTACTACGAGCAGGCGACGATCGACCAGTACTCGCTCGAGTTCATCCAGAAGCTCAACGACCTGGCGTACTCGAAGAAGTTCCGGTTCCAGACGTTCCTCGGCGCGTTCAAGTACTACACGAGCTACACGCTCAAGACGTTCGACGGCAAGCGCTACCTCGAGCGCTTCGAGGACCGTGTCGTGATGACCGCGCTCGGCCTGGCGCAGGGCAACGAGCAGCTCGCGATCGACCTCGTCGAGGAGATCATCGCCGGCCGCTTCCAGCCCGCCACCCCGACGTTCCTCAACACCGCGAAGGCCCAGCGCGGCGAGCTCGTCTCCTGCTTCCTCCTCCGCATCGAGGACAACATGGAGTCGATCTCGCGCGGCATCAACTCCTCGCTGCAGCTCTCGAAGCGCGGCGGCGGCGTGGCCCTGCTCCTGTCGAACATCCGCGAGGCCGGCGCCCCGATCAAGCAGATCGAGAACCAGTCCTCGGGCATCATCCCCGTGATGAAGCTGCTGGAAGACTCGTTCTCCTACGCGAACCAGCTCGGCGCGCGTCAGGGTGCCGGTGCCGTGTACCTGTCGGCCCACCACCCCGACATCATGAAGTTCCTCGACACCAAGCGCGAGAACGCGGACGAGAAGATCCGCATCAAGACGCTGTCGCTCGGTGTCGTCGTGCCGGACATCACGTTCGAGCTCGCGAAGAACAACGAGGACATGTACCTGTTCTCGCCGTACGACGTCGAGAAGGTCTACGGCGTCCCGTTCGGTGACGTCCCGATCTCCGAGAACTACCGCGCGATGGTCGACGACTCGCGCATCAAGAAGACGAAGATCAAGGCACGTGACTTCTTCACGACCATCGCCGAGATCCAGTTCGAGTCGGGCTACCCGTACATCGTGTTCGAGGACACGGTGAACAAGGCGAACCCGATCAAGGGTCGGATCAACATGTCCAACCTGTGCTCGGAGATCCTGCAGGTCAACACCCCGACGACCTTCAACGAGGACCTGTCCTACAAGGAGATCGGTAAGGACATCTCCTGCAACCTCGGGTCGCTGAACATCGCGCTGACGATGGACTCGCCGGACTTCGGCAAGACCATCGAGACCGCCATCCGCGGCCTGACCTCGGTGTCGCAGATGTCGCACATCTCGTCGGTCCGCTCGGTCGAGGACGGCAACGACAAGTCGCACGCCATCGGCCTCGGCCAGATGAACCTGCACGGCTACCTCGCTCGTGAGCGCGTGTACTACGGCTCCGAAGAGGGCATCGACTTCACGAACATCTACTTCTACACGGTGCTGTTCCACGCCCTGCGCGCCTCGAACAACATCGCCATCGAGACCGGGGAGACCTTCGACGGCTTCCGCGACTCGAAGTACGCATCGGGTGAGTTCTTCGACAAGTACACCGACCAGGTCTGGACGCCGGCCACTCCGCGCGTCGCGTCGCTGTTCGACAACGCGAACATCACCATCCCGACGCAGGACGACTGGAAGGCGCTGAAGGCGTCCATCCAGCAGCACGGCATCTACAACCAGAACCTGCAGGCCGTCCCGCCGACCGGTTCGATCTCGTACATCAACCACTCGACGTCGTCGATCCACCCGATCGCGTCGAAGATCGAGATCCGCAAGGAAGGCAAGCTCGGCCGCGTCTACTACCCGGCGCCGTTCATGACGAACGACAACCTGGACTACTACCAGGACGCGTACGAGATCGGCCCCGAGAAGATCATCGACACGTACGCCGCTGCCACGCAGCACGTGGACCAGGGCCTGTCCCTGACGCTGTTCTTCAAGGACACCGCCACCACGCGCGACATCAACAAGGCGCAGATCTACGCATGGCGCAAGGGCATCAAGACGATCTACTACATCCGTCTCCGCCAGCTCGCCCTCGAGGGCACCGAGGTCGAGGGCTGCGTCAGCTGCATGCTGTAGCGGTCGGTCGCTGACGCGACTGCCCACCGGACTGGAGGCGCGGTGCCATCCCGCACCGCGCCTCCAGTCCGCATCACTGGTCACCATCTACTGCTGAACGAGGAACACACGTTGGTCGAGAAGCTCAAGCTCATCGATCGGGTCCAGGCAATCAACTGGAACCGAATCCAGGACGACAAGGACGTCGAGGTCTGGAACCGTCTCGTCAACAACTTCTGGCTGCCCGAGAAGGTGCCGCTGTCGAACGACGTCCAGTCATGGAACACGCTCACGCCGGCCGAGCAGAAGCTGACCATGCGTGTGTTCACCGGTCTGACGCTCCTGGACACCATCCAGGGCACCGTCGGCGCCGTCTCGCTCATCCCCGACGCGATCACCCCGCACGAGGAAGCCGTCTACACGAACATCGCGTTCATGGAGTCGGTGCACGCGAAGTCGTACTCGTCGATCTTCTCGACCCTCGCGTCGACGCCGGAGATCGACGAGGCCTTCCGCTGGTCCGAGGAGAACCCGAACCTGCAGAAGAAGGCGTCCATCGTGATGGACTACTACCAGGGCGACAACCCGCTGAAGCGCAAGATCGCGTCGACGCTGCTCGAGTCGTTCCTCTTCTACTCCGGCTTCTACCTGCCGATGCACTGGTCCAGCCGCGCGAAGCTCACGAACACCGCCGACCTGATCCGCCTCATCATCCGCGACGAGGCCGTGCACGGGTACTACATCGGCTACAAGTTCCAGAAGGGCCTGGAGCGCGTCACGCAGCAGGAGCGCGACGAGCTCAAGGACTACACGTTCTCGCTGCTCTACGAGCTCTACGACAACGAGGCGCAGTACACGCAGGACCTCTACGACGAGGTCGGGCTGACCGAGGACGTCAAGAAGTTCCTGCACTACAACGCCAACAAGGCGCTGATGAACCTGGGCTACGAGGCGATGTTCCCGAAGAACATCACCGACGTGAACCCGGCGATCCTCTCCGCCCTGTCGCCGAATGCGGACGAGAACCACGACTTCTTCTCGGGGTCGGGCTCGTCGTACGTCATCGGCAAGGCCGTGAACACGGAGGACGAGGACTGGGACTTCTGATCCTGGTCTGACTCGTGGGAACGCCCCGCTGGCTTCGGCCGGCGGGGCGTTCGTCATCCCCGACCGGAAGAGCGCTGACGGGACCGGCTGGTGGCAGCCATCACCTGCTAGCTCCCCGGTGCTCGACGATCGGACGGGCACGAGACATGGGGGTGGCTGAAACGCCTTGGAGAGCGACGAGGTCACGCGTCCGCGGTGTCATGAGGAGACCAGGCTGCTCACGGGACTCGCTGCGCGCGTCGGTCGGCTCAGGACTCAGGCGACGATCGACGCACGGCGTGGTGGGCGGCCGGGATGGACAGGAGCGCGCCGCCGACGAGGAGGCCCGCGGCGACGAGGACGGCGACCGGAGTGCGGAGTGGTGCGACACCGAGGCAGACCGTGCACCACGACACCGTGGCGATCCCGGAGATGATCGTCGGACGCAGCGCTGCGCGATGGCCGATACGCCAAGCCGCCTCGCTCGACAGGGTGATCGACGTTCGAACGCCGGCGAGGCTGTTCCGTGGCAGCGACCCGCTGGCAGCCCTCCAGGTCAGCCAGGTGACGAGAGCGGCTGCGCCGACTTCGAGTGCCATCGCGAACACCATCGCTCCGTCCATGTCGATAACGGTAGTGCCTCAGAAGCAGAACGGCAATGTTTCAGTCTCTTCTTGGAGGATATGGGACGCCAACGAGACCGCACCGGCTCAGCTCACCCCTGCGGCGTCGTGCCCGCGCCCTCGGTGTCGTCTGCGCCGGCCGGACCGGCACCGGCCTGATCGAGGTTCTCGTGCGGGTCGCCCATGTCGCCGGTGGCCTTGCCGGCGGGGGACAGCCCGAAGTGCTTGCGGACCGCGTTCGCCTCGGTGACGGACAAGGTGTTCCCGGCTCCTGGGGACGGTGCGCCCTTGATCGCGCTCTTCGCGTACCCGACATGCAGGTCCGTGCCGTCGAACGTGGCGTCCTCGACCGGGACGAGTGCGGTGTGACCGACGAAGCGTCCTGTCGCTACGCTGACGAACGCAGCGTTGCCGTCCTCGGAGGGGAACACCTGCGCGACCTTGCCGACTGATGCGCCGTCGCGGTCCCGGACGGTCGCGTTCTCGACCTCGTGGATCTTGCTCTTGGTGATCATGGGCGTAGTCAACGCCCCGTGCCTGATTCGCATTGTGCCAATGCCCACTTGAACGGGCGGTCGGCCGATCGACAGGAGTTTGCAGTGCGTATCGGGTGATTTCGACGAGATGAGCCGCGACAGTCAGGAGTGACGGACCTGAGCCGACCGACGGTCAGCCCCCCGTTGACGGGCAAGTGCCTGCCGACGCGACCGGTTCGCTGGGAGCGAGCCGTGCCTCCAGGCCGGACCGGAACCGCGCACCTGTCGGACGCGACACGACGGACGGCCCGCCCCGTTGCCGAGGCGAGCCGTCCTGTGGAGCCGGGTCGCTACCGCGCTGACTGCACGGCGACGCTGGCGAGCTCGGCTCGGACGATGGCCGCCCCGGCGGACAGCGCGCTGAGCTTCGAGAGCGCCCCACCGCGTGCCAGCGGCGCCATCCCGCAGTTGGTGCTCGGGATGAGCTTGTCGGCGTCGACGAACTCGAGCGCGCGACGGAGCACCTCCGCGACCTCCTCGGGCGTCTCTACGGTCTCGGTCGCGACGTCGATGGCGCCGAGCATGACCTTCTTCCCGCGGATGAGTTCGACGAGCTCGAGCGGCACGTGGGAGTGGATGCACTCGAGGGAGACGATGTCGATCGACGACTGCTGGAGGAGCGGGAAGGACTGCTCGTACTGGCGCCACTCGGCGCCGAGCGTCTCCTTCCACCGGTTGTTCGCCTCGATGCCGTAGCCGTAACAGATGTGCACGGCGGTCTCGGCGTGCAGGCCCTCGGCAGCGCGCTCGAGTGCGGCGACGCCCCAGTCCTGCACCTCGTCGTGGAAGACGGTGAAGGCGGGCTCGTCGAACTGGATGACGTCGACGCCGGCGTCCTGCAGCTCCCGAGCCTCCTGGTTGAGGATCGTGGCGAACTCCCACGCCAGCTTCTCGCGGCTCTTGTAGTGCTGGTCGGAGAGCGTGTCGATCATGGTCATCGGGCCGGGGAGCGCCCACTTGATCGGGCGGTCGGTCTGGGCCCGGAGGAACTTCGCGTCGTCGACGAACACCGGGGCGGGACGGCTCACGGCGCCGACGACCGTGGGGACCGCGGCGTCGTACCGGTCGCGGATGCGGACGGTCTCCTTGCGCTCCTGGTCGATGCCGTCGAGGTGCTCGATGAACGTCGTCACGAAGTGCTGCCGGGTCTGCTCACCGTCGCTGACGATGTCGATGCCGCGGTGCTCCTGCTCGTGGACGGCGGACCGGAGCGCGTCCTGCTTGCCCTCGGTCAGCGCTGCGCCCTCCAACTGCCAGG
Organism: Curtobacterium sp. MCBD17_023; assembly: GCF_003224415.1. Lineage (NCBI taxonomy): Bacteria > Bacillati > Actinomycetota > Actinomycetes > Micrococcales > Microbacteriaceae > Curtobacterium > Curtobacterium sp. MCBD17_023. The sequence continues at coordinate 37,641 of NZ_QKLJ01000009.1, forward strand.
GGGACCACAGCCGCTCGGGCTCGGCGAGCCAGGACGGTTTCGGCAGGCTGCCGACGATCGCGGTGGGCAGGAGCGTGGTCATGCGCGGGTGGTTCCTGTCGGTCAGTGGGGCAAGCGGGCGGCGGGGCAGGGGTCCAGCGGGCCGGAAGGTCAGTGCGTCAGAGCGGTGTGACTGGAGGCCCATCGCTCGAGGAGTGCTCGGTGCGGCTGGACGAGGTGCTCCTCCGTGTACCGCCCCTGCGTGACTCCGAGGCGGCTGCGCTCCTCCCGGTCGTACGTGACGGGAGGCGTCGAGAAGTCCGTGTGCTCGAGGGTCGGGCGGTACGTGCTCGGGGCGACCGTGTCCGCGTTGTAGATCTCCGGTCGGTAGATCTTCTGGAACGTCTCCATGGTGCCGATCGTGCCGATGAGCTGGAGGTCCGAGTAGTCGCCGGTGAGGTCACCGCGCGTGTAGAACGCGAGCGGCGCCTTCGCACCCGGCGGCATGAAGTAGCGCACCCGCATGCCCATCCGCCCGAAGTAGTCGTCCGTGAGCGAGGAGTGCTCGTGCTCGTACTCGGCGCCGAGCACGGGGTGGACGTACCCCGTCTGCCGGTACGTCTGGCTCGTGGAGACGCTGATGCAGACGACGGGCTCGGCGGCGAAGTGGTCGCGGTACGCGTCCGACTCCAGGAACCGCTGGAACAGCGCCCCGTGGAGCTGGCCGAAGTCGTCGGGGATGCCGGCGCTCTTGTCCAGGGACGGCAGCAGGACCGCGAAGTCGTAGTCCCGGAGGTACGAGGAGAAGTTGTTGCCCAGGATCCCCTGGTGCCGTTCCCCGGTGTGCTGATCGAGGATCGCGACGTCGAGCACCTCGATCAGCGGGAACTGCTCGGCGCGACCGTCGTCCTCGAAGTGCAGCGTGACCGAGACGATGTCGAGCTCGAGGCGGTACCGACCGCCGTCGGCGTTGCCCGCTTCGCCCGCTTCACCCGCGAGGTCGTTGCAGCGTGCGTTGATCATGGCGAGCGCGTTGCGGAGGTTCTGCTGGCGGCGCTCGCCGCGTGCCAGGTTGGCGAAGTTCGTGGTCAGCCGGGAGCTCTCCGCGGGGGAGTAGTCCTCGTCGAAGCGGGTCCTGGTGATGCTGAAGGTGAGGTCGTTCGCCATGGTCGGCAGTCCGTACGTCGAGCGCCTGGCGGCACTGTGGGAGGTGTTGCTCGATCATGACGCGGCGCACGGGTCATCAGGTAATCCGGAATCACTATGCGCCGGTATAGCCTGCGGCTATGGCGCGCGTCTCGAACGACATCACCCTGCAGCAACTCCGGTACTTCATCGAGGTCGCGTCCGAAGGATCGATCAGTGCCGCCGCCGACCTGCTCTACGTCTCGCAGCCGACGATGTCGGCCGCGATGAAGGACCTCGAGACACGGATCGGTCGACCGCTGTTCACCCGATCCGCGCGCGGTGTCGTGCTCACCGTCGACGGCGTCGAGTTCCTCGGTTACGCGCGACAGGTCGTCGAGCAGGTCTCCCTCCTCGAGCAGCGCTACGTCGGGCGACAGGCGTCACGCCGACTGCTCGGGGTGTCGGCGCAGCACTACTCGTTCGCGGTCGAGGCCTTCGTCCGGATGGTCGAGACCGCAGACGCGGAGGAGTACGAGTTCTCGCTCCGGGAGACGCGCACGTGGGACATCATCGAGGACGTCCGCACGCTGCGGAGCGAGGTGGGCATCCTCTACCGCAACGACTTCAACCGGCAGGTCCTCGGCAAGCTGATGCGGGACGCCGGGGTCGTGTTCACGCCGCTGTTCGTCGCGCAGCCGCACATCTTCGTCGCCCGGCGGAACCCGTTGGCGTCCCAGGAGCGGGCGACCCTCGCCGACCTCGCAGAGCTCCCTCGGCTCACGTTCGACCAGGGCGCGAACAACTCCTTCTACCTGGCGGAGGAGATCCTGTCGACGATGTCGAGCAAGCGGGAGATCCGCGTCTCGGACCGTGCGACGATCTTCAACCTCATGATCGGCCTCGGCGGGTACACGATCTCGACGGGACTCATCAGTGACGACCTCGACCCCGAGATCGTCGCCATCCCCCTCGACGTCGACGAACGCATCGAGATCGGGTGGATCGCGCACGCCTCGGTCCCGCTCACCGTGCAGGCGCAGACGTACCTGGAGGAGCTGCGAGCCGTGGTCACCAGTTACGGCGTCGAGCCGCTCGGGTAGGCAGACCGCCGGACCACCCGCCTGACCACCCGTCGGACCACCCGCCGGATCGGCCCAGGCGTCAGGTCCGCGCTTCCGTGCGCCGCGGCTTCAACCGCTCGGGGGCATCGGTCGCCGGCGCCCACTCGCACGTGAACGTACCGCGGTAGCCGAACAGGAAGCCGAACACGCGGTTGCGCACCGCGAGGTCGACGTGGAATGCGCCGTCGTCCTCCGACCACCACTCGCGCAGGGCCGCGGCCGCTGAACAGCATCGGGAAGCGGAACGAGATCGGCCCCTCGTGGAAGCGTTGCTCGTCGGAGGTCAGCACGAGCCCGCCGCGTTCGTCCACCCGCAGGTCGAGATCGACCGCGAGGTGCTGGTGCGTCCCGAGGTAGTCGAGGACCCGGCCCTCCGACAGGACCATCGTCGCGTCGAACCGTGCCGGTCGGCCGGCGCGGGTGGCGTAGGTGCGGACGAACGTCACCGTCTCCCGCCCGAGGGCGTCCCGGTAGGGGTAGTTCTCGATCGTGAACGGCACGTCGGTGCCGACGTCGGGCACGAGGATGTTCCGCAGCCGCCCGATCTGCAGGAACGGCACGGTCCACCACGGCCCGCGGCGGATGGTCATCCTGCCCCGGCCCACGCAGGCCTCTGCGGCGTCGAGGCCGACGCCGAAGCGGCGCTGCATCATCGGGTGCAGGCGACGGAAGTCGGCACCCAGCGCTTCCTCGAAGACGGACGTCATGCCGGGCCTCCCGGCTCGGGCAGAGCCGCCACGGTGGCCGGCGCATCCTGCAGGTGGTCATCGCGTCGGCTGCCGCCGACCGGCGCGCGGAGCGTCCTGGAGGCCCGTGGCCGGTCCGGCCGCCAGACCTGCAGGGCGCTCGTGAGCGGCCAGGCCTCCGGTTCGGGCCCGCCCTCGAGCCAGATGCGGAGGCGGTCGAAGCTCCAGGCGGTCGCCCAGCCGAGGAGCGGCCGAACGAGGACGTCGAGGAAGCCCCACCCGGAGTCGTAGTCGTACCCGGTGAGGAAGCGTGTCCGTCCGTCCGCGGTGGGGACGTACCGCCAGTAGCCCCGGCCGGAGCGGATCGGGGAGAGGCGGTCGACGGTCGCGAAGCGGAGGGCGGACGTGCGCGAGCCGTCGGGTCGGCGGCGCTCGCCGAGGCTGACGCCGGTGCCGTGCACATCATGCAGAGCGGACTCGCGGACGTAGGTGAACCGCGTCACGCCCTCGTGGTCGGCGGGCTCGGGCAGGATCTCCGAGAAGCGGACGTCCCACCGGACATGCTGCTCCGGGTCCTGCGTGGCGTCCCAGACCCGCTCGAGTGGCGCGTCGATGACCGTCTCGACGTAGATGCCCCGACTCCCCACGTGCGGAGCGTAGCGCGATGTGTGCAGCGGTCACAGCCCCTCGACCACGTGCAGTCGTGCGGCGCCGTCGGCTGCGACCTGCGGGCTCTGTTGCCTTGCGGCAAGGCATGGATGGGGCTGGCGACATATGAACATGTCACCGTGGTTGATCCACATGTGTACGGTGAAGTATTGCGCGCGGAGGGACCGCGTTCGGGAGGGCTTCCATGTCGAAGTTGTTGATCACCGCCGCGGCCGTCGCGTGGACCGTTTCTGTTGGGTCAGTTGTGCCGACGGTGCCGGCCGAGGCTGCGTCGTCGGGTCCGCAGCAAGTGGTCGCGGCGGATCGGTCGCTGATCTCTGATCGGAACGTGATCGAGCTGTTCACGGGGCAGGGGCGGATCATCGCCGAGCACCCGGAGCTTGCGAAGTACGTCCCGGCTGGTGAGCAGCACTTGACTGCGGCGCAGATCTCGACGGTGGTTGGCGAGTACCGCAAGGCGTACCCGCAGTTCCATGATGAGGTCACGGTGCCGCTGCAGAGCGGCGACCCCTACCGGGTGCTCGACGCGCTGCACGCGTTCGAGACCGCGACCGATCGGATCGCTGATTCTGGCTCGGTCACCGCCACCGGCGACGGCAAGTGCGTCGTGGTCCTCGCCGTGGGGGTCTTGGTCTGGGCCGCTGTTTCCGTGTCAGTCAAATTCTGGGGGCCGAACTCCGCAGAGCACGATGCGGGTGCTGCATTCGCTGCTGAGCTGGCTCACACCCTGAGATGAAGCCACCAAAACCGCCCCTCTGGCCGTTCGTTGTGACGGTCGTGATGCTGATGAGCTGGACAGCGCTGAGTGTTGCGCAGTCGCTGTCACCGAATGCACTGTCCAGCCGAGAGCCCGCCGCCGCGGCGTTGCGGGATGCGGTGCTGGCGATCGCGCCTCAGCGATGGGAGTTCTTCACCGCTTCCCCACAGGGGCGTCAGTACGTCGCGTACCGCACCGGATCAGGCCGATCAGCCCTGTCGTTACCGCAGTCGAAGGCATCCAACTGGTTCGGTATCTCGCGCGCCCAACGCGCGCAGGGCCCTGAACTGGCGGCGCTCCACCAGCAGGTAGCGAACTGGGTCAAGTGCACTGACAAGGCTGCTTCCCACCGATGTCTCCAGCGGGCTGCGGAGGCGCGACCGCAGCCGTTGCGAAATGAGGCGAGGCGGAAGACCCTCTGCGGAGATCTCCTCCTTGCGCAGGAGAAGCCGACTCCGTTCGAGTTCCGCAGCTTCGACCTCCCGCAGTTCCGAGTGCTGCAGGCAGCGCGGGTGGAGGTTTCGTGCAACTGATCTTCGCCGAGGTCGTCGGACCTCGATTGCGTCGGACCGTCCGCGCATTCGACGTCCAGACCCTCACTTTCAGTACATTCCGGGCGACGCTTGCGTTGGCGCAGCTCATCACGCTGGTGACGACGCCGTACGACGCCTTGATGCAGACGCTGGTGGGCAGTGGCGCCGGCCCGATCTGCGACGGGCTGCGTCGCGCCTCCACTTACTGCATCGGTCAGTCGTTACCCGAGGAACTCGTCACCAGTGTGATGGTCCTCATCCTCGTGTGCGTTGCCGTCGGATTGCTGCCCACTGTGATGGCGATCCTCCACGCGTGGGTTGCATTCTCGATCGCTGCTTCAATCTCCCTTCCCGACGGAGGAGACCAGGTGGCTGCTGTCTGCGCGCTTCTCCTGATCGGCGTCAGTGTTGCCGATCGCCGACCGTGGGCTCTCGCGTCGCCACGGGGTGCTGCGTCCTGGCGTCGTCAAGTTGCCCTTGCTGGCTTGATGGTCATGCGGGTCCAGATCGCGACGATCTACTTCAACGCCGCGATCGCGAAGCTCTTCGCGCCTGATTGGGTGAACGGCACTGCCGAGTTCTACGTGCTGCGAGACCCCTTCTTCGGAGCGAGCGGGCCGTTCGCTCCGGTCCTCGAAGCTGCGACCACCAACGCCGCTGTGACCGTTGCTGCGACTTGGGGTGCGGTGCTGACTGAGCTCTCTGTTGGCGTGCTGATTCTCTGTGGCCCGCGGAGCCGGTCGCTCGCGATGGCGCTCTGCCTCGCACTGCACGGATCGATCATCATCGCGATGGGCCTGTGGAGCTTCGGCCTGATCATGATCGGGAGCGTCGGTATCGCCGCGATGCCGTACACGCCGCATGAGCGGGAACAGCAAGTGTGGACCGCCCTTCGGAAGAGGGCGGGCGAGAAGCCGAAGCGGCTCGTCGGAAGTGAGGCTGCCGTCCGATGAGGGACAAGAACCGGTGGCGCCCGTACTGGGCAACCTCCGCAGCGGCGCTCCCCGTCATCGCTGAAGTTGCAGCGTCCGCCTCGTGGTGGGAACGACTCCCCGATCGCATCCCCGTCACCTTCGATGCGGACGGCAGCCCGAGCGGGTATGCGACGCCGTTGAGTGCAGTCATCGCCCTCGCCGTCATCCAGGCCCCGTTCCTCACTGCGGCGGTGGGGTCCGCTTTCGCTCGGAACCGTCGGAAAGGCCAGGTTGCGTGCTCGGTGACGACAGGGTTCGTCGCAACCCTGGCCGCCAGCTGGCTGATCATGGCGAGCCTGTCCGCGCTGTCGCTCAGTTCGTCGGTGTGGTGGGCGCTCCTCGCCGGACCTGCATGGGCCGTCGTGCCGTACCTGCTGTTGCGAACTCGCGGGGTGTCGGGATGATCCGGAACGCGGGCATCGTCGGCACGTTCGTGTGTCTCGCGTACGGCACCGCTTGGGTGCTGCTGGGGTCGTCGGTTCGAGCTGGAGCGGACCTCTCAGATCCTGTGGGGAGTCCCGCGGCGCACACGGCGACCGTTGCGATGATGTTCACACCGGTGTCGGCCGCGCTGGTGGTCGCGGTCGTGATCCAGCGACGGCGCGGTCGAGCGCTCCTGACGGAACTCGGATTGACCGGGTTCTCCACGCGGCGGGCTTGGCGGTTCGCCGGTATCGGCATCGCTGGTGCGGCGGTGCTGGTCGTGGGCAGTTGGGGCCTCGGGCTGCTGTTCGGCTGGGTGGAACTGGATCCGGAGCGATCCGTCGCGAAGGGGTTGATCATCCGGGTCACCGGTGAGCAACCGCCTGTTCCGATGGCCGCGTTGGCTGCGCTCCAGCTGCTGAACCTCCCGATCGGGATGGCCGTGACGGCGGTCGCCGCGGCGGGGGAGGAGATCGGTTGGCGAGGCTGGCTGCTCCCGCGGTTGCTGCCTTTGGGCACCCCGTGGGCGCTGATCGTGAGTGGATCCATCTGGGGTGCTTGGCATGCTCCGGCGATCCTGCTCGGACTGAACTACGAACAACGTGATCTGCTCGGAGTCGTCATGATGACCGTCGCCTGTACCGGTGCTGGTGTGCTGATCGGTTGGTTGCGGCTCGTGAGCGGCTCCCTGCTGCCGTGCGTGCTCGCGCATGCGGCGCTCAACGTGTTCGCCACGTACCGATCCGCACTCTTCCCGCCCTTCGATCAGCGCCTTGTCGGACCCCTCTCGATCACCGGGTGGATGATCATGATCCTGCTGATCGCTGTCGGGGCGATACGTGTGGTTCATGCTCCGTCACGACGTCGTGACGGTGGCGAAGCGTAGGGATCGTCGCGAGAGCGACGAGCACTGCAAGGCACGGAACGCCGAGGCGAGGACGAGCCTCCTTGTCGGAGACTGCACCGTGGTTCGATGTCCCCATGCGCCTCCACGTCGAGCGGACCGGCCGAGGGCCGCGCGTTGCAGTGCTGCTCCACGGGATGACCGGATCGGCCGAGAGCTGGTGGCGGATCGCTCCGCTCCTGTCTGCTCGAGGGTTCCGGGTCCTCGCGGTTGACCTCCCAGGGCACGGTCGTTCCCCGCGGTGCTCGTCGATGAGCGTCGAAGACGTGGCCGAGGCCGTCGCCGAGACACTCATGGCCGGATCGGCGACCTGTCCAGCTCTGGCGGTCGGCCACTCGTTCGGAGGACTCGTGCTTGCCGCCGCTGTCGCCCGCGGACAGCTCGCACCCGAAGGGAGTGTCTTCGTCGACTCCCCGTTCTCCACGCGCGGTGGGTGGGACAGGGAGGAGGTGCAGGCGGAGTACGAGCAGGAACGAGCGCAACGGACGTACGAGGGACTGCTGGCGACGAAGCCGCACTACAGCCGTCGCGACTGCGACGTGGAGGCCCGTGCAGCTGCCCGGTTCGAACCCGCGACGGCCGCCGGGATCGCCGCGAGTGCTGGTGGGAGCTGGTTCCCCGCACCGCGGTCCATCGTCGTGCGTGCCGAGCCGAGCGAGTACGTCGATGGTCCGATGGTGGCGGCGCTGCTCGACGCCGACGTGCAGGTCCGGAGCATCACGGGAGCCTCGCACGCGGTCTGGTACAGCCACTTCGACGAGTTCGTCGCAGCCCTACCCGAGGTGTTCGGCTGAGCAACGGACGCAGTGGAACACCGACCCGGACCAGGTCGCCGGTACCAGCAAGCCGACGACGAGCACCCCAGCGCGGACGGGGCTCGCGGTGAAGACGACGTGCACGTCCGGGGTGGGGCGGGGTGCGCTACTCCGCGGGGACGGGCAGGATCCGCCGCCGTCCGAGGTCGTCCAGCAGCTCCACCAGCCGGTCCGCCGAGTCGTGGCACTCCGTGAACCCTGCCTGCCGGATCTTGATCAGCGACGAGACGTTGTCCCACGTCGAGTTCAGGATCATGTCCGCGAACCGCCAGTCGACCAGGTCGGCGTACGGGGTGGCGACGAGTCCGTGGCGCTCCCCCATGCGCTGCCACAGGTCCTCGCGGGAGGGCATCACCTGCGCGAGCTCCATCGACTGGGGTTCGGCGAGGTCGAGTCCGTGGTGCTCGGCGACGCGCTCGAACAGATGGCTCCAGCGCACCACGTCGCCGTTCGTGACGTTGAACGCCTCCCCGGCCGCGACGGAGGACGTCCCCGCCCAGTCGGTGGCACGAGCGAGGAGCTCGGCGTCGGTCATCTGGTAGAAGATGCCGTCGTACGTGGTGCGGGCACCGGGGAACCGCAGCGGCAGCCCGAGCTCCTTCGTCATGCTGACGTACGTCCCGATCGCCATGAGCAGGTTCATGGGCGTGCCCTGCGCGTACCCGATCACGGCCTCGGGGCGGAGCACGGTCATCGCGAACCCCCGGGATGCTGCGCGCTCCCGGAGCAGGTCCTCCTGGTCGTAGTAGAAGTTCGGGACCATGAGTCGCGGGTCGTCCTCCTTCGCCGGTGTCCTGAACCGACCGAGGTGTGCGCCGTAGTACTTCATGCCCTGGTAGAGGGTGACGTGGCGGAGTGGTGCATCGAGCCGATCGAGGGCGTCGAGCGTATTCTCGAGGAGCGCGACGTTCGGGGCGATCTGCTCGGCGAGGTCGGCGTGCTCCACGTAGGCGGCGAACGCGAGGCGCGTGGTGTCGGCGGCCGGCCGGAGTCCGTCGACCGCTGCGTCCGCGTCGGACAGGTCGACGGGCAGGTGGTCCCAGCCGGACACGGGGCCCTGCGGAGCGCGGCGACTGGCACCTCGCGTGCGGACACCACTGCGGGCGAAGTGCTCCACGACGCTGCGCCCGACGACGCCGCCGGCCCCGACGACGAGGACCGCGTCGCCGTCGTCGGCTGGTGTCCCGGAGGCGGGGGATCCGTCGGCCATGGTGCTGCTCCTGTCGGGTGGCGAACGCGGCGCGGCTCCTGCCGCGCCGGTGCCGATCCTGCCCCGCCGACCCCGGCCGGAGCCCAGGAACGCCCGGCACCCAGGAACGGCCGGCACCGAGGAACGGCCAGCACCGAGGAACGGCCGGACGGGAGGCGGTGGTCCCTCCGCGTCGACCCGTGCCGGTCAGTTGATGCAGGTGCCCTTCGCCCCGTACGCGTCGCCGACCGGCTTCGACGGTGCGGGTGCAGGTTCGGCTGCGTGGCTCGCAGCGGAGGGCGCTGCTGCCGGCGCGCTGCTCGCTCCGTCAGCCGGTGCCGGTGCAGGTGTCGAGACGGTGTGCCCGTCGGTGCCGAGGACGAGCGTCACCCCGCTCACCGTCGTCGACACGACCGGCGTGGCGCCGGGCACGACCGCTGCGACCGCTTTCGCCTGCGCTTCCGTTCCCGCGGGGTACTCGACGACGGTCGTGCTGGTGCTCGGGGCGTCGCCGGGCGCTCCGACGACGAACCCCTTCGCGGTCAGCGCGCTCGACGCCGTCGTGGCACCGCCCGGGGTCCCGGCGCCGTTCAGGACCGAGACGTGCACGGTCGAGGGATCAGCTGCCGACGCCGCGGTGTACGCGGCAGGCGGCCCGACGATGTCCTGGATGAAGGCGGGCATGGCGGCGAAGTCGACGGCCACCGTCGCGTACCCGTCGATCGTCGGGGTGCCGGCCGTGGGGATCGTGGTCGAGCGGATGGCGGACAGGTCGATGTGGCTGAACGTCGAGACCAGGTCGGGGATGCTCAGTGTGTCGTCGACCTGCACCGCGTCGCCGACGCCGTGCAGCAGGTCCGCGACCTTCACCGGGTTCAGGAGCGTGCGCGCCGACAACGCCTCCCGGGCCTCCTGGGAGAGGAAGTACTGCTGTCGGACCTCGCGGTCCAGGTCACCGCGCGGCAGCCCGTCACGTTGCCGGACGAAGGACAGGGCCTGGGACGCGTTCAGGGTCGATCGTCCCGCGGGCAGGTCGACGCCGGAGTTCGTGTCGTGGGCTGCCTGGTTCAGACAGACGTCGATCGGCCCCAACGCCTTGACGAGCTGGTAGAAGCCCAGGAGCGACACCCGCACGAAGTGGTCGATGGTGAGGCCGCTGGTGTTCTCGATGGTCTGGATGAGGAGCTTCATCCCGCCGGCGTCACCGCCGCCGTCCGCGGCTCCGTCGGAGAACGCGCTGTTCAACTTGAAGGTGCCGTGGCCGGGGATGGGGACCCAGGAGTCGCGGGGGAACGAGATCATCGTCGCGCTGCCGCCGTCCGCGGGGATGTGCAGCACGATCATGGTGTCGGTGTTGGTCGCGCCGTCGTCGAGCTGGGTGCTGAGCTCGGCGAGTTCCTGGGGCGTGGCGTCGGCCGGGCGGTGGTCGTCACCGATGAGCAGGATGTTCTGGGCCTTCCCGTCGGCGTCGTCGGCCGCGTCCTCGCCCGTGGAGCCGTCGGGAGCGGACTGCGCGACGTGCACCTTGGTGAGACTCGAGTCGAGCTGTTCGTACGACCACGCCGCGTAGCCACCGGTCAGGAGCAGCGCCATCGTGAGGGCACCACCGATGGTCGGCAGGACGAGACGACGGCGGCGCTGCCGCCCGTGCCGGACAGGGCCGCCGAGGGCGGTGGCGCGGGGTTCGGTGGGCATCGGGTTCCCTCGATCGTGTTCGGTGGCAGGAGGAGCAGTCTCACATCGGGACGATCCGGGGACATCCGTGGGACCACGGGTTGCGCATGTGGGTCCTCGCAGCCACGGGACCTCACGGATCGGTGCTGGCCATCGGTCTGACGGTCCTGGTCGCCCAGCTCGTCGCGATCGTCGCGATCGTCGTCAACGGGGTCACCGGGCTCGTCACCTCGCTGTTCCAGGCCGCTCTGCTCGTCACCCCGGCGATCGTGATGTCGATGGCGCAGGGGATCCTGTTCATCTCGATCGTCCTGCTCGGCGACCTGTGGTTCGGACTCGCGGGCATCATCTGGGCGCTGACCCGCACCGAGGTCCTGGTCGTCCTGGCCGGGGTCGGCATGTGGCTGGCGTCGCGCGGCCGGATCGACCGCGGGCCCGCGGCGGGCAGCGATGAGCGCGCGGAGGCCGCGCTGGAGCAGGCCACCGTGAGACGGGGTGCTCGGCCGGGAGGCGCGGGTGCGGCAGGCGGGGCCAGCGCCCCTCAGGGGCGGGTGCCGCTCCGTGCCACCCCGCTGCGCTCGCGGGCGAGCAGCGCGTAGCCGTCGAGCGTGGTCCACGCGCCCTTGAACCAGTCGGCGTCGACCTGCCTCGACTCCTGTCGGAATCCCGAGTGGGTCAACAGCCGTGCGACCGCGTCGTTGCGCAGATCGCAGAACGCGACGACCCGGTGGGCGTGCTCGTCGTCGAAGAGGTGGTCGAGCAGAGCCGCCAGTGCTTCGGTTGCGATCCCGCGGCCCTGCGATGACCGTGCCAGGGTCACGCCGACCTCGAAGGTGTCCGGCTGTTCCTCGAGGCGGTGCAGCGCGAGGTCGCCGAGGAGCACGTCGGACCCGGTCTCGCGGACGGCGAGCTGCAGCCAGGACCCGGACGACGGGAGCCGCCCGTCGGGCTGGTCGGCGACCAGGCGCTCGGCGTCCGCCCGGGAGTAGTCGGTGTCCCACGACTGGAACCGAGCCACATCGGGGTCGCGTCGGTACTCCGTGAAGGCGTCGATGTCACGTTCCGCGAGCGGCTCGATGCTCAGGCGGGCGGTCGTCAGCGTCAGTTCGGTGTTCCTCGGAGCCATGCGCCGAGGCTAGCGGGGGACCGGGGCGGGCTCGGCGCCGGACAGCGTCACGAGGAGAAGGCGACCGTCCCGAACCCGATCCACGCGAGACCGATGCCGACCAGGGTCGCGAGGCTCGAGACGCCGGTCGCGACGACGGCCGTCACCGGCTGCCTCCACCTCCGCAGCGATCGCCCCGAGATCCACAGTGCTACGACGGAGACGGGCAGCGAGCCGATCAACACGAGGGCCTGCAGGGTCGCGCTGGCGCCGGCCGCCGCTGTCGACAGCTGCCCGCCGGCCTGGTCGAACATGGACGGCGGGGTGTCGCGCTGCGGGCCGAGGGCGCCGGTGGTGACGAGAACGGCACACCATGCGACGACCAGGAGGATCGCGATCAGCGCGCCGACGTCGGGTTGCCTCCGATGCGCGTCCGCACGTGTCGTCATCGGCCGACCACCACCGCATGCGCGTCGGCGAGGGCGTCGGTGTCGTCGACGGACCGGTCCCGACGCGGCCCGATCCGACGCCACGTCGCGATCGCTGCAGCGGCTCCGGCAGCGATCGCGATGCCGAGGGAGAGCGACGGGTCGGCGCCCGACATCCACCACGCCATGGCGAGCGACGACGTCACCGCGCCGAGCACGCCGGCCAGTGCCGCGTGTGCTGCCGTGTGGACCGCGCGGGAGCGCACCCGCTGCAGTGCCCGGCCGAGCAGGTGCGTGAACGGCGCGGACAGGACGGCGCCGAGGAGAGCCAGCGCGTCGGTGACGACGACGAACAGGAGGCTCCACCACACCCATGAGAGAGCGTCGGGAGCGGTGCCACTGGTGACGGCGACGATCGCGGGGACGGCCGCTGTGCCGACAGGGACGGTCACCGCGGCCATCCAGAGGAAGCTCCGGCCGATGAGTCCGACGGTGTCGCGGATGTCCCAGGTGTCCATGCACCTCACTCTGCGGTGTAGCGCCCGCGGATCGGCCGCGATCCGCCGGAACGAGACCGAACAGCAACCTCGGCAGCACCACCGCGACGGCACCGACACGCCGGAGCTCGGAACTGCTCGTCAGGATCGCGCGGAAGCGGCCATTGGGGGGCGCTTCCCGCCCGTCGTCACACCGGTGGGGCTGAGCGCTCGTTCACGGACGGCTGTGACAGCGCCGGGGTGTGGACAGGAAACGTCCTCCCTGCGGACCCCGCACCGTGACGCGCCTACCGTGAGGGCGTCATGACAGCCGAACACCGCAGACCCGCCGAGCCCGATGCGGCTCCGTCCGTCGCCCACCACACGGCGCACCACGCTGCGCCCGCTGATGCGTCGAAGCCCGCGCAGACCGACGACCGCAGCTCCGGCGACCAGCCGGACCCGAACCGCTGGAAGGCGCTCGTCATCTGCCTGCTCGGCGGGGGCATCGTCCTGCTCGACGTCTCGATCGTCAACGTCGCGCTGCAGTCCATCTCGACGGGGTTGCCCGGCACCACGCCCGAGGCGGTCCAGTGGATCCTGTCCGGGTACGCGCTGTCCTTCGGCCTGCTGCTCGTGCCCGGTGGACGACTCGGTGACGCCACCGGCCGACGTCGGATGTTCGTCATCGGGGTCGGCCTGTTCACCCTGGCGAGCGCCCTCTGCGGCTTCGCACCGAACGGCATCGTCCTGGTCGTCGCCCGTCTGCTGCAGGGCCTGGCCGGCGGCCTGCTCACGCCGCAGGTCACCGCGCTCATCCAGCAGCTGTTCCGCGGCAAGGAGCGCGGCACCGCGTTCGGACTCTTCGGCGCCACCGTCGGCATCGCGACCGCGATCGGCCCCCTGATCGGCGGTCTGCTCATCACGGCGTTCGGCACCGAGAACGGCTGGCGGTTCGTCTTCTTCGTGAACCTGCCCGTCGGACTCGTCACGATCCTCCTGGCCTTCCGGTACCTGCCCGCACCGAACGGGGACGAGCGGGGGAAGAAGCACGACTTCGACCCCGTCGGCATCGTGCTCCTCGGTGCCGCCGTGGTCGCCCTGCTGCTGCCGTTCGTGCAGTCGCAGGAGTGGAAGGGGAACGCGAAGTGGTGGCTCATCGTCGTCGCCGTCGTGTTCGGCGTGCTGTTCGTCCTGTGGGAGCGGCACTACGGGCGGACGAAGGAGCCCGTGGTCGACCTGCGGCTGTTCCGCCGCCGGTCGTTCTCGCTCGGCGTCGGTCTGGCGACGGTGTACTTCGCCGGCTTCACCCCGCTGTTCTTCGTCCTGACGCTCGCACTGCAGTCCGGCCTGCACTACTCCGCGCTGATGGCCGGACTGGCGTCGATCCCGTTCGCCATCGGCTCGGGCATCGCCTCGACCGTCGGCGGCCGCGTCGTGCACCGCTTCGGTCGGCAGCTCATCGTCATCGGGACGATCCTCGTCCTCATCGGGCTCGGCGCGGTCGTCTGGGTGGTCGCGAACCACTTCGAGTCGGACCTGGGGTGGTGGCTCGTCCTGCCGCTGCTCGTCGCCGGCATCGGGTCCGGGCTCACCATCTCCCCGAACCAGACCCTCACGCTCTCCGAGGTGCCGGTCGAGCAGGGCGGATCGGCGGGCGGGCTGATCCAGGTCGGCGCCCGCGTCGGCTCCGCGATCGGGATCGCAGCGGTGGGCAGCGTGTTCTACTCCACGCTCGCGAGTTCGCGCGGCGACTACGCGCAGGGCCTGCCACTCGGCCTCGCGGTGTCGCTCGGGTTCGTCGCGGTGGCGCTGGTCGCCGGGATCGTCGACGTGGTCGTCGGGAAGCGACACGGCACCGCGGCGTCGGTCTGACGCCGCGCACACTGCACCCGGATCCGGACATCGACGCGCACCGACCGGCCACGGCGTTGACTGACCCGGTCACACGACTGGAGGACACATGAGCAAGACCTGGTTCATCACCGGAGCATCCAAGGGCTTCGGCCGCGAGTGGGCGGAAGCAGCACTCGAACGCGGCGACTCCGTCACCGGCACGGCCCGCAACCTCGACGACGTGCAGGACCTCGTCGACCAGTACCCGGACACGTTCCTCGCGCTCCGGCTCGACGTGACCGACCGCGCCGCCGACCGCGATGCCGTCGCCCGTGCCGCGGAGCACTTCGGGTCGCTCGACGTCGTCGTCAACAACGCCGGCTTCGGCCACTTCGGCATGGTCGAGGAACTCAGCGAGGACGAGCTCCGCGCCCAGCTCGAGACCAACCTGTTCGGCGCCGTGTGGGTCACCCAGGCGGCACTGCCGATCATGCGCGAGCAGGGCTCCGGGCACGTCATCCAGGTGTCGAGCATCGGCGGCATCAGCGCGTTCCCGACGGTCGGCGCCTACCACGCGTCGAAGTGGGCACTCGAGGGCCTGTCGCAGTCGCTCGCCCAGGAGGTCGCGGGCTTCGGCATCTCCGTCACCCTCATCGAGCCCGGCGGGTTCTCCACCGACTGGTCCGGCCCGTCCTCGAAGCACAGCGAGGAGAACCCGGCCTACGCCGAGGTCCGCGAGGCCGCGGCGAAGCGCCCCTCGGCGGCCGACCCGGGCAAGCCGGAGGCCACGCGGGCCGCGATCCTGAAGGTCGTCGACGCCGAGCAGCCCCCGCTCCGGGTGTTCTTCGGCAAGGCCCCGCTCGGCATCGCGGAGCGTGACTACGAGTCGCGCCTCGCGACGTGGCGCGAGTGGCAGCCCGTCGCCGAAGCGGCACACGGCGCCTGACCGGCTGCCGCATCAGGACGGGAGGCACGGTGGCGGGCCGGCACCGTGCCTCCCGTCCGTCGTGACCCGGCCACGCACGCCGCGGACCTGAGCCGACACCGGACCGCCGACGCGTACCGTCGGGGACACACGACGGAGCGACCCGGAACGCGATCTGCACCCGGACCCCGCCGCGGGCACGGCCTCGCGCTGCTGCCCGCCCCCGCGCGGCCGACCGCCTCGCCGCGCCAGCGCCACCGACCAGGAAGCGACTCCCATGTCCCAGAACAACACCCTCATCCGCAGCATGCACGACCTCGGCCTCGCCGCCTGGTTCGGCGGCAACCTCATGGGTGCCACCGGGCTGAACGGCGCCGCCGCCGGCGCGAAGGACCCCGTCGAGCGCCTCACCCTGTCGAGCGTCGGCTGGGGCAAGTGGGCACCGGTGCAGCTCGCCGCGCTCGCGGTGCACGGCATCGGCGGCATCGGCCTCATCGTCGCCAACCGCGACCGCCTCGGCGTGCAGCAGGGCGCCCGCACGAACACGGGCATCAAGCTCGTGCTGACCGGTGCGGCCCTCGTCACGACCTTCTGGTCGGCCTCGGTCGGCAAGAAGATGGCCGAGCACGCCCGCGAGGGCGCCGAGGGCACCACCGAGCCGAGCGCCGACGCGTCGGGCACGCTGAAGGCGGCGCAGCGGCAGCAGAAGATCCTGCAGTGGGCGACCCCGGCCCTCACCGGCGTGCTCCTCGTCATGGGTGCGCAGCAGGGGGAGCAGCAGCGGTCGAAGGCCGGCATCCTCGACAAGTGGCGTCGCTGACCGACTCGGTCCGGTGACGGACGGGAGGCGCGGTGCCGGCTGGCACCGCGCCTCCCGTCCGTCGTGCGGTGGCCCCGGCTACCAGCCGCCGGACCGGACCGCGTGCGGTGTGAGTGCGTGTTGCAGGGCCAGGCTCGCAGCGCCGCCCGCGGCGGCGTCGAGTCCGGGGTCGGCGAGTTCGACCAGGACCCCGTGGATGCCCCGGGTGCGGGCGAACCGCTCGACCTGCTGTCGGATCTCCCGGACGTAGATCGCGCCGGCCTCCGCGAAGCCGGGGCCGGCGAGCACGATGCGGTCGAGGTCGAGGACGTTCACGACCGACAGCGCCGCCGCAGCGAGGTAGCGCGCTGATCGCTGGATCAGTGCGTGGCAGTCGACGTCGCCCTGCGCGGCTGCCTGGGCGATCCGGTCGAAGTCGACACGGAAGCGCTGGGCGTCACCCGTCAGGCCGAGGCGTGCGGCGAGGTCCGCGTCTGCTGCGGCCACGACGGCCCGCGGTGCCGCGAGCATCTCGAGGCACCCGCGTGCGCCGCACCAGCACTCCGGCCCGTCGATGTCGACGATCGTGTGACCGATCTCACCCACGTTCGACGACGCTCCCCGCGCGATGCTGCCGCCGACCATGATGCCGAGACCGAAGCCGTTCGACATGTAGAGCGTCGCGAAGTCCTGCGTGGACGGCACCCGCCCGGCCCAGTACTGGCCGAGGGCGGCGCACGCAGCGTCGTTGTCACGCACGACGGGGAGGCCGATGCGGGGCTCGAGCGCCTCGGGCAACGCGAAGGACTCCCACTCCGTCGCGGTGAGGGAGTGCCGTTCCGCTCCGGCGCCGAGGTCGAGGCCGGCTCCGGCGACCCCGACGCCGACGACGGATTCGAGGGGGATGTCCAGCTGCACGAGGAGTTGCCCGAGTTCGCGGGCGATGCGCACGACGTCCTCACCGGGCGCGTCCTGCTCGATGCCCGGCGACACCAGACGTCCGACGACCGCACCGGCCAGGTCCGTGACCACGTAGGTGAGTCGGCCGGCGTCGAGGGACACCCCGACGGCGAACCGTCCGGTGGTGTTGAGCTCGAGCAGGCTGCTCCGTTTGCCGCCGGTGGAGTCGAGGAAACCGACCTCCACGACGAGTCCCTCGTCCAGGAGGGTCTTCACGATGCGCGTGATGGACGTCGGCGTCAAGCCGGACCGTGCTGCGAGTTCTGCGCGGGTGACGGTCCGGCCCGAGCGCACCATGTCGAGCACGGCGCTCCGGGTGGCCGCCGAGGACGGCCCGAGCCGCCGGCCGGTCACGTCGTCTCCCGGGGCACGACGACCGGAGCGGGCATCGCGACCGCTGGCAGGACCGCGTCGTCGACGGCCCGCACGGCCGCCTCACCGAGCACGGCGCCGATCTCCCGACCACGGCGGTCGATCGCGGTGATCGGGAGGCTCGCACTCTGACAGACGAGCGAGTCGCTCCGGCAGATGAGCGCGACGTCCTCCGGGACGCGGATGCCCGCCTCCCGGAGACCGGTGAGCACCGCGACCGCGTCGTGGTCGCCGTCGACGACGAGGACCGTCCGACCGCTCCCGTCGGCTCCTGCGCCGATCCGGAGGCAGGTCCCGACGACGTCGTCCGTCCGGACGACCTCGGTGACGGTGTCGTCCGGTCCGAGCTCGTCCCCGAACGGTTCGGCGGGTGCCGTGCCCGTCACCGAGACGCGGCGCTCGGCGGGGTAGCCGTCGAGGTACGCCGCGAGGGCCGCGGACGACGCTGCACGGTCGACGACCACCGCCGGGAAGTCGACCGGGAGCGTCGACGGAGCGAGCGCCACGAAGGGCATGTCGATCTGCCGGAGGAGCGCCGGGCGCGGGTCGTCGCGCGACACCTCGAGCAGGATCACGCCGGCGACCCCTCCGGTCCGCGCCCAGAGGCGGTAGACCCGGAGCTCCGCGTCCTCGTCCGCCACGGACCGGGTCACGAAGCGCTTCCCCGCGGCGACGAGCGGGCCGGCGATGGCCCGGACGACGGCTCCGGCAACCGGGTCACGGTCGTGCCCCTGCCGGATGACGAGCCCGATGGAGGCTCCCTGGTGGCTCATGCGGGTCCCTCCCGTCGTCCGGTCCGATGCGTGGGCACCGGGGACGGCACCGCAGGACAGCAGTCTGCCGGATCGTGCACCGGCTCGAGGCGCGCACGGGTGCGCCTACTTGAGCGCACCGGCCGCCATCCCCCGTTCGAACTGCCGCTGGAGCGCGATGTAGGCGACGATCGTCGGGATCGCCGTGATCACGGACGCGGCGAGGATCTTCGGGGTGTCGTCGTTGTACTGCCGTCGGAAGAACTCGGGCAGTTGCGTGACCACCCCCAGCCCGTCGTCGATGAGGAAGACCTTCGGCAGCAGGTACGAGTTCCAGGCGTAGATGAGCACCAGCATCATCAGTGCCACCGCCATCGGTCGGGACAGCGGGACGAGGATGGACCAGAACACGCGCCAGGTGCTCGCGCCGTCGATCCGCGCCGCCTCGAACAGTGCGTCCGGGATCCCGTCGACGTACCCACGGGCGATGAGCACCGTGAACGGGATCTGCAGCGCGGCGATCGGCAGGATCACCGACCAGTACGTGCCCAACAGCCCGAGCCGTACCGCCGTCGTGTAGAGCGGAGCGATCAGGACGACCTCGGGCAACGTGAGCGCCGCCATCATGAGCCAGAAGTAGACCTCCTTGCCACGGACCCGCAACTTCGAGAAGCCGAACGCCGCCATGAGGGTGGCGAGGTAGACGATCACCATCGACGTGGCGGCGATGACGATCGTGTTGAGGAAGAACTTCGGGAAGCCGGGGACCTGCACGACGGCGAGGTAGTTCCGCCAGCCGGCGCCTTCGAAGCTCGTCTGCAGCATCGCGATGAGGGGCACCACGAACGGCACGACGGCGAGCGTCAGGACGAGTTGGAGGACGATCCTGGATCGTCGGGAACGGGTCTCAAACACCGGAGGTCTCCTTGCGACGGCGCACGGGTCGCGCGACGCGTTCGCGTCCGCGCATCTGCATGAGGACGGACACCGCGACGGCGATCACGAGGACGAGGATCGACAGGGCGGAGGCGAACCCGAGGTTCCGGTCGCTGCTCGCGGTCTCGGCGTAGATCATCGTGCCGAGGAACTCCGACGAGTGCGCCGGTCCGCCCTGCGTGATGAGCCAGGGGTTGTCGAACAACTTCAAGGCGGTGATGAAGTTGAGGATGGCGAGGGACACGATCACGGGTCGGAGGCTCGGCATGACGATCGAGAAGAGGACGCGGAGGTTCCCCGCACCGTCCAGTCGACCGGCCTCGACGAGCTCCGGGTCGACCTGCGCCATCCCCGCGTAGAGCAGGATGAAGCCGTACCCCACCGCGCCCCAGCAGCCGACGAGGACGACGACGACCAGGGACGTGGTCGACTGACCGACCCACGACTGCTCGAGCCCGGAGAGTCCGAGCCATCCGAGGACGTGGTTGACGGTGCCGTCGCTCTGCCAGACCTGCAGCTGCGCCGGCGCGAGGGTGGCCGGCGCGACCACCACGGGGATGACCACGAGCACCTTGTAGACGTTGGCGAAGCGGATCGACGAGTGCATCGCGGCTGCGAAGAGCGTCCCGCCGACGACCTGTACCGCGAACACGACGATGAAGTACACGAGCGTGTTCCGCAGCGCGCCCCACAGCACGGGGTCCTGCACCGCCTGGACGTAGTTGCCGAAGCCGACCGGCGTCATCAGTGCCCGACCGCCGGGCCAGTCGAAGAAGGAGAGGTAGCCCGAGTAGACGATGCTGTAGTAGATCAGACCGACCGAGATGACGAAGCCGGGCAGGATCCAGCGGAGTCCGCCGGGCAGGACGAGGGGGCGTCGACGCCGGGGGCGTCCCGCCCCCGGCGTCCGGCCGGCGCGGACGCCGGGCCGGACGGACGAGGAGGTGTCGATCACGATCGCGCCGTCCCGCTGCGGTCGGCCCGGCTCACTTCGTGCCGACCTTGCTGGCCACCGACGCCGCTTGCTGGTCGTCGGCGATGTCCTGGATCGACTTGTCCACCGAGGGGTCGAGCACCTGCTGCGTCGCGACGACGATCGCGTCGAGTGACTTCTCGGTGGCCTGCCACTGGCGGGACTCGCTCGCCTCGCTGCTGTCCTCGATGAGCTTCTCGATCGCCGGACGCTGGACGGACTCGTCCACGAGCTGGATGGAGTCCCAGTCGGGGCTGACGCCCTTGACCGCGGGCAGGAGGTCGATCGCGTTGGCCACGTTCTGCTGACCTTGCTTGTGGAGGGTCATCCAGGACACGAACGTCTTCGCGGCACCGATGTGCTCGGACGCCGAGTTGATCGCGATCCCGTAGTCGGCCTCGCTGAAGTACGCGGAACCGTTGCCCTTCCCGGCGACGTCCGGGAAGGCCGCCGGCAGCTGCACGAAGCACTTCGGACTGCTGACGCCGGCGGCCTCCATCGCGGCCTTGCACGAGTCGGCTCCGGCGTACTGCGTGTACCAGAAGCCCATCTGGACCATGGCCGCGTCGCCCTTCATGAACTCGTTGTTCGCGAGGGGGTACTGCGGGCCGTCGAGAGCGTCCTTCGGGATGATCCCGTCGTCCTGCATCTTCTCGATGATCCGGAGGACCTCGATGCCGTTCGCGTCGTTCCACTTCGCCTTGCCGGTGGACGCCTTGATGAACCAGCCCGGGGCGACCGAGTTCGCGATCGCGTGGTACATGTCCGTCGGGAACGTGTCGCTGCCGCCGGCGCCCATCGTGAAGCAGGTCTTGCCGATCGCGGTGACCTTCTCGCAGGTGTCCACCCATGACCGGTAGTCGGTGGGGACATCCGCGCCGGCCTCGTCGAGGACGTCCTGGTTGTACCAGAGGAACCCGGCTGACATCCCGCCCAGCGGCAGTGAGACGAACCGTCCGTCCGAGCTGGTCAGCTGCTCGACGTAGTCACCGCCGATGTCGTCCTTCCACCCGGCACCGAGCGTGCTCTTCGCGAGCGAGCTGAGGTCGAGCGCGTACGGTCCCCACAGGTCGGGCGACCCGCCGGCCGGCGAGAGGTCGAAGACGTCCGGACCCTTGCCGGAGTCGAGCGCCGGCGTGATCGTGTTCCGGTAGTCGACGTTCTCGAAGTTCTTGTACGTGACCTCGATGTCGGGGTACTGCTCGTTGAAGGCCTCGATGTACCGCTCGGCCACGGGGGTGTCCGGCGTCCACCCCCACCACGTCACCGAGCCCTTCTTCGCCGGCTTGACGTCCTCCCCGGTGTTCCCGGGGGACCCGGAGCAGCTGGTGATGAGCAGAGCGGCGGTCGCGGCGAGGGCCGCGGCGGTCAGGATCCGCGTTCGCTTCATTGTTCTTCCTTCACGTCGTTGTGCTGGGGGTGCACCGAGGTGCCCGTTCGGCGGCGAGCCTACGGACGCCGCTCCGCCCGCGCAAGAGTTCGAACCTATTTGTCACGAACTCGCCCAGGCCGACAGTGTGGCCGGTGCGTGCTCTCCGCCGCCGCGAAGCGCGACTTAGTTGCACAGTGTTCATGACGGCACTAGCGTTGCCCCCGCCTGGCACGAAGGCACCCGCTTCACCGACGAAAGGACCCTTCCGTGGCCATCGAATCCGTCCTCCTCAACGTGCGCGACGTCGCGCAGTCCGCGGAGTTCTACACGCGTCACCTCGGCGCGACCGTCATCTCGTCCTCGCCCGACGCGGCCGAACTCGACCTCGTCACCGCGCGCTTCGTGCTCACCCGCGTCGACGCGCCAGCGGAGTCCACGTGGATCGGCGACGACCTGCAGCGCGGCTTCCGGCACGTGGGCTTCAAGGTCGCCGACCTCGACGCCCGCGTCAGCGCGTTGCACGACGCCGGCGTCCCGTTCCACCTCGAGCCGATCAACGCCGAAGGCGGCGTGCGCATCACGTTCTTCTTCGACCCCGACGGGACGCTCCTCGAGCTCGTCGAAGGACCGTTGCAGTACCACGAGGTCCACGACCAGCAGGCCGTGGACCGGGACTGGGGTCTCGGCGAACCGGACCGACCGCGTTTCGACCACGTGGCCGAGACCGTCGCGGACATCGACCGGACGACCGAGTTCTTCGCCGAGCTCGGCTACGTCCGCATGGCGGGCATCCACCAGCCGAGTGACGACCGGGGCTTCGAGATCACCTTCCTCCGGGCCGGCGACAGCTCGCTCGAGGTCTTCACCTACGACCGTGCGGAGAAGCAGGAGCGGACGCCGCAACTCGACGCCCTCGGGTTCGCCGCCGTGGCCTTCGGAGCGACCGGGACCGAGTCGGCCCGCGCGGCAGGGGCGGGCGGCGGCAGCGTCGCCCTCGCCGTCGGCACCCTGCTCGGCCAGGACGTCCGCACGGACCCGGACGGTCTTCCGTTCATCGTCGCATCGGCATGAGCGCCGGTCTCCTCCGACCTCTCGGTCGCACGGGACTGCTCGTCAGTCCGGTCACCCTGGGCGGGGCCCCGCTGGGCAGCATGCCCGAGAACTTCGGCCACGAGGTCGCCGAGGCGGACGCGGTCGCGCTCGTCGGCGCGGTGCTCCGCAGCGGCATCCGGACGATCGACACGGCCAACGGGTACTCGGACGGCCGGAGCGAAACCCGCATCGGTCGCGCGATCGCCGAGTCCGGTGGTGTCCCCGACGACGTCACCGTCATCACCAAGGTGGACGCGCGGGACGGCGACTACAGCGGGGACCGCGTCCGCCGGTCGATCGCCGAGAGCATCGAGCGCCTCGGCATCGCCCCGCTGCCCCTGGTGCACCTGCACGACCCGGAGTTCCACGACTTCGGCGCGCTGTCCGGCCCCGGCGGAGCGCTCGAGGCGCTCGTGGCCGCGCGGGAGCGGGGCGAGGTCGAGCACATCGGTCTCGCCGGTGGGAACGTGCACGAGATGCGCCGCTGGCTCGACCTCGGGGTGTTCGAGGTCCTGCTCGTCCACAACCGCTGGACGGTCGTCGACCGGAGCGCCGGACCGCTCCTGGACCGGGCCGCGGAACTCGGCGTCGGCGTCGTCAACGCCGCCGTGCTCGGCGGCGGGATCCTCGCCGACGAGACCGGGCGGACGACGTCGTACGGGTACCGCCCGGCGCCGCCCGCGACCCTGCGCGCGATCACGGCGATGCGCGACCTCTGCCACGACGCCGGGACGACGCTCGCCGCAGCGGCGCTGCGCTTCTCGACCCGTGATCCGCGCTTCGCCAGCACGATCGTCGGGATCAGCCGGCCGGAACGCATCCGGCCGACCCTCGACGCCGCCGACCTGGACCTGCCGGACGCCTTCTGGGAGTCCCTCGAGGACCTGGTCCCCACCCCCGACAACTGGCTCGACGCGCCGGACGCGCGCTGAGCCTCCAGACCGGCCGCCAGGCCACCACCGACCCAACGAAACCGAGGCCCACATGCCACTCGTCCGCATCGACATGCACACCCCCCTCGCCGACCTCCGACCGCAGATGAGCGAGGCGATCAACTCCGCCCTCGCCGACGGCTGGGGGATGCCCGCCGACGACCTGTTCCAGGTCTTCCAGCTGCACGAACCCGGTGACCTGTTCTACAGCCGCACCTTCCCCGAGGCCGACCGGACGGACATCGTCTTCGTCGAGATCCTCGCCTACACCGGGTACTCGCCCGAGGTGAAGCAGCGCGGCGCCGCCCTCGTCGTCGACCGCCTCGCCGCCCTCGGCATCAAGCGCGACAACGTCCTGATCGCGATCCACGAGAACGGCGACGGCGACTGGCTCGCCCCGTCCGCGGTGCAGTGACCATGCGTCGGAGCGACCTGCCCGCCGACTTCGTCCTCGGCGCCGCGACCGCCTCGTACCAGATCGAGGGGGCGACGCAGGCGGACGGCCGCGGCGCGAGCATCTGGGACACCTTCGCCCGGGTACCCGGCGCGATCGCCGACGGGTCCACCGGTGACCCGGCGGACGACCACTACCGCCGGATGCCGGAGGACGTGTCGCTCATCGCCGACCTCGGCTTCGACGCGTACCGGTTCTCGATCGCCTGGCCGCGTATCCAGGCCGACGGCACCGGCCCGGTGAACCCCGCCGGCATCGACTTCTACCGGCGGCTCGCCGAGGGGCTCCTCGAGCGGGGCGTCACTCCCTGGGCGACGCTGTACCACTGGGACCTCCCGCAGGCGCTCGAGGACCGCGGAGGGTGGCTCGAACGGGACACCGCCGCACGCTTCGCCGAGTACGCAGCGCTCGTGACCGAGCAGCTCGGCGACGTGGTCACCGACTGGATCACCCTGAACGAGCCCTGGTGTTCGTCGTTCCTCGGCTACGCCAGCGGGGTGCACGCACCGGGGCGGCACGAGGGAGCCCGGTCCGCGCAGGCGGCACACCACCTCCTGCTCGGGCACGGACTGGCGCTGGAGGCGGTCCGGGCGACGCGGCCCGAGGCCCGGGTCGGCACGACGCTGAACCTGTACTCGGTGCGTCCGGCGTCGGACTCCGCCGAGGACCGCGACGCCGCACGCCGGATCGACGGCCTGAGCAACCGCTTCTTCCTCGACCCGGTGTTGCGGGGGAGCTACCCGGCCGACGTGCTCGAGGACCTCGGGCAGACGTCGTGGTTCGCCGAGCACGCCACCGCGGAGGACCTGCAGCGGATCGCCGCGCCGATCGACTTCCTCGGCATCAACTACTACAGCCGGCACACGGTGGCGGCGCCGGCCGACGACGACGGGGCTGGCACCACGGAGCCGAGCGCCTACCCCGGCAGCGAGGGGGTGCGGTTCGTGCGGACCGGGGCAGCGGTGACCGGGATGGACTGGGAGGTCCACCCGGACGGCATGGTCGACGTCCTACGGCAGGCGCACGAGCTGGCGCCGGAACTGCCGCTGTACATCACGGAGAACGGGTCGGCGTACCCCGACCCGGACCACGTCGGGCCGGAGGGTGAGGTCGTCGACCCCGACCGGACGGCGTACCTCCGCGCACACCTCGGAGCGTGCGCAGCGGCCGTCGACGCCGGGTTGCCGTTGCGCGGGTACTTCGCGTGGTCGTTGATGGACAACTGGGAGTGGGCCTGGGGCTACTCACGGCGGTTCGGCATCGTGCACGTGGACTACGAGACGCAGCAGCGGACCGTCAAGCAGAGCGGGCACTGGCTCGCGGCGTTCCTCCGCGACGCGGACTGACCCGCGGTCACGCGAGCCGTCCGCGTCGCAGTCCAGCGGGGACGGCGACGACGGACGGGAGGCGCGGTGCCGGCTGGCACCGCGCCTCCCGTCCGTCGTGCGGTCGACGGCCCGACGCACTCATCGCCCCGGCAGCGCCACCACCCGGTCGTGGTCCCACGGCTCGGTCCACCCGACCCGGTCGAACAGACCGTCGAGCAGTGTCGCGGTGAAGCCCCAGACGACGTGCGAGCCGGATCCGGTGTGGACCGTGAAGGCCGGGCTGCGCCACTCCCGGCCGTCGCGGTGGAAGACCGTCACCCCGCGGTTCGCGGGGTCGAGGAGGTCGGCGACCGGTGCACGGAACACGGCGGCCGACTCCGCCTCGTCCACCACCCGCACCGGTGACGGCGCTCGCCACCACCCGAGCACCGGCGTCACCAGGTGCCGTGAGAACGCCAGCGGCACCGGAGCCGCGGTCCCGAGCACGTCGACGCCCGCGACGTCCAGGCCGGTCTCCTCTCGGGCCTCCCGGAGCGCTGCCGCCACCGCGTCAGTGTCACCGGGGTCGACACGGCCGCCCGGGAAGGCGACCTCGCCCGCGTGGGACCGCAGGGTCGCGGCGCGCGCGAGCAGGAGCACGTCCAGGTCCCGCGCGACGTCACCGGCCCGGGCCGGGCGCTCACTCGGCACCTCGTCGAGCACGCCGAACAGCATGAGCACGGCGGCACGTCGCGGTGACGGTGCCGTGGGCATCCCTGTGACGAGCGGCGCCGCGCCGGGGGCGACGGCCGTCGCGAGTCGGTCGCGCGCGCTCACGGGGTCCTCGGAGCGGTGCGGACGGGCAACGTGCGGGGCGGGGTCACGATGCCAGCCTAGGCACCGGTCGGAGGCGCGGCTGGCTGCGTGACCCCCTGGCTGGCCAGGGGGTCACGGCCGGGTCCGCACGCTGTTCCGGAGGCGTCGGGACGGCTGTGATCGAGGCATGACAACGACCACCCCCACCCAGCCCCTCGTCCACCACGACACCGCGTTGGCGCTCCTCGGCGTCACCCGGACCCACGGCACCGGTGACGCGAGCGTAACCGCGCTCCGCGACGTCACCCTCGAACTCCACACCGGCTCCTGGACCGCGATCATGGGTCCTTCTGGCTCCGGGAAGTCGACCCTCCTGCAGATCGCCGCCGGCCTCGACCAGGTCGACTCCGGCCGCGTCGTCCTCGGCGGGACGGACATCACCGACGCCACGGACCACGAGCGCACGCTGCTGCGCCGCAACCGCATCGGGTTCGTCTTCCAGGCGTTCAACCTCATCGCGTCGCTGACCGCGGAGCAGAACGTCGCGCTGCCGCTCGAGCTCGCGGGCGGACACCCGTCCCGGCAGATGATCCGCGACGCCCTCGCCCGCGTCGGGCTGGGCGACCGGGTGGGACACCGGCCACGGGAGCTCTCCGGCGGGCAGCAACAGCGCGTCGCGATCGCCCGCGCGATGATCACCGCACCCGAGGTCCTGTTCGCCGACGAGCCGACCGGGGCGCTCGACTCCACCGCCGCCCGCGTGGTCCTGGCGATGATGCGCGAGATGACCGACGCCGGGCAGACCATCCTCATGGTCACCCACGACCCGGCTGCCGCGGCCGCCGCCGACTCCACCGTGTTCCTCCGCGACGGCCAGCTCGTCGACGCCCTCACCGGCGCCGACGCCGCCACGATCGCGAACCGCCTCGTCAGCCTGGAGACGGGACGATGAACCGCATCGCACTGAGCGGCTTCCGGGAACGCTGGCAGACGTACGTCGGCGCGATCGTCACCGTCGCCCTCGGCGTCGGGCTCGTGCAGGCGTCGCTGCTGCTCCTGCTGTCCGTGCTCGGCATGCAGCCGGCGGCCGGCGCCGATGCGCTCACCCAGGCCCGGGCGGACGGCAGCAGGATCGTCGCGGTCACCGTCGTGTCCGTCACCCTCGGGTTCGCGGCCTTCCTCGCGGTGTTCATCATCGCGTCGACCTTCGCCTTCTCGGTCACCGAGCGGCGACGGGACCTCGCCCTGCTGCGCATCGTCGGAGCCGAGGTCGGGCAGGTACGACGGATGCTCCGTGGCGAGGCCGTCGTCCTCGGCCTCGCCGGGGCCGTGCTCGGCATCCCGGCCGGCATCGCACTGATGGCGGTGGAGACGCGCATGCTCGTGGCCGCCGGCTTCGTGCCGTCCGGCTTCTCCCCGTCCTGGCAGGTCTGGGTCGTGCCCGCGTCCCTCGCCGTCGGGATCGGCCTGGCGTCGGCGGGCGTCGCCGTCGCCGCGCGCCGAGCAGCGCGCATCGACCCGCTCGACGCGGTGCGGGAGACCGGCGCTGCCGCACGACCGATGACGCGGTCGCGATGGGTCGGCGGGCTGGTGCTCGCCGTGGTGACGGTCGCCCTGGTCGTCCTCGCACCCGTGGGCGGGCTCGCCGGCGCGCAGGCGATGGCGATGTCAGCGGGCATCACCGGCGCACTCGCGATCACGATGACCGCCCCGGTGCTCGTGCCGCTCGTGGCAGCCGTCCTCCCGCGTCCGCGTTCGGCGGTCGGGTCGCTGGCCGTCGCGGAACTCCGCGACGCCCGGACCCGCTCGGCCTCCACCGCCGCCCCGCTCGTCGTCCTGCTGGCCCTGGTGCTGAGCCAGCCGATCGCGATGCTGTCCTTCACCGACGCCGCGACCGCCCAGATCGCGCGGGGCACGGACGCGGACCTCGTGCTGCAGACGACCGGCGCGTTCACCGCGGACCCGGCTTCGGTGCCCGGGGTCGCGGCCGCGTCCACCGAGTGGGCCGTCCCCGTGCGGGTCCAGCCGTCCGGGTCGGCCGTCCCGGGGATGTCCGAGGAACTCGCGGGGACGCCGCTCGCCGTCACGACGGAGGCCCTCGTGGTCGATCCCGAGGGGTTCGCGGCGGCACACCCCGGTGCGCGTACCGCGATGCAGGACCTCGGCGGTCGCTCCGCGGCCCCCGGCCCCGGTGCGACCGGACTCGGTCTCGGACGAGCCGGGACCGTGGCCATCGGTGACCGTGCCCTCGGGGCGGTCCGGTTCGGTGTCCCCGTACCGGCCGGGAGCGCCGGGCAGGTCGGGATCGTCGTCCCCCGGGGCCTGGTGCCGGCGGACGTCCTGGCCGACAGTCCCGCGACCACGTTCGTCGTCCTCGACCAGGGTGCGGACCGCGACGCCGTCACCGCCGCCCTCGCCCGCATCGGGACGGTGGCGGAGACCGACGCCTGGGCCGAGGACGCCGGGGCCGCCGGGCTCGACCAGAACACCCGCGTCCTGCTCGTCGTGATGGCGGTCGGTGCGCTCTACGCGGTGATCGGTGTCCTCAACGCCGTCGCGATCGCGACCTCCGGCCGACGCCGGGCCTTCGCGGTGGCCCGCGCGAGCGGGATGACGCGCGGACAGGTCCTGGCCGCGGCGACACTCGAGACCGTCCTCGTCGCCGGTTCAGCGGTCGGGCTGGCGCTCGTCGCGACCGCGATGACCGCGGCGGCCGTGCTCACCGGGACGGCCCAGGCCACGGGAGCAGCGGTGCTGCACGTGCCGTGGCTCCTCGTCGTCGCGGCGAGCGGCGGCGGGCTCGTCCTGACGGGGGCGGCCGGGCTCGTGGCGGCGGCGGTCGCGACGCGTCAGGGCCCCGCGACGCTCCTGGCAGCGCGAGGATAGGCCCGTGACGGAGAGACGACGACGGTACGTCGACGACTGGCGCGGCTGGACCGGGCGGACCTGGTACCTCCTGACGGCACTCCCGGTGGACCTCGTCGGCTTCGTCGTCGTCCTGACCCTGCTGTGCCTGGGGATCGGGCTGGGGATCGTGTGGGTGGGGCTCCCGGTGCTGGCCGTGACCGTGCGGACCGGACGCCTGCTCGGGGTGTTCGCCCGCCGCCGGGCGGGCAGGGTCGGCGAGGTCCCGGATGCTCCGGACTGGACGGTCCGTCCGACCCTTCCGACCGGCGTCCCCGGGGTGCGGTTGGTGGCGCCGCTCGCGGACACCAGGAACTGGGCCGCGACCGTCCACACCCTCGCGACCTTCCCGGTGTCGGTCGCCACGTGGGTGGCCACGGTGACGTGGGGCGCGCTCGCACTGGGCGCCGTCACGTACCCGGCGTGGAGCTGGGCCGTCACCCCGGCCGACGACATCTGGCTGGAGCGGGTGGCTGCGGGCATCGGGGAGACCGGGCAGTGGACCGGGACGGTGCTCCGGCCGGTGGTCGTCGTCCTCGCCGGACTCGTCCTCGCCGCGACGTTCCCGTTCGTCACACGCGTCCTGGTCGTGCCGCACCTGGTGCTCGCCGGACTCCTCCTCGGGGAGCGGCAGGACGTGCAGCTGCTCCGTGGGGCGCAGCGCGCCGAGGCCGGACGTCGGGCCGCCCTCCTCGCCGAGGACGCCTCGCTGCGCCGGCTCGAGCGGGACATCCACGACGGCCCCCAGCAGCAGCTGCTCCGCCTGCAGTACGACCTGGCCATCGCCCTCCGCCGGTTCCCGGACGACACCGCAGCCGCCGAGCGGCTCGTCGAGGAGTCGTTGGACCGGTCGAAGGTCGTGCTCGAGACGATCCGGAACCTCTCCCGCGGACTCGCACCGCCGATCCTCCAGGACCGCGGTCTCGCGGCGGCCGTCCAGGCCCTGGCCGAGGACAGCGTCCTGCCGACGACGGCGGACGTCCGGCTGGACGCCGCCGGGGCCGGGCTCGCCGCCGTCGAGCGGAGTGCCTACGCGATCCTGTCGGAACTGCTCACGAACGTGACGAAGCACGCCCATGCGAGCAGCGCGACGATCCGGGCGGTGGCCGCCCCGGGCGGCGACCTCGAACTGGAGGTCCGCGACGACGGGGTCGGCGGCGCCCGACTCGACCCCGGACACGGGCTGGACGGACTCCGGGACCGCGTGGAGGGTCTCCAGGGCGTGTTCACGGTCATCAGCCCGCCCGGGGGACCGACCGTGGTGCGGGTCCGCATCCCGGTCCCCGTCGAGGCACCGGCGACCGGAGGTCGTACCCTGGCCGGGTGACCCTCGGAGCAGGTGCAGTCCCCGCCGCGTTGCGCATCGTCCTCGCCGAGGACTCGGTCCTGCTCCGGGAGGGCACGATCCGCCTGCTCGAGGAGGCCGGGTTCACGATCGGCGGGTCGTACGGGGACGCCGGCGCCCTGCTCGCTGAGCTCGCGACCGTGCGACCGGACGTCGCCGTGCTCGACGTGCGGATGCCGCCCACGTTCCGGGACGAGGGTCTCCGCGCGGCGATCCGGATCCGGACCGAGCACCCCGAGGTGGCGGTGCTGCTGCTCAGTCAGTACGCGGAACTCGACTACGCACGAGAGCTCCTCGCGACCGGCGAACACCACGTCGGGTACCTGTTGAAGGACCGGATCTCGTCGATCGACGACCTCCGGGACGACGTCGCCCGGGTCGCCCGCGGCGGTCTGGTCCTCGACCCGCAGATCGTCCAGCGCCTCATCGCCCGCCGGACCGACCCGATCGAGCGCCTCACCCCGAGGGAACGCGACGTCCTCCGGCTCATCGCCGAGGGACAGACCAACCAGGCGGTCGCGCACCGGCTGCGCATCGCGGTCGCCTCCGTCGAGAAGCACATCAGCTCGATCTTCACCAAGCTCGACCTCGAACCGACACCCGACGCGCACCGGCGGGTGCTCGCCGTCCTCGCCTGGCTGCGGGGCGGCGGCGCCTGACGCCAGCGGGACCCTGACGACACCGGACCGGGAGGACCACCGGATGCCACTGCCCGACCACATCGTGATCCGCCGCACCGGCCCCGAGGACTGGCCCGTGTTCCGCGACCTGCGCCTGCGGATGCTCGCGGACACCCCGCTCGCGTTCCTCGAGACCCTGGAGCACGCACGGCAGCTCGGCGAGGACGAGTGGCGTCGGCGCGCCGGCAGCGGTGCCGAGGCCGACACGCCCTGGTTCGTCGCGGAGGACGTGACGACCGGCGGGTGGGCGGGCATCATGGGCGGTCGACTCGACGGCGGCGACCCGCTCCTGGTCGGCGTCTTCGTCGACCCCGAGCACCGGGGGCGCGAGTCCGGCGTGACGGACGCGCTCCTGGACGCGGTGGAGGACTGGGCGCGGGGCCGGGGCGACCGGATCCTCCTGCACGTGCACGAGGACAACCCGCGCGCCATCGCCTTCTACCGTCGTCGTGGGTTCGTCCCCACCGGCCGACTCGTGCCCTACCCCCTGCCGCCGTACGGCGAGGAACTGGAGCTGCGCAAGGCCCTACGGTGAACGGTCCCGGTCGTCGCACGGCTGCGTCCGTCGACTGGTGCGGCGACGCCGGAGTGTCCGCAGGACGCGCGCCCGTCCGGCCCACCTGGTGGGTTCCCGGCGAGCGGGGGCTTTCATGGTCTAGCGAAAGGGGCTCCCGATGAAGACCATCCGCTACGACAACACCGTGGTCCTCACGAGCGACGACGTCGCCGACGCCGTGATCGAGTACGCCGCGGCGCTCTCCGGCGGCGACCGGGCCGACACCGTGGCGGTGCCGTCGGTCGCCGAGGACGGCACCATGACGACGACGAAGATCCTCATCGGCCCGTCGAGCGAGGTCGTCGTCGCCGACGCGGAGGAGGACGAGCTCGAGCTCGAGAACGACGAGTTCGTGGCACGGCTGCGCGCCGCTGCCCGCACGTTCGGGCACGACACCGTCATCCACGCCGACACGCGGTCGGACCTGACGACGGGCGACGACGAGCCCGGAGCCCCGGCGGAGGCGGCGAAGCCCTGAGCGGGCACGCGGACGGTGGCCGGGACACCGTCAGCGTCAAGTGCCGGACCCGGCCGTGGCCAGCGCCCTGCTCGACCGCGGGCGCGCGCACGAGGGGGGCGTGCCTCCCGGCCGTCAGCCCGCGCTGGCGGCGGACCGCAGCGTCGCCTCCGCGTCGTCGAGGTAGTCGGCCAGGAGCGCTGCCGCGCCGTCCCGGTCGCCGGCCCGCAGCGCCGTGACGATCGCCTCGTTCCGGTCGACGAAGTCCGCGTGGAACGCCGCCGGGTCGTCGGTGGTGAGGAACGCCAGGCGCATCTCGGCGAGCAGTGCGTCCATGAGCACGTGCAGCCGCTCGCTCGGCACGGCCCGCACGAGCTCGGAGTGGAACCGGATGTCCGCCGTGCCGACCGCGCGCCAGTCACCGGCGGCGGCCGCCGACCGCGCGTCGGACACCGCGGACGCTGCCGCGGCCAGGGCTGGGGACTCCGGGGTGCAGGCGCGGATGCCCGCCTCCTCGAGGACGCGCCGGGCCGCGTAGAGGTCCGTGACGTCAGCCACGGACAGGCGACGCACGAACACCCCGCGGTTGAAGACGTGCTCGACGAGCCGGTCGCGCGCGAGCAGCCGGAACGCCTCGCGCAGGGTGTTCCGCGAGACGCCGAACTGGTCGCTCAGGCGCTCCTCGGACAGCTGCGTGCCCGGCATGAACGCGCCGTCCGCGATCGAGGACCGCAGCCGTGCCGCGGTGGACTCTGCTCCGCTGACCGTCCGTGTCATGCCCCGATCCTCGCAGAGCACTCGTGTGACCGGCGTGTTACAGATCCGGCCGGGTCTTGAGATTGTTCAACAATGCACGCCAGACTGGCCCGCATGTTCGTCCTCATCGGCGTCGCCGTCGTGATCATCGGCTTCGCGTTGCGCATCAATGCGCTGCTCGTGGTCACCGTGGCGGGCATCGTCACGGCAGCCATCGGCGGGATCGACCCCGTCGGCATCCTCACCGCGTTCGGCAACGGGTTCGCGTCGAGCCGGAGCGTCACGACGTTCGCGCTCGTGCTGCCCGTCATCGGTCTCATCGAGCGTTACGGGCTCCAGGACCAGGCGAAGCGGCTCATCGCGAAGCTCGACAAGCTCACGACGGGCCGCATCCTCGCCGGGTACCTGGCGGTCCGGCAGGTCACCGCCGCGGTCGGCCTGACGAGCATCGGCGGGCCGGCGCAGACCGTCCGCCCGCTCGTGCACCCGATGGCAGAGGGTGCGGCGACCAAGAAGTACGGCCGCATCGACGAGCGGATGCGCGAGAAGATCAAGGGCTTCTCGGCGTCCTCCGACACCGTCGGGGTGTTCTTCGGCGAGGACGTCTTCGTCGCGGTCGGGTCGATCCTGCTCATCACGACCTTCGTCGACACCACGTACGGTCTCGCGCTCGAACCGATCGACCTGGCGCTGTGGGCGATCCCCACCGGCATCGCGGCGCTCATCGTGCACGGCATCCGCCTGCTCCTGCTCGACCGGAAGCTCGACAAGATGGCGGCCGACGTCCGCCAGACCGAGGGGGTCGCGGCATGATCACCAGCGAATGGCTCTACTGGCTCATCGGCGCGTTCTTCATCGCCGTCTCCGTGTTCATCGTCACGGACCGCTCCCACGCCAAGCGCCTCGGGAACGCCGCCTTCTGGGGCATCCTCGGGCTGTCGTTCTTCGCCGGCACCTTCGTCGTGTCCGGGGTGATCCCCGCCTGGGTGCTCGGGATCGCCGTCCTCGTGATGGTGGCGCTCGCCGGCCTCGGCTTCACCGGCACGACGAGCCGCACCCGTGTCGCGAGCGTCCCCGGCGCCGGGGTGGGCTCCGCGACCGGCCCGGCCGAGCCGACCGCCGTCACCACCCGCCCGAGCTCGAGCACGAGCGTCCTCGCGACGACGAGCCCGGACGAGCGCGCTGCGTTCGCGCAGCGGTACGGGAACAAGCTCTTCATCCCGGCGCTGGTGATCCCGGTCGTGGCGGTCCTCGTCGCCACCCTCGGCCCGCTCGTCCGGATCGGAGGGGAGCCGCTCCTGGCCGAGGGGAGCGCCACCCTGACCGGGCTCGGCATCGGCTCGGTGCTCGCCGTGGTCGTCGCGGTGTTCGTGCTCCGTCCGCCGCGGCTCGACACCCCGGTCCGCGAGGGCGCACGGCTGCTGCAGGCGATCGGCTGGGCGGCGCTCCTGCCGCAGATGCTCTCGACACTCGGCATCGTGTTCACCCAGGCCGGCGTCGGCACGGCGGTCGGCACGATCATCAAGGCGGTCCTGCCGGACGGGTCCCTGTTCGCCGCGGTCGTCGTCTACTGCCTCGGCATGGCCCTGTTCACCGTCATCATGGGCAACGCCTTCGCGGCGTTCCCGATCATGACCGCCGCGATCGGCTGGCCGGTCCTGGTGCAGGGCTTCGACGGCAACCCCGCCGCGATCTTCGCGATCGGCATGCTCGCCGGCTTCTGCGGGACCCTGGTCACCCCGATGGCCGCCAACTTCAACCTCGTGCCCGCCGCCCTGCTCGAGATGCGGGACAAGTACGGGCCGATCAAGGCGCAGCTCCCGACCGCCGGGATCCTGCTCGTCGTCAACATGGGAGTGATGTACCTTGTCGCATTCTGACCCCGCCGACGGTACGCCGTCGTCCTCGTCCGCACCGGACCTGACCCGCGCCGCCTGGGCCGCCGGCTTCGCCGCCGTCGCCCTCGACAACACCACGCGCGAGTACCCGTACGCCGCGCACCACACGACGTCGGGTCCGGAGGACCGCGCGCTCCCCGTCGAGCTGCACCCCGCCTTCGCCACGTCGTACGACTGGCACTCGTCCGTGCACATGCACTGGCTCGCGACGCGTCTGGTCGCGTACGGCGTGCCCGCCGACCTGGAGGCCCGGATCACCTCCGTCCTGCAGGCGCACCTCTCCGCCGACCACCTCGCGACCGAGGCCGCGTACCTCCGCGCCACGCCGCACTACGAACGGCCCTACGGCTGGGCGTGGCTGATGCGGCTCGCCGCCGAGGTCGCCGCCTCCGAGGTGCCGGCGGTCCGCGCACTCGCGCCGGGCTTCGCGCCCGTGGTCGAGGTGCTCGAGGACCTGGTCACCCGCTGGGTCGAGGGCGCTGCGCACCCGGTCCGGCACGGCGTCCACTCGAACTCCGCGTTCGGGCTGCTGCTCGTGCTCGAGGGTGCCCGGTCGCTCGGCCGGACCGAGCTCGTCGCCACGGTCGAGCGCACCGCCCGCGAGTGGTTCGGCGCCGACGCCGGGTGGCCGTTCGCGTGGGAGCGCAGCGGGCACGACTTCCTGTCCGCCGGGTTGGCCGAGGCAGACCTCATGCGTTCGGTGTTGCCGGCGTCCGAGTTCGAGACCTGGGCGCGGGCGTTCTTCTCCGAGGTCTCCGCCGGTGACGCGATCCTGACCCCGACCACCGTCCGCGACGAGAACGACCCGCAGCAGGTGCACCTCTTCGGCCTCGACCTGTCCCGGGCCGGATCGGCACGGCGCATCGCCGACGCCCTGCGCTCCGCCGACGCCGAGGACGCCGACCTCACGGCCCTGCTGGACGGCGCGGCCGACCGGCTGCTCGCCTCGGGGCTCGCCGCGAGCGTCGGCGAGGAGTACTACTCCACGCACTGGTTGGCGAGCTTCGCGTGGGACGCCATGGAGGCCCGGGAGCACGCAGCCCGCTGATCCTGCCGCACCGCGACGAGTGTCAGCGCAACGGGATGGTCTGACCGAAGGTCTTCGTGACCGGCGGGGCGGCGAGCACTGCGCCGAGCGCCTCCGCCGCGCCCTCGGGGGTGGCGCGCCAGGCGACGTAGGCGTCGTGGTCCTCGGCGGTGGCCCAGCGCTCCAGCACGACCATGCGCGTCGGGTCCTCGTCGTCGACCAGGACCTCGAGCGACTCGTTGCCCTGCCGGGCTGCGGTCTGCGCGAGGGTCTCCCGGATCGCGGCCTCGACCGTGTCCGCTGCGACGTCGTTCCGGATCTGGACCTCGAGGAAGACCGTCATCGTCATGGTGTGCACCTTTCGTCGTCGGACCCCGTCCGCTGACGGCGCCCCGTGACGGCAACCACGACCGGCGGGGAGTTGTTCCGGGTGCGCTGCGTCAGCGGGCGATGCGGAAGCGCAGCGTGTCACCGGGGCGGAGCTGCGCCGCACGGTCGACGGACTCCGGCGTCAGGACCGCCACGACCGGGTAACCGCCGGTGACCGGGTGGTCGGCGAGGAACAGCACGGGGAAGCCGGCCGGCGGGACCTGCAGCGAGCCGGTCTCGACGCCCTCGCTGGGGAGCTCGCGGGTGACCGCACGCACGAGGGAGGCGTCTGCGGTGGTGCGGACCCCGACCCGGTCGCTGTCCGGGGTGACGTGGAAGTCCTGGCCGGTCAGGGTGGCCCGCCAGTCCGGTGTGAACCAGTCGTCACGGGGACCGGGCACGACGTCGAGCACCACGGGGTCGCCGGGCCGGGGCAGGAGCGGCGGCGGTACCGCGTCGACCACCGGCCAGGGGCCGACGCCGAGCCCGTCCCCGGCCGTCGCCCTACCGTCCGTGGTCGCCGTGGCACCGCGCACGGCGGGCCCGACCGGCAGGACGTCCCCGGCCGACAGCGGTGCGGGACCGAGCTGCGCGAGCGAGTCCCACGACCGACTGCCGAGCACCGGCTCGACCGCGATGCCTCCGCGGACGGCGACGTACGCGCGGAGTCGGTCCTTTGGCAGCCCGACCCGCAGGGTGTCGCCGGGCTCGAGGAGGAGCACCTCGTAGGCGGCCGCACCGCGCACTCGTCCGTCCGCGCGTTCGATCGACACCGGACACGGTGCCCCGGTGACGGCGGCGACCACGTGCGCGTCGGTGCGGAGCGCGACGGAGCCGAGGAGGGCCTCCAGGACGGCAGCGTGCGGACGGTTGCCCACCATCCTGTTCGCCAGTGCGGCCGACCCCCGGTCCGCGGGGCCGGCCGCACCCAGCCCCATGTCGCTCAGTCCGGGACGGCCGAGGTCCTGTGTCGTCACGCCGTAACCGACCTGCACGACGGTCAGGGCACTCACGACCGTGCCGCCGCGTCGACGAACCGCAACCGGACGCCGGCCGGTGCGAGCGCCGGCGGGGTGCGGTCGAGCGACCACATCGGCACCTCGGTCCGGCCGATGAGCTGCCAGCCGCCGGGGGAGGTCCGCGGGTAGACGGCGCTGAACTCGCCGGCCAGGGCGACGGCGCCGCTCGGGACGGCGGTGCGCGAGGTGTCGCGGCGGGGCAGGTCGAGCGACGGTGCGGTGCCGGTCAGGTAGCTGAAGCCGGGGGCGAAGCCGCAGAAGGCACTCGTCCAGACCTGCCCGGTGTGCCAGGCGACGAGTTCCCCGCGGGTCATGCCGGTGAGCGCGCCGACGGCGTCGAGGTCGGCGCCGTCGTAGGTGACCGGGACCACGACCGGGTCGCGGTCTGCGCGGTCGTCCGAGGGGCGCACCGGCTCGACGTCCGACAGGAGCGCGCGGAGTCGTCCCGCGTCGGTGGCGGTCGGGTCGAAACGGAGGAGGAGGGTCCGCGCACCGGAGACCACCTCGGTGACCCCGGGCAGCGCGGCCGCGGTGAGGCCGGCGCGGAACGCCACGACGTCGGTGAGGGTGTCGAACGTCGCCAGCAGCGCCGTCGCCCCGGCGACCCGGACGTCAGGCGTCATGCCGCGGCGGCGGTCGAGAACGCCGTGATGCCGACGCCCTGTTCCGTCAGGAGCGTCCGGATCGCCCGCGCCATCGCGACGGCGTCGGGGGAGTCACCGTGCACACAGATGGAGTCCGCCGCCACGCGGACCTCGGAGCCATCGACCGCGATCGCGACCCCCTCGGTGACCATGCGGAGCACGCGGGCGGCGACCTCGTCCGGGTCGTGCAGCACCGACCCCGGGCGGCTGCGGGACACGAGCGACCCGTCCGGCTCGTAGGCGCGGTCGGCGAAGGCCTCGCGCACCGCGCGGAGCCCGTGGCGTTCTGCGGCGAGCACCAGCTCCGAGCCGGGGAGGGCGAGGACCGACAGGGACGGGTCGACGTCGGCGACCGCGCGGACGACCGTCTCGGCCTGCACCGGGTCGGCGCAGGCGGTGTTGTACAGCGCGCCGTGCGGCTTGACGTACGTGACGGCGGTCCCGGCGACCCGGGCGGCCGCGGTGAGCGCGCCGAGCTGGTGCACGACCTCGGCGTACAGCTCGTCCGGGGTGACCGAGACAGGGCGGCGGCCGAAGCCGAGCAGGTCCCGGTACGCAACGTGTGCCCCGACGGCCACCCCGCGCTCGGCTGCGGCCCGGCACGTGTCGAGCATGATCGTCGGGTCGCCGGCGTGGGCCCCGCAGGCGATGTTCGCGCTGGACACCACGTCGAGCATCGCGTCGTCGTCGCCCGCGGTCCAGGCGCCGAAGCCCTCGCCGAGGTCGCTGTTCAGGTCGATCGTGGGCACGCGGACCTCCTGTCGGGATTGTTCAACAATGTAGCGCCCGCCGCCGGCCGTGTCACCGTCGGGATCCCCGGCGGCGATGCGTCGACCCGGCTACAGCGCGTCGACGAACATCTGCGTCGCGAGCGGGACGTTCGTCGTGTTCGACGTCGGGTCCCACCCCACCAGCGCGACGACGTCACCGCCGACCCTGGCGGTGTGGCCGACGAGCGTGAACGCGTTGCCGCCGACGGTGCCGCGCACGCGCCAGCCGATCGCCTCGTCGGTACCGGTCAGGGACGGCTCCGCCGTCTCGACGGTGGTCTCGATCGGCTTGCCCTGCATCGAGAACAACGCCGAGCCGTCCGCGCACCGGGTCAGAGCACTGCGAGCGTCCTCGACCAGGTCCGTCGCGGCAGCGGTCTCCCCGGTGCTGGCGACGACGGCGGTCATCGACCGGTCGTTGCTCGTGCCGAACACCACGGTCCCGGCGTCGTCCGAGGTGTCCCACCCGACGCCGAACGGGGCGAGGCAGCTGGCATCGGAGACCGTCAGGCCCGGGTAGACGGAGTCGAGCATCGCGTCCGTCGTGGTGAACTCGGCGGGCCTGAACTGGATGCGCTGGAACACGCCGGTCAGCTCGGCCTCGGTGTGGGCGGACGCGCGACCGCCCGTCGACGACGCCGACGGCGTGGGCGCCGCGCTCGTCACCGGGGCGCTCGGGGCGGGCGCCGATGTCCGGGCTCCCGCACCGCCGGTGGTGTCGTCCCCGCCGCCGGAGCAGCCCGCCAGCGTCAGTGCCAGGACGGCTGCGGCCGCGGCGACGGGCATGGTGGTGGTGCGCATCGGTGTCCCCCTCGTGTCGACGGCCCCCTCGACCGCCCGACGCGTCGAGGTTATCCGGCGACCGGGCTGTCCGGCGACCGAGCTGTCCGGCGACCGGGCCATCCGGCGACCGGGCTACCCGGCGACCCGGCCGGAGGGCAGGGTGAGGACCTCGGCCCCGTCCTCGGTGATCGCGATGGTGTGCTCGCTGTGGGCGGTCCGGCAGCCGGTCGCGCTGCGGAGCGTCCACCCGTCGGCGTCGGTGACGAGCTCGTCGGTGTCGACCATCACCCACGGCTCGAGGGCGAGGAGGAGGCCCGGACGCAGCGTGTACCCGCGGCCCGGCCGGCCGCCGTTCGCCACGTGCGGGTCCTGGTGCATGGTCGAGCCGATGCCGTGCCCGCCGAAGTCGAGGTTGATCGGGTAGCCGGCCTCGGTGAGGACGGACCCGATCGCGTGTGACAGGTCCCCGAGCCGTGCGCCCGGGCGGGCGGCCGCGATCCCGGCGGCCAGGGCCCGCTCGGTGGTCTCGATGAGCGCGACGCTCTCCTCCGGACGGCTCGTCCCGACGACGAAGCTGATCGCGGAGTCGGCCGCGTAGCCCTGGTGCACGACGGCGAGGTCGAGCGTCAGCAGGTCCCCGTCGGCCAGGGCGCGGTCGTGCGGCAGACCGTGCAGGACGGCGTCGTTCACGGCGGTGCAGATGTGGTGACCGAAGGGGCCGCGCCCGAACGACGGGGCGTAGTCGACGTAGCACGACGTGGCCCCGGCGGCGGTGATCATCTCGGCCGCCCACCGGTCGAGGTCGAGCAGGTTCGTGCCGACCGTGGTGCGGCTCCGCAGGGTCTGCAGGATGTCGGCCACCAGGGCGCCGGCGGCGCGGGCCCGGGGGAGCTCGGCCGGGGTGAGGATCTCGATCATGCGGGTGCCGTTTCTGTTCCGATTGTCATACCGGTATTACTGTAGGTGCATGGTCCGTCTCCCGCTCTCCCCGGTCGACCTCGAACGCGGGCGGCGCCTCGGTGCCGTGCTCCGGTCCGCACGTGGCACCCGGTCGATGCTCGAGGTCGCGCTCGAGGCCGGTGTCTCGCCGGAGACGCTGCGGAAGGTCGAGACCGGACGGATCGCGACGCCGTCCTTCCCGACCGTGGCGGCGCTCGCCGGCGTGCTCCGCCTGTCCCTCGACGCCGTGTGGGCCGAGGTGTGTGCGCAGCGCGAGGCCGAGCGTTCCGCGGTCGGAGCGGCACCCCAGCCCTGAGCCCTGAGCCCTGAGCACAGCGCCCTGAGCCCTGAGCCCTGAGCACAGCGCCCTGAGCCCTGAGCCCTGAGCCCTGAGCACAGCGGCGTGCGGCCGTTCGTGCGGCGCGGTGCTCGTCTGCTACCGTCGTCGTGCCAGAACCAAGGGGGCTGCCCGTCACGCGAGAACGACGGTCGGCTCGTGTACCGCTCCCTGTCGGTGCCACCCCGCGTCCTTCGGTTCGCACCCCTCGTGCCTCTCGTCGTGCGGTCCCACCGCCGGAGCACGGTCCGTGTCGTCCGAAGGAGCCCTCATGGGCACAACCATGCCCGGATCCCGCCGCACCCTGCGCGGCAACCCGATCGCCACCCTCGTCGCCGTCTGCTTCGGCCTGTTCATGGTCGGCCTCGACGCCACCGTCGTGTCGATCGCGAACCCCGCGATCGCCGCCGACCTCGGCACCACCTTCACCCAGCTGCAGTGGATCACGAACGCCTACCTGCTCGCCCTGGCGGTGTTCCTCATCCTCGGCGGCAAGCTCGGGGACCGGTTCGGCCGCCGCCGCATGTACCTGATCGGGGTCGTCGCGTTCGCGCTGGCCTCGGTCGCGATCGGCCTCGTGGGGACCGCCACGGGCGTGATCGTCTTCCGTGCCGTGCAGGGGCTCAGCGCCGCGCTGCTCATGCCGCAGACCCTCGCGCTGCTGCGGGCGACCTTCCCGAAGGAGCGGTTCGGCGTCGCCGTCGGTGTCTGGGGCGGTGCGTCCTCGGTGGCCATCGCGGCCGGTCCGATCGTCGCCGGCGTGCTCGTCGCCGCACTCGGCTGGGAGTCCGTCTTCTTCGTGAACGCCCCGATCGCCCTCGTCGGCCTGGTGTTCGGCGGGCTCGTCCTGCGGGAGTCCACCGCTCCCCACCGCGGACGCTTCGACGTGCCCGGCGTGGTGCTGCTCGCGCTCGGTCTGTTCGGCATCGTGCTGGCCGTCGTCCAGTCCGAGTCGTGGGGGTGGGGGAGCCCGCTCACGCTCGGGGTGCTGCTCGGTGGTGCCGCGCTGCTCGTGGTCTTCGTGCTGGTCGAGCTGCGCGTGACCGACCCGCTGCTGCCGATGTCGCTGTTCCGGTCGTCGACGCTCTCGATCGGTGGCCTGGCCGTCGGCGCGAACTTCTTCGCGATGCTCGGCGTGACGTTCTTCCTGTCCCTGTACATGCTCAACCTGCGCGGGGTGACCGGTCTGCAGGCAGGGCTCATGCAGCTCCCGCTGAGCGGCGTCTCGATCATCGCGTCACCGATCGGCGCGGCACTCGTGGGGCGGCTCGGCATCCGCAGGACGCTCACCATCGGCCTGCTCATGGTCGGGGTCGCGCTGTTCGCCCTGACCGGCACCACGCAGGACTCCGCGTACGTCGGGATGGCGGTCCCGTTCGTCGTCTTCGCCCTCGGGGCCGGCTTCACGATGACGGCCGGTGCCGAGGCCGTCGTCGGCAGCGCCCCGGTGCAGCTCGCCGGGGTCGCCGGCGGGTTCCAGGCCACCGCGCTGCAGCTCGGCGGTGCGCTCGGCACCTCGGTGCTCTCCGCCGTGGTCAGCGCCGGGGTGCTCTCGGGCACCGCCGGGCTCGGACTCGCGAGCGCTGACCGGCAGGGGCTCGCCCAGGGCATCGTGCCCGCGGGGCTCGGTCCGGCGGCGTCGGCGGCCGCCCGCGATGCGTTCCTCGGGGGCATGCACACCGCCTTCGTCGTCGCCGGTGTGGTCGCGGTCGTCGTGGCGGTCCTCGCCGCCGTCTTCGTCCGGTCCGGTGGCACGTCCGCACCGGCCGCGGTGCTCGAGGAGACGGTCGAGGCCGCTGGCGGGCACGCCTGATCGGCGCACCCCGAGCCGTCCGGGAGGCCCGTGGCGCGACCCGCCACGGGCCTCCCGTCCGTCCTGCGGTCACCGCGCCGTCTGGCCGCGCAGCGCGGGGGACCCGGACGGGGGCATGGTGTTCCGGCGGAACGTGTCGTCTACTGTTCCTCTGCCCGATGACAGCACACCGTGCCGGAGGACCCATGACGAAGGACGACCAGTCCCGCGCCGACGGCGCGATCGACCGCCGCCGCCTGCTCACGCTCGGCCTGGGCGCCGCCGCAGCGGTCGGCCTGACGGGCGTCGCGACACTGCGGCCGGAGGCGGCCCGAGCGGCCACGGCGCCGATGCTCCTCGCCGCCGACGAGTTCGACGGACCGGCCGGCAGCGCCCCGAACCCGGGCATCTGGCGCCACGACCTGGGTGGCGGCGGCTGGGGCAACGGGGAACTCGAGGTCTACACCGACTCGCGGCGGAACTCGGCGCTCGACGGCAACGGCAACCTCGCGATCACCGCGCGGCGCGAGGCCGACGGCTCGTACACGTCCGCCCGCCTGACGACGCAGGGCACGTACTCCGTGCAGTACGGCCGGGTCGAGGCCCGCATCAAGATCCCGCGCGGGCAGGGCATCTGGCCCGCGTTCTGGATGCTCGGAACCGACCTGCCGCAGGTCGGGTGGCCGGCGTGCGGCGAGATCGACGTCATGGAGAACATCGGACGCGAGCCCGGGACGATCCACGGCACCGTGCACGGACCCGGGTACTCCGGGGCCGAGGGCATCGGTACGACGGCGACGCTGCCGAGCGGTGCCTTCGCGGACGCCTTCCACGTCTACGCAGTGGACTGGCGACCGGGCTCGATCAGCTGGTCCGTCGACGGTGCGACCTACCGGACGATCACGCCCGCGGACACGAACGGG
The DNA here is from genome assembly GCF_003224415.1 of Curtobacterium sp. MCBD17_023. NCBI lineage: Bacteria > Bacillati > Actinomycetota > Actinomycetes > Micrococcales > Microbacteriaceae > Curtobacterium > Curtobacterium sp. MCBD17_023. Next base: position 81,227 of record NZ_QKLJ01000009.1, read on the forward strand.
GACCCGTGGGTGTTCGACAAGCCGTTCTTCGTGGTCCTCAACGTCGCGGTCGGCGGCGGGTGGCCGGGTGCGCCGGACGCGATGACCGCGTTCCCGCAGCAGATGCTCGTCGACTGGATCCGGGTCTGGCAGAACGCCTGAGTCCCCGAACCGACGGCCCGTCCACGCTCCGCTGACCGACGGGGAGAGGGCCCCGTGGTGGTCACCACGGGGCCCTCTCGTCGTGCATCGTCGGTCGTTACCGCTTGACCGAGATGGTCGGGCTGGTGCTGGCCGAGACCGTTGCGGTGCTGGTGAAGACGGCGTGCAGCCTGCGCGTGCCCTTCGCGAGCGAGATGTCCTTCGAGCCGGTGCCGTTGCCGATCGAGACGGTGGTGAGCTTCACCGAACCGTCGTAGATGGTCGCCGTGCCCTTGACCGAGACGACACCCGGGGCGGTCACCGTGACGGTCGCCCTGCCGCCGGAGTACCGGAGCGACGTGGTCGACGCGGCCTTCTCGACGGTGACGGTCGTGGGTGCCGTGGTCGACGAGCTGGTGCCGGCGAACGCCGAGCTGCTGGTGAACGACGCCGTGATCGGGTGCGCCCCGACGGCCAGCGTGTTCGACAGCGTGATCGACGCCGTGTCGCCCGTGACCGGCGCGGTGCCGATGACCGTTGTGCCGTCCGAGAAGGTCACCGTGCCCTGCTGGTCGCCGATGCCGCCGCCGATGGTGGCGGTGACGACGACGGGCTTCGCCGTGCGGTAGGCCTGCTTCGCCGCGGAGGTGGTGACCGTGGTGGTGGTCGCCGGCAGCTCTGCGTGCAGGGTGAAGTCGTCGACGGTGGAGCCGATCGGCGCCGGGTCGGCCGAGGCCGTCGGCTTGAGGGTCACGCCGCAGCTGTCGACGTTCCCGTGCTGGACGGCCGAGTTGAGCGTGGTGCAGTCGCCCGCACGGACGTTCGTGACGGCGAGGTTGTCGTCCGTGACCGACACCTTGACGTAGGTCCGGACGTGCTCCTGGTTCTCCACCGAGTTGGCGAAGTGACGCTGACCGGTCGGGTCGAGCGGGTCGGCGCCGTAGCCCTGCGTGGCGTCCGGGGTGGTCAGGTCGTAGTACTTCGACCCCGACGCGGAGTTGGCGGTGAGGTAGATGACGCCACCGGGTCCGGCGAAGACGTCCTCGGCACCCGGCTGCTCGTCCGGGTTGGCCTTCTTGCCGTTCTTGATCGCGTAGCTGCGCGAGTAGGAGTGGTCGTGGCCCTGCAGGACGACGTCGACACCCATGTCCGAGAAGGCGCGGGTGAAGTCGAAGCGGCGCTGCTGGTTGTCACGGTCGTTCGCGTGGTCGGCCGGCGAGTAGATCGAGTGGTGGTAGACGAGCGCGGTCCACTTCGCGTCGTCGCCGTGACGCGAGATGACGTCGCGGACGTAGTTCACGTGCGCCGCGTCGGAACCGGCGGCGTAGGCGTTCGAGTTGATGTCGATGAACAGGACGCCCTTGTACATGTACCAGTAGTCGCCACCCGAGTTCGCGGTGGTGTTGCCGCCCGGGTAGAAGTCCGGCACGCGGAGGGAGTTCGGCAGCTGGTTGTGCTGCTCGTACGCCTTGCCGCCGACGTCGTGGTTGCCGATGGTCGAGGCCCACGGGTAGCGCTTGAGGACGTCGCTGCTGTCGGCGAACGCACCCCACTGGTACTCGTTGTTCGCGTTCTCGACCTGGTCGCCACCGGAGACGAGGAGCTCGGCGTCCTTCTCCTTCGTGGTCGCGTACTTCAACGTGTCGGCCCAGCCGGCGCCGTCCTCGTCGGTGAAGCCCGACGAACCGATCTGCGGGTCGCCGAAGAACAGGAAGTCGAAGTCGCCGCTGAAGCTCTTCGTCGTGAACGTGTACGGGGCGGACCAGGCCGACCCGTCCGCGGCACCGACGTGGTAGGTGTACGTGGTGTTCGGCTCGAGGTCCGAGATCGTCGCGTGGGCGTTGATGTAGCCGGCCTCGGCGGTGATGCCCGGGATCGAGCGGGTCGACCGGTCGGTCGTGCTCGTGTCGGCTGCCGTGTTGGCGGCCTCCGACGCGTCGATCGTCTTCTTCGCGTCGGTGAAGACACCGCCGGTCATGCTGTCGGTCTTCTGGATCTCGAGCGACTGGGCGACGTTCGCGGGGAAGTACCACGAGGCGATGCGCTGGCTCTCGGTGGCACCGACGCCGAGCAGGATGTGGAGCGGGCCGGTCGAGATGTTGCTCGTCGGGGTGTTCGTGGCCGCGGTCGCCGGGTTGGAGCCGACGAGGCAGGCGCCCGCGATGAGGGCGGCGCCGATGACGGCCCCGCCGAAGCGGAGGGTGGTGGTTCTGCGCCGGGAAGGGGCGCCGGACAGGAGACTCATGTGGGTCCGTTCTCGAGGGAAGGGATGGTGCAGCAGAGAGACTCTGCATCGCCCTGGTGGATGGTGAGTAAACGCTGTGTGACCATCCGTCTCACAGCGCCGAAGCGGTAGGAGATCAACCCTCGACGAGCCGTTGGACGAACCAGATCATCCCCATCACGAAGACACCGGCCGTCACCGCCCCGGTGACCCACAGCGACGCGATGTGTGCCTTGCGTCGCAGGAGCGACAGCGGCGGGAAGACGATGACGATGATCGCGAGCTGGACCGCCTCGATGCCGACGTTGAAGATGAGGAGCGACACGAGCAGCTGCCACGAGAACGCCTCCTTGATGCCGAGGGCACCGGCGAACCCGAGTCCGTGGATGAGTCCGAACGCGAAGACCACGGCGAGACGTGACCATCCGGACCGGTCCAGGGCGAACCGGCCGTGGTCGGCCACGACCAGTTCGTCGGCGCGGGACCGGCGCTGGAGCAGCCGCCAGAGGTACCACCCGGCGACCGCCGCGATCGACAGCGCGATGAGCGGTTCGACGACGATCGACGGCGGACTCACGACGCCGAGCGCGGCGAGGATGAACGTGATCGAGTGCGCGATGGTGAACGCCGACGCCGTGTAGACGACCTCGCGCAGCCGTCGGGACCCGGCGATGAGCGCGATGAGGAACAGGATGTGGTCGATCCCGGTCAGCAGGTGCTCGGCGCCGAGGGTGAAGAACTCCCAGAACCGTGCGCCCGCGGACTGCTCGGTCGAGAACGACGGCTCGTCGGCGTCGAGCGTCGCGGTGCCCTCCTGGTCGTCGACGTCGTAGGTGACGATCGTCTTGGTGTCCTGCACGAACGTCTCGCTGTCCGGGAACAGCTCCGATCGCACCACGTGGCCGGACGCGGTGTGTCCGGGCTCCGGGCACGCGAAGTCCGCCGTGAGCATGGCGTACGGCACCTCGTCGCGCATCTCGACACGTACCGAGTCGTCGAGCGTGCCGGTGCACGCCTTCCCCCCGGTCGTCACCCCGAAACGGTCGAACACGTACCGACCGATCGAGTCGAGGTGCGCCTCGGCGGCTCGCACCATCCCCGGGTCGTCCCCGTCGTCCCAGGCCGCCTGACCCTGGCGGAAGAGCGCGTCGTCGTCCTCGCTCGTGCCGACGGACACGAGCATGAGGTCGTACTCGAGCCCGAGCTCGGCGCGGACCGTGTCGGCACCGTCACCGCTGACGTCCGCGTAGACGACGGAGCTGAAGCCGTGCGCGCTCGCAGCCGACGCTCCGCCGAGCAGGCTCAGGACGACCGTGCCGAACAGCACGAGGGCTGCGACGATCCGCGTGACGGGCGGGGGGAGGAGCTGTCTCTTATACACATCT